>DGTH01000106.1 GCA_002393705.1 Prevotella sp. UBA4341 | reverse complement strand
CACAACCTGCACGACTTCAACTGCGGCCTGAAGGCCTACCGGCGCGACGTGGTGAAGAACATCGAGGTGTTTGGCGAGATGCACCGCTTCATACCCTACCTGGCCAAGAACGCCGGTTTCGACAAGATAGGCGAGAAGGTGGTTCACCACCAGAAGCGCCAGTACGGCAAGTCGAAGTTCATGGGCTGGAACCGCTTTGTCAACGGCTACCTGGACCTGATGACGCTGTGGTTTCTGGGCACGTTCGGCAAGAAGCCCATGCACGTGTTCGGATTCCTGGGCACCATCATGTTTCTCATTGGTTTCCTGGCCGCCTTCTGGCTTGGCGCCGAGAAGCTGTGGGCCGTGGCCCACGGCATACCGATGCGCCTGGTGACCGACTCGCCGTTCTTCTACATTGCGCTGACCATGATGCTCATGGGTACGCAGCTGTTCCTTACCGGGTTCGTGGGCGACCTCATCAGCCGCTCGTCGCAGGGGCGCAACGACTACCAGATTGAGAAGACGATATGAAGAAACTGCCGCTCATACTACTGGCTCTGCTGCTGCTCACCGCTGGCTGCTCAAGCATCGACTGCCCTGTTCAGAACGTGGTGGCCACGGTCTATGTGCTGAAGAAGGCCAACGGCACGGCCGACACGCTGAAGGGTCACTTTGCCGTCATGACGCGGCGGGCCACGGGCCAGGACACCACACTCTACGGCGACACGGCCCAGGCCGAGTCCCAGGTAGAGCTGGTGACGCTGCAGCTGCCCATAGGCTACACCACGCAGGAGGACACGCTGTTCTTCGTCCTGCGCGACACGTCGAAGGTGTGGGCCGACACGGTCTTCGTCAAGAAGGAGAACCGCCCGCAGTTCGAGTCGGTAGATTGCAAGATGTCCTTCTTCCACACGCTGACCGGCGTACGCCTGAGTTCGCACAACCTCATAGACTCCATAAGTATCGTAAAAACCGCTGTCACCTATGACCTGTCAGAACCTCACTTCAACATTTATTTCAAGAGCAACCGTTAGCCTCTTGCTGCTGCTGGCCACCGGAGCGGCTCAGGCACAGAAGGTTTTCGTGCTCGAGCAGGACTCCGTACCCCTGTTTCGCGGTTTCCAGGTGTCGTTCGACGTCTTTGGTGCCGCCCAGCGGGCACTCTCTGACTACGGCCAGTACGAGGGTGCGCTGCGCGTGAACCTGCACGACCAGTGGTTCCCCATAGCCGAGGTGGGCTTGGGCACGTGCGACAGCTTCGAGGAGGTGACCGAGATACGCTACAAGACCAAGGCCCCCTACTTCCGCGTGGGCATGGACTTCAACCTGCTGAAGAACAAGCATAGCAGTTCGAACCGCCTCTTTGCCGGACTGCGCTATGCCTTCACGTCGTACAAGGTCGATATAGAGCGCCGCGACCTGAAGGACCCCACGTGGGGCTGGCCCGCGCCCTTTAGCGTCAGCGGCATGAGCTGCAACCAGCACTGGTTTGAGTTGGTGTTCGGCATCGACGCCAAGGTGTGGGGTCCGCTGCACCTGGGCTGGAGCGTTCGCTACAAGCGGCGCATCACGGGCAACGACGGCAACATCGGCCAGACGTGGTACGTGCCGGGCTACGGTGTCTATGGCAAAGACCGCATTGGCGGAACGTTTAACGTCATCATCGATATATGAAAGGAAAAACCAAAAAACTCGCCCAGCTTCTCTTCCTCGTAGCCCTCATCGTGGGCACGGTGTGGATCATCAAGAACCAGCGCGACACGCCCTACCAGACCGACGAGGGCTTCATCTTCGGCACCACCTACAAGATAACCTACCAGCACGCCGACGACCTGCGGGGGGACATAGAGCAGGAGTTGCTGAAGGTCGATGCCGCCCTCTCCATGTTTAACGACACGTCGGTCATCAGCCGCATCAACCAGGGCAGCACCGCCATACCTGAAGGCGAGACGGGCCAGATGTTTCTTGACGTCTATCAGCTTGCCATGCAGGTATCGGAGCAGACCCAAGGAGCCTTCGACATCACCGTGGCCCCGCTGGTCAATGCCTGGGGCTTCGGCTTCAAGAGCGGCTCCATGCCCACACAGGCCCAGGTTGACAGCATCCGCCAGTTTGTGGGCTACCGGAAGGTGAGCTACACCGCAGAGCGCCGCATCAAGAAGAGCGACCCCCGCACCATGCTGGACTGCTCGGCCATTGCCAAGGGCTACGGCTGCGACGTCGTGGCGCGCCTGTTGGAGAATCGGGGCATCGGGAACTACATGGTCATGGTGGGCGGCGAGGTCGTGACGCGCGGCATCAGCCCAGCGCGCATGCCCTGGCGCATCGGCGTCACCAAGCCCGTTGACGACACGCTGGGGCTGGCCAACGAGAACCAGACCGTGCTGAACGTCACCGACCGCGCCATGGCCACCAGCGGCAACTACCGCAACTTCTACTACAAGGACGGCCGCAAGTACGCCCACACCATTGACCCCGCCACAGGCCACCCCGTGCAGCACTCGCTGCTCTCGGCCACCGTTCTGGCCAAGGACTGTGCCACTGCCGATGCCTACGCCACGGCCTTCATGGTCATGGGCATGGAGCGCGCCCGCCAGTTTCTTACGAGCCACCCCGAGCTGCTGGCTTATTTCATCTACGCCAAGCCCGACGGCGAGCTGGGCACGTGGCAGTCGGAGAAGCTGAATGTTACAGATATACGATAAGCTGCTGCAGTTTCCGCTGTTTCAAGGCATGAGCCACGCGGAACTGATGCAGGTGGTGGCCCACACGAAGATGGACTTCACGCGCTACGATGCGGGCAAGAAGATTGTGCGCGAAGGCGACGAAGTGACCCACCTGCTGTTCCTCGTCAGCGGAGAGATAGAGGCCACCACGGCTTCCGACGACCACGGCTACCGCGTCGTGGAGCACATCAGCGCACCCTACATCCTGCAGCCCGAGCGGCTCTTCGGCATTCGCCAGCGTTACACCACGTCGTTCCGCGCCGAGGATGACTGCCACTTCATCACCATCGACAAGCAAGAGGTGCTACTGCTCCTGGAGACGCAGCTCGTCTTCCGTCTGAACATGCTCAACCTCATGGCTACCGACGCCCAGCGCCTGAGCCGCCAGCCGTGGCGCTCCGTAGCCACGTCGCTGCGCACGGCTATGACGCGTTTCTTCATCTTCCACACGCTGCGGCCCGCCGGCCACAAGACGTACTACATCCTCATGACGCGGCTGGCCGCCGAACTGGGCTGCAGCCGTCTCGAAGTATCTAACGAGCTTAACGCGATGCAGGCCGAGCATTTGCTCAGCCTGCATCGTGGCCGCATCGTCATTCCCCTGCTCGAGCGGCTCCTTATGTAAATCAGTATAAGAAAAAGCCTCCCCCATAGGGGGAGGTTGGAGGGGGCTTACTTCTTCACAAACTCCACGCGGCGGTTCTTGGCCCTACCGGCGTCGGTCGAGTTGTCAGCCACCGGCTCGTGACTACCCTTGCCCACGGCCCGCAGGTTGAAGCCATCTACGCCCAACCCTTCAAGGGCCTTCACCACGGCCTCGGCACGCTGCTGCGAGAGCGGGTCGTTCACGGCGTCAGAGCCCTGATTGTCGGTATGTCCCTGCACCTCGAAGCGCACCGTCGGGTTCTTCTTCATGTACTCGGCCACCTTCTCTATCTCGCTCATCGACTCGGGCTTCAGCGTGGCCTTGCCCGTCTCGAAGAGGATGTTGTTGGTCACGAACTTGCCCGTCTCCTGAATGGCACGCTCCACGGCCGACATGTCGGTCTCGTTACGCTCGTACAGCTCAACGGCACCTTTGGCAATCACGACGTTTTTCACGTAGGTGGGACGGTCATTCTTGTGGCCCGACCATATTGTCAGCCAGCCGGCACCAGCCTTGACGCTTGGCACGTTGACCACGCGCTTGCCATCGATATAGAACTTAAGGGCACGCTTGTTGAACGACAGGGCGAAGTGATGCCAACGGCCATCGTTGATGACGCAAACATCCGTAGCCGACGTATGGCCCTGCTTGTCCGTCCACCCTTCAGTAGTGGGTCGTACATAGTCACAGTCTATTGTCTGCTTGTCATAACTCATAGAGTAATAGATGGTAAAGATTTCGTTGTCGTGCCGCTCGGTCTCGTGCATGAAGTCTATCTCAATGCTGGGCGCGCCGTCCTTGGGACGGTCGTTGAACAGCATGTCGTATTCTACGGTAAACACGTCGCCCAGATAGTTCTTGATGCCGCCCTTGACTAACGGAGTAATCCAGCCGTCGCCGTCGATGAGGGCGATACATTTCTCGCCGTTCACCGTGGCAATCTCGGCATTACCACGCACAAGGTCCCACTTCGAGGGGAACTCACCCACCTGCTCGCCCTGCATGTTGTCCTCGAACATGATGACGCTGCCACGCTTAAAGTCATTCTTTACAGCCCCTGTAGTGGCGGCCGGGTCAGCAGGCGAAGCGTCAGCCGGGTCAGCCGACTCAGCAGACTCAGGGGTGTCGCCATCGTCCTCTGTTCCGTTCACCACGCCTTCCACAGCACCGTCAACAGCACCGTCAACAGCCCTATCGACAGCGGTGTTCACCTTATTCTCAATCGCGTTCTGTGCCCTGCGCTTGATACGTCCGAAAATGCCTTGAGCATCAGCCTCGGGAACGATAAATGCCAACATGAGTACGGCAAATAATAATTTCATCTTCTTTTCCATAATTATAAAATTGATTGGTTAATAGTTTCCTTATGGCGACAAAGTTAAGAATAATTCCCGAAACGACCAAATATTCGCGTTAATTCTTTTTAATCGTGCATGTTTTTCCCTGACTTTTAGTAACTTTGCCCCCCAAAAAGAGAGAAAGCAATGAACAACGAGGAACAGAAGGAACGTAAGAACCCTTTTTTCGAACCATACAACACGCCCCACGACACCGTGCCCTTCGACCGCATCAGGCTCGAAGACTACGAAGAGGCCTTCATGGAGGGCATCAAGCGCGACAACGAGCTGATAGA
The DNA here is from genome assembly GCA_002393705.1 of Prevotella sp. UBA4341. Classification (GTDB taxonomy): domain Bacteria; phylum Bacteroidota; class Bacteroidia; order Bacteroidales; family Bacteroidaceae; genus Prevotella. Next base: position 1,538 of record DGTH01000106.1, on the reverse strand, counting down.
GAAGACCATCAACAACCCCGAACGCCCCACGTTCGACAACACCATCATTAACAAAGACGACGACCAGGAGGGCTACTACGACCTCTTGGAGCGCGTATCGACAGTGTTTTTCAACCTGCTCTCGGCAGAGACGAACGACGAGATGGACGCCCTGGCCCAGAAGCTGCAGCCCATCCTGACGCAGCACGCCAACGACGTCCGCCTGAACCCCAAGCTCTTTGAGCGCATCAAGGCCGTTCACTTGCACCACCGCCGGCTCACCCCCGAGGAGCAGAAGCTCTTGGACGATACGTACCAGGGACTGGTGCGCGGAGGTGCCCTGCTCAGCGAGGAGGGCAAGCTGCGACTGCGCCAGCTCACCGAGGAGGCGTCGATGCTCTCGCTGCAGTTCTCGCAGAACCTGCTCAAGGAGAACAAGGCTTACACGCTGCTCATTACCAACCCCGAGCAGCTCGACGGACTGCCCCAGACCGCCATCGACGCGGCGGCCTTGGCCGCCAAGGAGGCAACCCAGCAGCCCCAGACGCCTCAGCAGCCCCAGACGCCCCAGCCCCCCGCCTGGCTCTTCACTCTGGACTACCCGTCGTACCAGCCCTTCATGACCTACAGCACGCAGCGCGAACTGAGGAAACAGCTCTACATGATGCGCAACACGGTGTGCACCCACGACAACGCGGAGAACAACCTCGAAATATGCAAGCGGCTCGTCAACCTGCGCCGCGAGATAGCCCAGCTCTTGGGCTACAAGACCTATGCCGACTACGTGCTGAAGCGCCGCATGGCCTCCAACACGCGCAACGTCTATCGGCTGCTCAACCAGCTTATCGATGCCTACCGACCGCAGGCTGTGAAGGAGATGGAGGAGCTGAAAAAGACTCTCCCCCAGCCCCTCCCTGTGAGGGAGGGGGGAGAATACACTCAAGGAAAGAAACATTCTGCCCCCTCCCTTCAGGGAGGCAGGGAGGGGTTAGCCCCCTGGGACACTGCCTTCTACAGCCACAAGCTGCAGATGAAGAAGTACAACATCGACGCGGAGATGCTGCGACCCTACTTCGAACTGAAGAACGTTATCAAGGGCGTCTTCGGACTGGCCAACCGCCTGTATGGCATCACGTTCCGAGAGAATAAAGACATACCCGTCTATCACCCCGACGTGAAGGCCTACGAGGTCTTCGACCGCGACGGTTCCTACCTCGCCGTCTTCTATGCCGACTTCTTCCCCCGCAAGGGCAAGCAGGCCGGTGCCTGGATGACGCAGTACCAGGGGCAGTTTATTGACAAGAAAGGCGAAAACGTACGACCGCACGTCTCGGTGGTCATGAACCTGACGAAACCCACCGAGGACAAGCCGGCACTGCTGACACTAGGCGAGGTAGAGACCTTCCTGCACGAGTTTGGCCACTCGCTGCACGGCATGTTCGCTAATACGCGCTTCGAGAGCCTTTCGGGCACCAACGTGCTGTGGGACTTCGTCGAGCTGCCCTCGCAGTTCATGGAGAACTACGCCGTAGAAAAGGACTTCCTGCGCACCTTCGCCT
>DGTH01000046.1 GCA_002393705.1 Prevotella sp. UBA4341 | reverse complement strand
GGTAGTAATTGTAGGGCAAATCAACATCGGTACGCACGTCGCGGTCACGACGATACTCCTTGTCGAGCGTGTTAGGAGCATACTCCAAGTGGCCGGTAATGAAGAACTCACGACCACCGCGCGCCATGACGATGGAGGGTCCGCACTCGTCGCTGTCAGCTATGAGCGTGAGGTCAGGATGGGCCAGAACATCGTCGCGGTGAATCTCGGTATGGCGGCTGTGAGGCATGCAGAACGTATCGTCGAAGCCACGGAAAATAGGCAACTGAGGCATGAGCGGATAGTGACGGAAGACGCCAAACTTCTTCTTCGGGAGCGGGTACTTTGGAATGCCGTAATGGAAGTACAGGCCGGCCTGGGCAGCCCAGCAGATGAAGAGCGTACTGGTAACGTGGGTGCGGGCCCAGCGGAAGATGTCCTGCATTTCGTCCCAGTAGTTGACCTGCTCGAAGCTGAGCGTCTCGACGGGGGCACCGGTAATAATCATTCCGTCGAACTTCTCGTGACGCAACACCTCGAAGTCGCGGTAGAACATCATCATGTGTTCGATGGGCGTATTCTTCGGCGTATGACTCTTCAGTTTCATGAAGCTGACCTCAATCTGCAAGGGCGTATTGGAGAGCAGGCGGATGAGGTCGGTCTCGGTGGTTATCTTGAGCGGCATGAGGTTGAGAATGACGATGCGCAGCGGACGAATGTCCTGCATGTGAGCCCGCGAATAGTCCATGACGAAGATGTTCTCCTGCTTGAGCAGCTCGATGGCGGGCAACTGGTCGGGTAAGCGTAAAGGCATGGCGTACTACTTAACTTGAATGACACAAACGGAAACATTATCATAGCCACCGGCTTCAATGGCAGCCTTGCAGAGGTCGGCTGCCTGGGCGCCTGAGGCCACGAGGTGCTCGATGCGGTCGTCGGGAACCATGTCGTTGAGTCCGTCGGAGCAGAGCACGTAGGTATCGCCAGGCAGGAAGTCGGAGGTTATCTCGTTCATGTCGATGAACGAGGTACGGCAGCCTCCGCCAATGCAGTTGGTAATAATGTTGGAGTGCTTCTTGACACCGGTCATGTTGTTAAGCGAGTGGTCGGTGGTAAGCTGCTTGAGGTGGCCGTCACGCAGACGGTAGAGGCGGCTGTCGCCACAGTTGAGCCAGTACATGCGGCCCCAGTAGTAAAGCAGGCCGACGAGCGTAGTGCCCATGCCGGAGAGGTCAGGACGCCCCAGACCCTGGGTAGTAATCTTGGTGTTGACAGAATCCAGCCAGGCCACCATGAGTTCGTTCAGTTCGCCGGAAGAAAGGGCTTTTGGCAGGTCGCCAATGAAGAAGTGAAGATTGGAGAGCGCCTCCTGGCTGGCCACCTCGCCGGCGTTGTGGCCCCCCATTCCGTCGGCCAAGGCAATGATAAAACGGTCGAGTGAAGCAACGTCTATTTCGGTGTTGTAGGAGCCGTTGCGAATGTAGTTATCCCATACGAGGATCATGTCCTCATTGTTAGTCCTGATGCAACCTATATGACTGGCTGCAGAAATTAATAATGTGTTCATTTTTGTGCTTAGTACGAATTGTTTTATGAGTCGATGACCACCTGCATGCTGACGTTGGCCAGGGTAAGGATGTCGCCGTTGCGAAGCGACATGGCCACGTCGGGCATGAGCGAGCGGTCATTGAGTTTGGTACCGTTAGAGGAATGCTTGTCAATGACGGACCAACCGCCGTCGTTGGTGTACATCAGCTGAGCGTGGACACCGGAGACATACATGTTATCCTGAAAGAACTGCGTGTAGGGACCCTGACGACGGCCTATGACGGCACCGTTCTGTCCGACGATACGGATGTTGAGCGTATCGTTATAGAGCGTAAGCAGGGGTACGGGACGCTGCAGGCCAGAGGTAACGGTGACGCGACCGGTGGGCTGGCTGTGGGCCGAATCGGCGGTAACGACGTTTTGGCCGAAGAGTCCCAGAGAGGTCTGAGACGTCTGACGTTTCTGTTCGAGCTCGTCGGCAGTGACCATGAGGCCGCCGCAGTAGATGCAGCGTCGGCCCTTGCCCACGCGACCACAGCTACTGCAATAGACGAGAGCCTGACCACACTGGTCGCAAAAGCGGGAATCGTCTTCTATATCTTCCTTACAATTAGGACAAATAATCATCATTCAATACTGTCTTTAATATCTTCAGGCTCAATGAGCTGGTAAGTTTCTTTGGTAACTTCAGACGGCGGCAGGGCAGCTACGCGCAGCGAGAGCTGCTGTACGGTGGCATCGAGCAGATTGCGCATTTCGCGCGCATTGCCGAAGGAGTGGTCTTTACTGACCACCATGCGGCAAATGAGGTCCAGAAGCTTAAACTCTGCAGCCGGCGAGAGGGAGTACTGTTCGCGGGCGGCCATCTTCTTGAAGATGGCCAGCAACTCGTCTTCGTTGTAGTCGTCGATGTGCAACTTGTGGGTAAAACGACTGGCCAGCCCGGGATTGACGGCGAGGAACTCCTCCATCTTCGTCTTGTAGCCTGCTGCAATGACAACAAACTTGCCCCGGTCGTCCTCCATGCGCTTCATGAGCGTATCGATGGCTTCCTTGCCATACTGGTCGCCAGTGTCGCTCAGCGTGTAGGCCTCGTCAATGAAGAGCACACCGCCCATGGCCTTGTCGCACATGTTGTTGACTATCTTCGGCGTCTCACCCATGTACTTGCCCACAAGCGTGGAGCGGTTGGCCTCGATGACGCGCGACGTAGGCAGGATTTCGAGACTCTGCAGTACCTCACCCATCTTGCGTGCGACGGAAGTCTTGCCAGTGCCTGGATTACCCGTCAGGATGAAGTTCATGGAGAGCTGCTGCACCTTGCCGGCACCCATGGCAGCACGCTGCTTCATGAACATGCTCTGAACGGCCAGACGGCGAATCATGTTCTTGACCGAGCGCATACCGACAAAGTCGTCGAGCTCGTTGAGCACCTCGTCAAGCGGACGGGCTGCCGTGTTCTGGGCCATGGGCAGGTCGGCGGGTAGGATGCGGTACATGTCGGCCGCGTCGAACTGCTGGCTGCCCATTTCGTTCATGAGGCGCTGGCTCTGCCGCTCGACGGCCTCGTCGAAGATGCGGCGGGCCTCGCGGGCATTGCCGAAGTTCTTGTCGCGCCGCAGGTAGAGCTGCTCAAACTGCCGGTGGACGGCCGAGCGCGTCTCGTCGTCAATGACGAACTTCTTGTCGGCCGCCAGATGGAGAAAGATTTCGGTCAGCTCGTCAGGAGTATAATCGTCGAAATGAATGGTCTGTGTAAACCGGCTCTTCAGCCCGGGGTTCGAGTCGATGAAGTCGTGCATCTGGTCCGTATAGCCGGCCACGATGCAGACGAACTTGCCACGGTCGTCCTCTAAGCGCTTGAGCAACGTGTCAATGGCTTCGCTGCCAAAGGTGTCGGCATCGCTCGACTTGAGCGTATAGGCTTCGTCTATGAAGAGCACGCCGCCAAGTGCAGAGTCAATGAGCTGGTTGGTCTTGATGGCTGTCTGTCCGCTGTAGCCGGCCACGAGTTTACTGCGGTCGGCTTCAACAAGTTGGCCTCTGCTGACGATGCCCAAAGTGCGGAACACGTCGGCCATGATACGGGCCACGGTGGTCTTGCCCGTACCGGGGTTACCGGTAAAGACGTAGTGCTTTCCCTGGAAGGTTTGCTGTTCGCCACGCTTGATTTGCAGGTTGAGGAAGGCGGCAAGGTTGGAGATTTCCTGCTTTACCGACTGTAGTCCTACCAGTCCGTTAAGCTTGTCCAAGCACTGGGCATAGTCGATGGACTTAGGAGCCTCGTACGGCACGTCAGCTACGTCGATGGTCATCAGTTCCTCGTTAGTCAGCGTGGAGATGTTGCTCTTCTGCAGCCGCTCAGCCTGTCGGCTGCAAATCTTGTCGAAGAGCTGACGTACGGTGCGGCCGTTAGCAAAGTCCTTGTCGCGCACGTTATACAGCTCGGTAATCATCTTGCGAGCCAACTCCTCAGCCTCAGGGCTGAAGACGTACTTCTTTTCGGAGGCAAAGAGCAGCATGATTTGGAAGAGCTGTTCGGGGGTATAGTCGTCGATGTTGAGGAAATAGTTGAAGCGGCTGCGGAAGCCGGGATTGATGCGGAAGAGGTTTTCCATCTCCGTGCGGTAACCAGCAGCAATAACGACAAACTTGCCCCTGTCATCCTCCATGCGCTTCATGAGTTTCTCGAGGGCCTGCGCTCCCTGGTTGTCACGCTCACCACCCTGACTGAGGGGTGCCAGCGTATAAGCCTCGTCAACAAAGAGAATGCCACCCATAGCCTTGTCGCAGAGGCGGTCAACGAGTTTCGGTGTCTCGCCCTGGTAGGGACTAACCATCTGTGCGCGGTCAACCTCGACAACATGGCCGCTGTCCAAATAGCCTATGGCGGCAAGTATCTCACCCAGCTTGCGCGAGACGGTGGTCTTGCCCGTGCCAGGGTTGCCGGTAAGAATGATGTGCATGCCCATCTTCTCCTGTTCGCCCAGCCCTCGTTCAGCCCGCTGCAGGTTGTTCTGGACTGCATAAGCCATTTCGCGCACGGCCTTTTTGACAGCATCCATACCAATGAACTTATCCATATCGCCAAGGATGTCGTCGAGCGAACGCTCGGCAGGCACGTAGCCGCGAATGTCCTGCTCAGCGACGCTGGAGTCGAGCGAACCGCGACTGATGAACGAGGTGAAGATGTCTTCGGCCGTCTTGGTTGCTACATGAGCATAGCCGAAGGTGTCGTCCTTGGTCTTGACCTGATACTTGAAGTAGCGCAGCAGTTTGTCCTCAGCTTCAGGCGTGAACGTGTCAAGGCCATACTTGGTGCGCAGCGTCATCTTACATATCTTACAGAGATCCTGTGGGCCTGGCGTTGGCAAACGGAAGGTGTATTTGAAGCGATTGGCAACGGCAGGATTGCTGGCCAGGAAGTCTTCAAGACCCTTAGGCAGTCCGGCCATGATAACGATGGGGTTATCGTCCCAATGGTCCATTTCGACAAACAACTTGTCGAGCGGGTTGACCTGGTTAGAATACTTGTCGGGCAAGAGCTTCTGGACATTGTCGAAAAAGAGGATGCCATTGCGGGCTTTCTTGATGTTGTCGTCCCACTTGTCAACGAAGCGCGAGTAATCGACGGCATCGACAACGGTGAGCTTGGGCTTGTCAATAATCTTGTGCTGGTAGAAGTAGTCGCGTATGGCCTCCACCAAGGGAGTCTTTCCCGTACCCGTCTCGCCAATAATGATGGCATTGACACTGAGGCGAACGGTGACGATATCCTTACGGGAATGCAGGAACGTATAGGTATCGACGATGGTCTTGAGTTGTGCCTTTACCTCTTCTAACCCCACCAAGCGGTCGAGCACATTAGAAGCGACAAGCGGGCGTCCGCACCACTTGCAGAACTTGGCTATCGGTCGGTTTTCCTTATGACAATGCTCACAAACCATGATTTTTCCTTATTCTACGTCTTTTTGTACTTGCTTAACGACCTTGGCTGGACTCAGGCTCCAGTTGTCCAAGTCAGGATTAGCGACATTCAGCAGCCGGGGACTATAGACGAACAACTCAAGCAGCATGACGGCCACCAGCAGACACCACAGCATATAGTGAATAACCGACTCGCCGGCAACAGAGTTAACCTGATTCTCGGCATCGTCAATGAGGCCGAACTTGCTGCTCTTGTAGCGATAGGAGCGCGTCTTGAACGTGTAGTACAAAGGCTCTAAGAGCTCACTCTTGATGTCGTCGCTGAGAATGGAGTCGAAGAGCTGCTGGTCGTCCTTGCGGTCGTTGCTGTAGTCGGTGAAGTGGCAGATGGCCATGTAGATAAGCGAGAAGCCGAAAATAGCGGGTACGAAGAGTCCCGGGTGGGTATGGTTCAGGTACTTCAGCGTCCAGATGGGGAGAGCCGATGAAGCAAAGCCTAAAGCTCCCCACAGCCAGGAGAAGAAGAAGCCATAACCCTTGAAGTATGCCCTTACGGCTACGATAAGTGCCGTCATACCACCCAACGGAATACCGATGGTCAGCATGGAGTGCCCCATGAGGTAGTCGCGTCCCGACACGCCGGCCACGACGAGCAACAACAGCCACAGTACCGACAAGCCATAGAAGGCATAGCGCCAGAATTTCTCTTTGCGCAAAGCCTTGGTGTAATTATTACGAACCTGGGAGAACTTCTGGGCCGTTTCTTCCTTGGCCTTGATATAGCGGCGGTAATAAAGCTGCTGACGGTCTATTTCGCCCAACTTCAGCACCCACTGTTCGAGCGTGCGCTCGTAGCTGTACTCCTGGCTGAAGTCGGCAAAGGGGGCTTCATGATACCACACCGAAAGCCACTGCGAGAAGGAGCCGTTCTTCATTTCCTGCTTGATTTGCGGATAGAGGCTTTTGTCGATATGACGGCCGTCAGAAAGTTCCGTACCGTCAGCCAACACATAGACAGGCTGTACGCCCAGAATACGGCACATACGGTAGGCTGCGGTGCGAAGGTCGTAGGCACTGAGACGCTCACGGTTCTCCTCACTCTTCAAGTCGAAGTTACGAATAGAATCGTTCAGCAATTGTGACCATCCGTGCAACTGGGCAAAATAGGCAAAGCGCCCGTCGGGAGCAGAGAAGTCGGCCAGCTCCTCCTCTACCTGCGCATCGCTCAAGTGCTGCCAGCGTATGAGGTCCTGCTTCAGCAGTTCGCCTACCTTGACGGGACTGTCGGCCCTTCTCAGGTCGTAGGGAGCCTCCCGATAGACGTTATACAGCACCTTGTATGCCAGCTGTCGGGAATAAGGCTGTCCACTGGTCATGATGCGTAATGCTTCGCAAGCCATGCGCCCTTCGTGGTTATACATCCAGGAGAGCAGACGTCCGTCGGTCAGCGAGTGCCAATCGTCTTCGGTCATATCATACTTTCCGAAGGCCATCACGATGTCGTGCAGGGAGGCTGACGGATACTTGGGTAAGAAAGGTATGTCCTTGTCAATCTCAAAGACGGTACGCAGAACAGCAATGCGACCGTCCATCTTTGCGTCTGCACTGAAATAGCCGCGTAGCCGCTCGATGTCGGCCGTAGTGTGCGACTCCAGATAGAGCCACAACTTATCGTTGCGGCTGCGTAGCAGAATACCGTAGTCTTCAATGTAGGAGAGCATCGAAAGGGCCACACTGTGCACATCGTCACATAAGTTCCCCTTTACGTCCTGATAGGGGTACGTAGGCTCCATTGCATAGATAGCGGCCATGAGTCCGGCGCGTTGGTCGGCAGGATAGCGGTTGGTGACAATATCCTTTACCACGGTGCTGAGCTTCATATTTCCACACTGTTCCAGCCAGGTGGTAAGCCTTCCGCCATAGAGATAGCCTTTGGCCAGTTGCTCGTACTCCAGCAGAAGGGGTATCAGTTCATGGACGTTGTCAGCAACGACGTTCTTGTCGGGATCTACCACAAAACTCTTATAGCGCAGCACGGGCGAAGAAATGTCAATCTTCGGCGACTCGCCAAGGAACCAGCGTTCTACCTCCTCGTAGGTCCAACGTCCTTGCGGATTGACGGCCGTGAGACCCTGGACAAGCATCTTCACGCGGTCAGGCAGCTCGTTGATGCGAGGTATGCGTCCCTCGTTCTTACGGCGCATCATGACACGTTCGTTCGACGTCAAAGGACTCTCGCCCAACCAGTAGGTCATGAGCGTAATACCCAGCGAGTAGTAATCGACAGCAGGGGAAATTTCAACCACACCGTCGATGACGTCGTTATACATCTCGGGGGCAGCATAGATGGGGGTGCGGGCCTGTGTGGTACGGTGAAGTTTCTCGTCGTCAGACATGACCGACGAAATGCCGAAATCGCCCAACACCACTTCGTTATGGTCTTTATCACGGAAGAAGAAGTTGCTGGGCTTGATGTCCTTATGGATTATACCACAGTTATGACAATAGGCCAAGGCAGCAGCAGCCTGCAGGGCCACTCGCCGGAACTGGTTCAAGTCTCCATTACAGTGTACCTCGTTAAGCGTACCGCCCTGCAGGTACTCCATCAGTTCGTAGTCGCGGTTCTTACCCTCAACATAGGTCTTGCCGAAGTCCATCAGACGGACAACCATCTCTATCTGCATGTTACGGACAATCTTCAGCAGGTTCTTCTTAATGATGAAATTAGGGTAGTAAACCTTCAGCACGAGTTCGCGCCCTCCACGTTCGACTAAAAAGACCTGAGCCTCGCCGGAGTTGTCACTAATACAGCGAACGTTCCGATAGTACTGACCCTTCAGCACAAAGTCCTCGTTGCGTTCTTCTGTTCGCTCAGTGGGTGCCGACGTTCGTTGGGTTATGCCTGTACGGAGCGTTCTGCTGACAGGTGCCACATCTTCCATGGGCTGCTGTATTGTTGGTTTTAGCGTCTGGTCCATTACTTATCGTCTTTTAATTCAGTAACAGCATTCTTACTCAAAACCACCCACTTGCCACCCATCTGGGGCTTCGCACATCCGCAGGGGCTGCTATGCATGGCGTGTTTGAAGTTGCACACCCAGGCCAGCCTCATGCCCGCCGGTTTGCAAGCCATCGCGTAGTTACGCGCCTGAACGGGCGTGTGGAACGTTGGCTGTGCCAACTTCTCAAGTATGTCGCAAATGGTTTTGATTTTCTCAGCTTTCCTTTTGTTCAACTCTTCCTTCGACATGCGCTCTGTGGCGACAACGGGGATAACGGGTTCGGCCACTCCTTTGTCTTTGGCCAGCAGCGTCAGTACGCGTTCGCGTAGCTGCCGGTTCAGGTTGTCCTTCACCACGTCACGCTCCGAGTTGTAGGGTATCATGTCGTCCAGTGTAGCATACTCGGAGACGATGTCGAGCAGTTCCTTGTAGTCCGGGTTCTGCTGCATCTCCTTGACAAGCAGTTTGGCTTCGTGGGTCAGCGGCGTGCCACACTGCTTGCAGAAGGCAAAGTTATTCAGGGTATGACAAACGGGGCAAACGATACCTCCGCGCGGACTGCCACACTCTGGACAAAAAGCTTCACCACCGCCCAGGTGGGCACCGCAGAAAGAGCAGACGTCCTGACGAATGTAGCGGTGACACGTTTCGCAATAGTCAGCCTCGGGGTCTATCTCTGACTGACAGTGCGGACACAAAGCCATGTGCAAAGGCTTGCCGCAAGCGGCACAGAACATCGCCTCGGCATCGTTGGTGGCACCGCAAAAGGGGCACTGCACGGCGGCAGCCGACAGCACTTCAGCCTGCTGCTTTTCGACATGCTGTTTTTCTGGTTCTTCTTGTGGTTTCTGCAGCTCCGGACGCAAGGTTCTCGGAGCTCTGTTGGTATTCTCTATATTGGATATTTCTTCGTTCATCATACACCTGTTTTGTTTGACAGTTGCAAAGTTATAAAAAAAAACAATAACAGAAACAAAAACCGCCGTAAATTTCATTTACGACGGTCTTTTTTCTTATTTTTGCCTCTATTTACCAGAGCAGAAGGCGATTTTCCTTTGGAATATACATCTTGTCACCGGGCTTGATGTTGAACGCATCGTACCAGGCATCAATGTGCGGCAATGCACCGTTGACACGCCAACGGCCCAACGAGTGAGGGTCGCTCTTCGTCAGGTTGCGGATGTCTTCATCAGTTATATTGCCGGCCCACACCCCTGCGTATGCCAGGAAGAATCGCTGCTCAGGCGTCAGTCCGTCGAGCACAGGCAACGGATTGTTCTTCGTCGCATTCCGATAGGCTGCGTAGGCCACCTGCAGTCCGCCGTGGTCGGCCAGGTTCTCGCCCAGTGTCAAACGGCCATTGGCGTTCAGGTCAGGCAGTACCTTGATGGCCGAGAAGAAGTCGGCATACTTGTCAGTACGGGCCACGAAGTTCTGGGCGTCGGCCTCTTTCCACCAGTCGTGCATGTTTCCGTCCTTATCGAACTGGCGTCCCTGATCGTCAAACCCGTGAGTCATTTCGTGACCAATCACGACGCCGATAGCTCCATAGTTAAAGGCATCGTCAGCTGTTGGGTCGAAGAACGGAACTTGCAGAATACCAGCAGGAAAGCAGATTTCGTTCGTGGTAGGGTTATAGTAGGCGTTGACGGTCTGCGGATACATATACCAGTCATCGCGGTCAACTGGTTTACCAGCCATGTGGTCAATCTCCCATGCATTCCAGAAGCGGCGACACTCCTTCATGTTCTCGTAGTATGACTTAGCGGGGTCAATGGTGAGTCCGCTCAGGTCGGTCCACTTGTCAGGATAGCCTATCTTCACATAGAACGTGTTGAGCTTCAAAAGCGCGTTCACCTTCGTCGAGTCGTCCATCCAGTCCTGGGCAGCTATGCGCTCGCCAAGAGCTACCTGCAGATTGTGAACCAGCTCCTTCATACGCTCCTTCGAGCTTGCGGGGAAGTACTTTTCTACATAAATCTTGCCAAGGGCCTCACCCATCACGTCTTCCACCTGATTCGTGGCACGCTTCCAGCGCGGATAGTTCTCCTGCCGACCCGACATCACCTTGCCGAAAAACTCGAAGTGGGCCTGGGCAATCTCTTCACTCAGCAGCCTGGCAGCCCCCATGATGTGGCGCCACTCCATATAATCGCGGTAAGCAGCGGGAACGAGCTTGGCTACCATGATGTCACAGCCAGCCATGAAGTCGGGCTGGCCGACTACCATTTCCTGGAAGTAACGGCTTTCCAGCCCCATGGCATTCATGAGGCGTTCCAGCTGTAAGTGCGGATACTTGCCGTCAAATTCGCTGAGGGTCATCTTGTTGTAGTTAGCCTGCGGGTCACGAAGTTCGGTACGCGACTTTGAAACCCGGGCCAGTGCCGTCTCCACCTGCATGATGTTCTTCATCTTCTTCGTGGCAGCACCCTTGCTGAAACCGAAGAGCTGGAACATGCGGACGATGTGCTTCTTGTAGGCTTCACGTATCTTGACCGTAGCCTCGTCGTTATCAACGTAGTAGTCTTTCTGTCCTAAGGTAATACCACCTTGGGCAACGTTGAGGATGTTCTGCGTTGCGTTCTTCTCGTCAGCTCCAAGACTGGCACGAAAGAAGCCCGTGCTGCCAAACTGAGCCAGCTCCAACTGAATGTCGAAGAGTTGCTGCATGGTCTTGGCCTTTTCCATGCGCTGTAGCATTTCCATGGCAGGCGTTATGCCTTCACGGTCACGACGTACGGAGTCAATGGCGAGTTTATAGAGGTCGGAAAGTTTCTGCTCTACCGAACCTTTGGCGTAGGTTTTGGTTTGCAGTTCAGCCAGAATACCGTTAATACGCTTGTCGTTGTCCTGACGCAGGCGGTCGAAGGTGCCAAAGCGTGAGTAAGCAGCCGGCAGGGGGTTCTTCTTCATCCATCCGCCACAGGCATACTCATAGAAGTCTGTGCCTGGCTGTACGCTCAGGTCCATGTCGGCTCTGTCGAGTCCCGACTTCAACGGAGTCTGTGCCTGTCCGGCCACAGCCATTGAAACAAATGCCATCATTGTCAATACTTTTTTCATCATTTTCTTACTATGTTTATGAATTCATAACTATTATGATATTTCTTCCAGTTCCTCTGACAATTTCTCCCAGCGTTCCACTTCTTCGTCGAGCGCCCGCTTCGTGGTGGTATATTCTGTGACCAGCACCATGTCAGAGGCCTTGGCGGGGTCCATCAACAGTTGGTCCAGTTCCTTCAGCCGGCGTTCCATATCACCGATTTTGCGTTCAGAGTCCTCAACGGCCCGCTCGGCCTTGCGGAGCCTGCGCTGTTGCTCCTTGTGCTGGGCGTAGGACTGCTGGGGGCTATGGGGCTCATGGGGCTCATTGGCCTTATTGGGTTCATCGTCCTTACTGGGCTCATTGGCCTTACTGGGCTCATTGGCCTTATGGGTCTTTCCTAAGTCGCTGAGCTCCTGAATATCGCGGCTCTGCAGGAAATCATAGATGCCGCCTAAGTGCTCACGCACCTTGCCGCCACCAAACTCATAGACCTTCGTGACCAAGCCATCGAGGAACTCACGGTCGTGGCTGACGATGATGGCCGTACCGTCAAAAGCCCGGATGGCCTCCTTCAGCACGTCCTTTGAGGCCATGTCCAAGTGATTCGTCGGCTCGTCGAGAATGAGCAGGTTGACAGGCTCCAACAGCAGGCGTATCATGGCCAGGCGGCTACGCTCACCGCCGCTGAGCACCTTCACCTTCTTGTCACTGGCCTCACCACCGAACATAAAGGCTCCAAGTATGTCGCGTATTTTCAGGCGTATCTCACCCTTCGCCACGTTGTCTATGGTTTGGAACACCGTCAGGCTTTCGTCAAGCAATTGGGCTTGGTTTTGTGCAAAATAGCCTATCTGGATATTGTGGCCTATCTTCAGTTTGCCATCGAAGGGTATCTCGCCCATGATACATTTGACCAGGGTCGATTTGCCTTCACCGTTCTTGCCGACGAAAGCCACCTTCTCACCACGCTTGATGGTAAGGTTCACATGGTCGAAGACGACGTGGTTATAAG
>DGTH01000073.1:15326-17177 GCA_002393705.1 Prevotella sp. UBA4341 | reverse complement strand
AGCCTAAAAGTACCGTGTTTACAGCCTAAAGTGGCGTTATTAGCAGCGAGAAGCACCATTTTTCACTGAGAAAGTCAGGCTTTCTTCTCGTTTTTCTTGACTATTTCTCGTAACTTTGCAGCAAATTTGATGTGTTTATGCAACTTTTTGGGCTTTAGAAACGTCAAATGGATGAAGAAAACAATTAAAAATAGAAGAATATGAAACATTATCTTTTGCTCATTGCATTGCTGCTGACCCTCGGCTTTAGCATGCCGGCAGCAGCCCAGAAGCACCGCCACACCCCCGTAAAGTCGGCCGTTGCCACCCCCCAGAACTCGCCCGACTCCATGGGCGTTGAGGCCTTCTCGGACACCACCAGCGTGGCGGCCGACGACTCGCTGACCACCTACACGCAGCCTCACAGCTACTCGGTCAACGTGACGACGCCGGTTGACCAGCTGCTTAGCGACATTGACGGCGAGGACCTGATGGGCATGCTGTTTGTGCTCACAGCCATAGCCCTTGTCTTCGTGCTGGCACCCGTGCTGATTATCATTGCCGTCTTCTACTTCATCAACAAGAGCCGGAAGGACCGTCTGAAGCTGGCGCAGATGGCCATACAGAAGGGTCAGCCCATGCCCGAACAGCTGCTGCGCAAGTCGCCGGCCGTCAACGACCTGAACCTGCGCAGCGGCATCAAGCAGGTGTTCCTGGGCGTAGGCCTCATGATTCTGCTCTGGATCATCATTGGCAAACTGGGCTTAGGCATCGGTGCGCTGGTCTTCTTCATCGGACTGGGTAAGGTGGTCATTGCCCTGCTCGACAAGCAGTCAATCAAGAACGACGAGCCACAGGCATGAATCTGACTGACCTCACTCTCGTAACCCAGGTGGCTGTGCTTGGCAACCGTAAGGCTTTCGACAAGCTGGTTGTCAAGTACCAGTCGGCTGTGCGCAGGTTTCTGCTGCATCTTACGATGGGTGACCGTCAGCTCAGCGACGATTTGGCACAGGACACGTTTGTCAAGGCCTACCTGAACATACGCCAGTTCAGGGGCAACTCAGCTTTTTCTACCTGGCTGATGCGGATAGCCTACAACGTGTTCTATGACTATAAGAGAAAGAAAACCCCTCCTGACCTCCCCGAAGGGGAGGAGGTTCTTCAGGTACCCCTCTCCTTGGGAGAGGCGCCGGGGGTGAGGCTCGACATTCAGTCAGCCCTTTCCATTCTGAAGGACGAGGAGCGGGCGTGCATCACCTTACAGCTTATTGACGGGCGGCCGATAGACGAAATAGCCGACATTACGGGTATGCCTCAGAACACCGTCAAGTCGCACCTGAGGAGGGGGAAGGAAAAACTGGTCAACTACTTAAACGAAAACGGATATGAACGAAAATGACAATCAGCTGCTGCAGCAATTCTTCAGCGAGGCCGCCCGGCAGGAGGTGGCGGATGATGGTTTCACGCAGCGCGTGATGAAACGCATCGATGCACACCACGCCACGGCAGGCCCAGGGCGCTCGGTGCTCAACGCCCAGCGCCTGTGGACGCTGTTCTGCCTTCTGGTGGCAGGTGGGCTCTTCCTCTGGCTGCACGATTGGAACACGCTGGCCTCCTACGTCCTGTTGCTACTTACCCATCTGGAGGTTTTTCTGCGCACGTTGCCCACGGCGCTTGACCCCTCGGCACTCAGCTTTGGGCCTGGCGTCCTGACGCAAGGCTTCATTGTTGAAATCATGTTGTCGCTGTTTGTGCTGATGGCGCTCTCCATCATTGGCCTGACGCGTTGGGCAAACCGGCAGGTGTCGTAGCCATGCCGTAGGTAATGCGCAGCACGCGGAACTCCGTACGGCGGTTCAGCTGGTTGCA
>DGTH01000073.1:10265-15147 GCA_002393705.1 Prevotella sp. UBA4341 | reverse complement strand
TTCTCCTCGCCATAGCCGACAGGTGTCAGTCGGTCAGCAGCAATGCCGTGGGCTATGAGGTAGTTGACCACCGACTCTGCACGTCGTTGCGAGAGTCGCTTGTTGTATTCGTCAGAGCCTTTATAGTCGCAATGGGCACTGAGCTCAATGGTTACGTTGGGGTTCTCGTTGAGTAGTTGTACCAGCGAGTCGAGGGCCGTTTCCGACTCTGGACGCAGCGTGGCGCGGTCGTAGTCGTAGAAAATGTTGTCAATGAGCACCGGAGCCGTGATGCTGGCCAAGGGGAACTGAAGGACGTGCTCCTCCGACTCCTCGACCTCGACTACCTGCAGCTGCTCGGCATGGTTCAAGAAACCGTTACACGTAGCCAGCAGCACGTAGTCAACGCCGGGCTTGACTTCCTGCGTAAAGGAGCCGTCGCTACGAACGCTGAGTTTCAGGTTCGTACCGTCGTTACCCACCATATAGACCTGAGCAGCAGTCAGTTCGTATCCGTCTTTCTCATACACCCAGCCCTTTACCGTCTGCATAATCTCTGGATGCTCGAAACTGTAGATGTGGTCCCAGCCACGGGCATCGCCACGGTTGCTGGAGAAGTAGCCCCGGTTGTGCACACCCTCGAAGGTCATGCCGAAGTCGTCGCCCTGCGAATTGAGCGGAAAGCCAGGATGTTCGATGACCCACTCGCGCAGGGAGTCGGGGTGGGCAATGTAGATGTCGAGGCCACCCATTCCCTCGCGGCCGTCGCTCGAGAAGTAGAGGTCGCCATTGGGTCGGAAGGTGGGAAACTCCTCGTTGCCGGGTGTGTTGATGGTAGCTCCAAGGTTCTCGCAACCGCCCAGTCCGTGGGTGGTAAGCCTGACGCGCCAAAGGTCCAGTCCGCCTAGTCCGCCGGGCATGTCGCTGGTAAAGTAAAGCCAGTCGCCGTCGGGGCTGACGGCGGGGTGGGCATAGAGTGAGAGCGTGTCCTTGCTCAGCTCCACCGTTTGGGGCTTACCCCAGGCAGCGTCCGAGCGAGGTGCCTTACCGATGGCTGCATAGCGAGGATATTGTGGGTCGGTCTTGCAAACCGTCAGGTACATGGTCTTGCCGTCGGGACTCAGCGCACAAGCCCCTTCGTCGTCGGCCGAGTTCAGTTCGGTGTCGATGCTGACGGGGCGCTGCCATTTGCCCTGCTCGTTCTTGGTGGCCATGAAGATGTCGGCATTCTTCGTACCAGTGATACCGCTGAGCTCGTCGCCCTGGGCCTCGTTACGGGTAGAGGTAAAGTAGAGTATTTCGCTCTCGTTGCCGGCCAGGACGGGCGAGTAGTCGGCACGTCTGGAGTTAAACAGGTCCATGCGTTTCACGGTGTATCGTGAGCCGTCTTCTTTCCACTGCGGAGCCTCTTGTGCTGAGCGCAGTCCGGTCCGGGCCTGTTTCTGCAGTTCTTCGCTATTAGCCCTTAGTTCCAAGCTGTCTATGGCCGTCTGATACATCTTGGCAGCCTCCTTGTACTGTCCGTTTTTCAGCAGCTGCTGAGCCAGCAGGAAGTATGTCAGTGAGTCCTGCTGTTTGTAGCGTATCACATTGTTGTATGCGGCGATGGCCCGTCCGGTATAGTTCAGCCGTCGGTAGCTCTCCGCCAGCTTGGCAGCCCGTTGTCCGCGAAGCGCGCGTTGCTTGGACGGTGTCTGCTGATATGCCCGTTTGTATTGGTTGGCAGCATCGTAGTATTCGCCCAGCGCGAAGAACTTGTCGCCCTTCTTCATGGCACTGTCGGCACCGCCACAAGCCATGAGCAGCAGTCCTGCGAGCAATATGTTGAGTATGTGTAGCTTCCGTTTCATATACTCTATTATAACGTAGCCGCCTGTCTTTTATTGTTTATGCCTTGTTGATTGTTGGATTAGAAGTCGGGCTTCATGAAAATGTCGAAGTCTTTGTCGTAGGCCGGCGAGTCAATGGCGAGCAGGTTCAGCACGGAATGGAAAATGTAGTGCTGTTCCAGTACCGCAGGCAGTTCGCCTGCCGGTTTGTACTGTCTGAAGTCCTTGGAAGTCCAAACCATGAAAGGTATCTCATACTGCACCTTGGGTGCCAGTTTCATGGGGAGTCCGTGCATGAACATCTTGTTCTCGCCGAGCGATTCCCCGTGGTCGGAAATGAAAATCATGGCACTGTTCCACTCGGTCATGGAGCGTAGCGTGTTGATGAGGCTGTCCAGGAGAAAGTCAGTATATAATATGGTGTTGTCATACGCATTCACCAGCATGCCGACGTTCTTCTCGCCTTCTTCCACGTTTTTGGCCACCGGCTTAAAGGTCTCGAACTCCTTGGGATATTTGTCGGCATATTTCGGCCCATGACTGGTGCTGGTGTGCAGTACCAGGAGCACTTTGTCCTTCTTGCTCGACTCAATACGCTCACGGAGCCCCTTCAGCAGAATCCCGTCGTAGTAGATGTTCTCTCCGGGGTACCGGGTGCCCAGTTCCTCGTTGGTGAGATACTCGTCAATGTGTATGGGCGGTTCACCCCAGTTGGATGTGCGCCACGAGACGTCAACACCCGTTCTGAAGGCATAGTTGGGCAGCAGCTCATACAGGTCGTCGCTGTTTTGGGGTTCAAGGATGGCCTTGGTGCCTGCTGTGGTGTAAGTGGCACACGACGTAGCCTCGTACACCTTCAGTCCGTCTTGCTTGGAGAGCAGCGGATTGGTGTTGCGCCCATAGCCGTAGAGCTGGAAGTTGGCCTTGCGTGCCGACTCGCCGATGACGAGCACCACTACCGTCTTCTCGTGGTCGGCCAGTCTGCCGTCAGGCAGTTTGATTTCCTCTGCCTGTTCGTCCTGCTGGCTGCTTACCACCCGATAGGTATTCGCCAGGTACGACCACGGCTGCAGCAGTCCGCCCAGTTCTGTGTCGTGCTGACTGATCCATAGCGTCTGGCTGATGTTCATCATGGCTACGGCAAGGACGACGGCCAGTGAGCAGCCGCAGCAGACGGCCATTCTTTTGGCCTTGCCGACGACTACCGGCTGCAACAGACAGTAGAGTGCCGGAAGCACACCACAGACGAGGATGAATCCCCACAGCGACCAGCTGAAGAATCCCGAGGCCTCAGAATATCTGGTGTTGAATACGTTTTCAATGGTGGTTGCATCAATCATCACGCTGTAGGTCATGATGAAATACACGGCCGTGGCATTGATGAGCGCCAGGATGGCCAGCAGGATGCGTCCTACCATCCTCGTCAGGAACATCACCAGATAGGTCATCATGAAGTTAAGGGCCAGCATGACCACCACCAGCGATGCCAGCAGGAACAGCCGTCCGCTGGCATGCTCATGCGTATTGTCGGCTACATAGCTGAAGAAGGGAATGTTGTATAGCAACAACGTTCCTATGCTGACGATGCACGAGAAGGCAAGAAGCGATATGGGCTTGCGTAATAGTTCCTTTATTTTCATGCAGCAAAGATACGGCAACTTATTCAATCCTCCAAATTATTTAATGAAAAACTCGTCCTTAACACTTTGGCAAAGGACGAGATTCGTTGTTGTTTAGAGTGAATTCAAGATGTGCTCATCAGAACCGTCCCAGCGAGCACATTGTATGATACCTATTTTCATCGTCTTTTTCTCAAACTTATGTCAGAGGTTCTTTGTACCTTCAGGTAAAAGAAACCAGTTCCGATGATTCTAATTCAGATAAATAATGTTCTACTTGGCTTTTGAGCAATGGGAGGTCTTTCTTAACCACATCCCAAAGTATGTCAAAGTTAATTCTAAAGTAATCGTGGACAAGAATATGTCTCATTTTCTCAATGGCAGCCCATGGTGTGTCTGGGTGTTGTTGCTTGAACTCATGAGATAGTTTATAAACGGCCTCTCCAACAATCTGGACATTATAGATTGTAGCATGTAAGCGTAATTTATCATCCTTCAGTTGGTCCTCACTGATACAACTAGTATATTCCTCAACACAAGTTATTGCATCAAGGATATGTTGTAAACGTGAAGTGTCTCTTTTAGGCTCTCGCATATACTAACACTTTGTCTCGGTTGGCTGTTTCCTCTGCAAATGGCAATAGATCACCTTCTAACACTAAGTCAACAGGACGATTCAACAACTGTTCTAATTCCAGATTCATTGCAAAAAACTTCAGCCCGAGGCGAGTGCCCGGGGTAAGGGAAATCAAGATATCCACATCGCTCCCCGCATGTTCCTCACCGCGGGAAAACGAACCAAATACCCATGCCTTTTCAACTGGCTGGTTCTTGAAGTACTCGCTAATTGCTTTAGATACTTGTGTATTCATTTTTTGCAACTTTGCTGCAAAGATACGGCAACTTTTTCAATCTTCCAAATATTTCATCAAAAAATCTCGTCCCTAACACTTTGGCAAAGGACGAGATTCGTTGTTGTTTAGAGGAAATTCAAGATGTGCTCATCAGAACCGTCCCAGCGAGCATACCTGATAGGGCGTACGGAGATGTTCCTTTAGTACAGCCTCGTTCTTCTCATTGTTCCATTGCCCAGACTCCCATAGTTTATCAACTTCATCATCGACTTTGCGGGCATAATAGTCACATATAACCTGACGAAGTTCATTGACTTCTTCGACGGTCTTCATTGACCCCAACAGGCGAAGGATACTGAGCTGAGCCTCATTAAGCACGTTTGTCTGTTTCATTGTCTTTAATTTTATCGCCTACAAAGATAGAAACTTTTCATGAGACAGCCAAACTTTTCGCAAAGGATTTTAACATAGAATGCGAATTAGACGAATAAACATTCGTGTTTTTGCCTTTAGATGTAGAAAAAATACTTTTGATGTATAGGACTGGGAGAAACTGCCGGGGTACGAGGTGGATTCTGCCGGGGAAGCAGGGAGTTTCTGC
>DGTH01000073.1:0-10217 GCA_002393705.1 Prevotella sp. UBA4341 | reverse complement strand
AGCAGGGAGTTTCTGCCGGGGAAACTGGAACTCCGCGGGCGTGCTCAATAAAAAGCACGCCCGTGCACGTTATTGAGCACGGGCGTGCGTGATATGGAGCACGGGCGGGCTTTTCCCTTTCCTATTTCGTTTTAGCTTTTTTTGCGAGTATATAATGATTCGTTCGTCCTTCCAGAAACTTGCGTAATAAGGGATTTTCGCCCTTACACTTACTGTTCAGATAACGTTTTGCCGTATCATACTTCAAGTCCGCTGCCCATTGGAAGCGTTCGACGGTGGTATAGCCTATTCTGAGACACTTCTCGAGAATCTTCTCCAGTTCCTCGGGGTCGGTCACGGGGTGACGCTCATAGACCTCCTGCTTCTGGACGTAGCCGAAGTGGATTTTGTCCTGGAGCGTCTCCACGAAACGCTTGGAGGGAATGAACTCGATGCCGGCCAGACTGACGCTCTTGTTCTTCACTTTCTTGGGGTCGGTATAGTCACCGTCGAGCTTCAGCTTCGGGGCGAACGAGCCGATTTCCGTCTCCACGCGCGAGCCGTCGCGCATCAGGGTGGCACAGGCATCAAGGAAGCACCCGAAGAGATGCGATATTTCGCCCACCTGCGTGCAGCGGTACTTGTTGCAGTACTCATCGACAGCTCGCTGTGTGTATTTGAACCTCTTTGCAGGTCGTGCATAGAGCAGCGGCTTGCCGTCCTCGCCCTTCGTGGGACGCGGCAGCAGCTCGAACTTCATTCCATCTGTCTTTCTCGGCATAACTTCCTTTTTTGTTTCTGCAAAGTTACAACATTATCCTGAGATTTCCAAATAAATCGAGACTTTTCCATCAATAAAAACGCATTCATGTTTCCGGAATGAAAATAATTGTTTACCTTTGTGGCCGAAACTAACTGAAATCAATGATGAACATGAGAACTATTCTTACTCCTTTCCGCCTGCTCTGCCTGTTGGCAGTGCTCCTGTTGGCACCTGTGACGAAGACTATTGCCGCTTCAGTCATCGCTTTTGGCGACGGCCGTTTGGTGGTGAAGTATGTAGCCCGCAATGCCGTCCGTATTCAGTACCTGCCCGAAGGCCATACCCCCCAGGTGCAGCTGCCCGACTGGCTCTACGTGAAGCACGACGAGGTGGCAGTCCCCGACATCTCGGTGCAGACCGATGCTGCACATAATATATTGTATGTCAAGGATAAGACAGGACGCGTGGTCTTTACAGCCACCCGTCATGAGCTTTGTGCAAAGACGTTGGGCAACCTTCCCACCTACGAGGCCACGCTGGCTTTCCAGTCGCCGACGGACGAGTGCCTCTACGGCCTGGGACAGTTTCAGGACGGCTACAGCAACGTGCGTGGCCTGCCGCGCCGACTGACGCAGGTGAACACACAGATAGCCGTTCCGATGCTGCTGTCGAGCAAGGGCTACGGCATCCTTTGGAACAACTACGGACTGACGGACTTCAACCCCTGCGGCCAGTGTGTCGCACTGACACAGCGTAGTGGGGCGGGGGTGCGTGAGGAGGTCAACGTCACCTCGGCAGAGGGCGGCAAGCGTGAAGTGCGCGAACGTCACATCTTCGAGGCTACGATTGACGTAGCGGAGGCTGGCGACTATGCGCTGCTGCTCGACGTAGGTCAGAAGATGGCACGCCGCCATAACCTTGTCATCGACGGACAGACGGTCATCGAGATGCAGAACCTGTGGCTGCCGCCTACGGCGTCGCGGATTGTCCGCCTGGAGGCCGGTCGCCATACGCTGGAGGCTGAGCTGACGCGCAACGACAAGCCCGTGCTCTACTACCAGAAGGTGCAGAATGAGACGGTGTTCCGTTCGCCTGTGGCTGATGCGGTGGACTACACGGTGTTCGTGGGCTCGGCTGACGAGGTCATTGCCACCTACCGCGAGCTGACCGGCGAGTGTCCGCAGATGCCCGAGTGGGCGCTGGGCTACATCCACTGCCGCGAGCGTTTCCACTCCTCCGACGAGATACTCCAGACCGCCAACCGCTTCCGCGACGAAAAGCTGCCCCTGAGCGTCATCGTACAGGACTGGCAGTACTGGGGCAAGTACGGCTGGAACTCCATGCGCTTCGACGAGGAGTACTATCCCGACCCGAAGGCCCTGACCGACAGTCTGCACCGTATGAACGTCCGTCTGATGGTCAGCGTGTGGTCGAAGATTGACAAGAATTCCGACGTGGGCCGTCAGATGCAGCAGGCAGGCTACTATATCCCTAATACCGACTGGATAGACTTCTTCAACCCCGATGCCGCTGCTGCCTACTGGCAGAACTTCAGCGAGCGTCTGGTTCCCTTAGGCATCGATGCCTGGTGGCAGGACGCCACCGAGCCCGAGAACGACGACCTGGAGGGCCGTCGCGTCAACAACGGCAAGTGGCCGGGCGAACTGGTGCGCAATGTCTATCCGCTGCTGGTCAACAAGACGGTCTATGAGGGTCTCACCGCTCACCACTCACAGCCCTTCATCCTTACCCGCTGCGGCTTCCCCGGCATTCAGCGCTACGGCTCAGCCATGTGGAGCGGCGACGTGGGCAACGACTGGGAGACCTTCCGCCGTCAGATTGTGGCAGGTCTGGGCATGCAGGCAGCAGGCCTGCCCTGGTGGACCTACGATGCCGGCGGATTCTTCCGTCCTGGAGACCAGTACAGCAATCAGGAGTATATTGAGCGCATGCTGCGTTGGATTGAGACCAGCGTCTATCTGCCGCTGATGCGCGTTCACGGCTACATGAGCAATACCGAGCCCTGGAACTATGGCCCCGAGGCGCAGGCCGTCATTGCCGAGTGTCTGAAGGAGCGCTACCGTCTGCTGCCCTACATCAAGGAGTGTGCCGACCGTGTCACCAGCGAGGGCTACACGCTGATGCGTCCCCTCGTCTTCGACTTTGCCGACGACCCCGTAGCGCTGCAGCAGCAGTACGAGTATATGTTCGGCCCCAAGCTGCTCATCAGTCCGGTCACTGAGCCCGGCGTCACCGAGTGGAAAACCTATCTGCCGAAGAATGCCGCCGGCTGGGACGACTACCACACCGGCAAGCACTACGAGGGCGGACAGACCGTCACCACGCCCGTCACGCTGGCCTATATCCCTGTCTTCGTCAGGAAGTAGCCTCCAGTATGTCAAGCTCGAGAACTTCGACGACTGGCCCTTCCTCTGGGGCCAGAACGAGGGAACCATTGCCGGCAATACACAGTACATCATCTTCGGTTCGTCGCTGAAGAACATCGTCGCTACCAATCAGCAGTAACAACAAGAAAATAGCAGATAACAAACATGCGTGTAGGAATCATCGGAACAGGATGGATTGCCGAGAAGGCAGCCATCACATTAGCAGGACTGACGGAGTGTGAAGCATACGCCGTAGGTTCACGCTCACAGGAGAAGGCGGATGCTTTTGCCGCCAAGTGGAACATCCCGAAAGCGTACGGCTCGTATGCCGCGCTCATAGCCGATGCCGACGTCGATCTGGTCTATGTCGGCACCCCCCACTCACACCACTACGACGTGACGCGTGAGGCCATCCTTGCCGGCAAACCCTGTCTGGTGGAAAAGGCCTTCATGGCCAACCATCGGCAGGCCAGCGACATTGTCCGTCTGGCACGCGAGCACCAGGTCTTCCTGGCCGAGGCCATCTGGACGCGCTACCAGCCCGTCGTCGCCACCGTGCGCCAGCTCATAGCCGACGGTCGCATCGGCACACCGCGTCTGGTGACCGCCACCCTGGGCTATTCCATGGGCGACAAGCCCCGCATCATGCGTCCGGACCTCTGTGGCGGCGCCCTGCTCGACCTCGGCGTCTATGCCCTCAACTTCGTGCGTATGTTCTTCGGTGCCGACATCGTCAGCATCGACGGCCATTGCGTGAAGAGCCCGACGGGTATGGACCTGACGAACGCCATCACGCTCGTCCTCAGCGACGGCACCCTCTGCAACCTCCAGTCGTCGGCACAATGCGTGGGCGACAACATCGGCGTCATTGCCGGCACCGAGGGCAACCTTATCATCGACAACATCAACAACCCCCAGCAGATAACCGTCAACGGTCCCGACCGCACCTATGTGGAGACCATCCGCGTGCCCCAGCAGATAACGGGCTACGAGTACCAGTTCCTCGCCTGTCGCCAATGCCTGAAGGAAGGTCATCTGGAGCCTCGCGAGATGCCGCTTGACGAGACGCTCTACGTCATGCAGCTCATGGACCAGCTGCGCCGGCAGTGGGGAGTACGCTATCCGATGGACGAGGCGTAGATCTTTGTACTTAAAAATCTACTGTTTAATCTCCTTTGCAATGAGTTCTGCCAGACGGTGGGCTCCCTTCCCGTTGGGGTGGATGCCGTCGTCGAGCATCAGGTCGTTGGCACCGGCAAAGAGCGTGTGGAGGTCGATGACCTGCAGGCCGTACTTCTTGGCGACTTCCTGCTGGATGGGGATAATCTCGTCCCGGATGACGTCCTCACTGATGCCCCAGTTGCCGGACAGGGCGGGAATGGGAGTGCAGAGGATGATTCTCGGACGAACAGGTGCCGTAGCCTTTGCCCGCTTGCCTTTTTTCTTGCCTGTGGGCTGTGTTAGCTCAGGGCAGAGCGTGGTAATCATCTTTTCCAGGTCCTGCCGGAACTCAGCCTTGTGCTGCCAGTTCTGGGGCTTCGAGTCGTTGGTGCCCAGTTGGATGATGACGACGTCGGGGCGGAACGCCTGTGCGTCGGCCCATGCCACTTCGTTCATGTAGGGCAGGTCGCCGTTGCTGAGCAGCGTACGTCCGCTGACACCGAAGTTCTTGACCCAGTAGTCGTCGCCCAGCATTTTCTGCAGCTCGGCAGGATAGCCGTAGGCCGTAGCCATGTCGATGCCGTGGCCGTCGGTGATGCTGTTACCGATGCATGCCACGCGGATGGCGTCGGTCTTGGGTGCCTGGTGGGCTTTCAGCCATGCGCCGAGGTCGTCGAGCATCTGGTCGTGATACTTGAACCACGTGCCGAAGCCGAAGCCGTGGTCGCCGGTGGGATAGACGTACATGGCGCAGTCGTTGCCGGCGCTACGCATGGCTTTGTAGTATTCTAGTCCGTTGGTGACGAAGGGCACCAGTCGGTCGTCGCTGGCCGAGATGATGACGGCGGGTGGCGTCAGGTGGCGGCGCACGGCGTTCTGTGTGGAGTAGTCACGTACCAGTTCGGGGTCCTTCTGTCCCTCACTGCCCAGGAAATTCATGCACGACCACTTGTGAGTCAGGCGCTCGTCCATCGAGATGACGGGGTAGAAGAGAATGCTGAAGTCGGGGCGTACGTCGAAGGCGGAGTGGGTGGAGATGACCGACGAGAGGTGTCCTCCGGCTGAGAATCCCATGATGCCCACGTCGTGCGGGTTGATGCCCCAGACGGCTGCCGAGTCGCGGACGGTGCGGATGCCCTGTTCCACGTCGCTGATGGGTTTGGTGCGGTCGCCCCCGGGCAGTCGGTAGTTGATGACGAAGTAGGCGATGCCCTGCGGGTTGAGCCATTCGGCCGCCAGATAGTCTTCGTGGGTGTTCGACAGCATGGAGTAGCCGCCTCCTGGCACGCCGACAATGGCCTTGCCTGACGGGTTTTCAGGCAGGAAACATACCATTTGGGCCTTTCCGTCTGGGGTGAGGTCCAAGGTGAATTTTCTCGCTGTTTGTCCTTGCGTTGTCGTCGTTACGAGTAGCAGGACGAGTGCTGTGGCACAGTTTTTCCAGAATTTTGCAGTCATAGTTGATAATATTAAGTTATTGATGTTTCGCATTCGCTCAACTTCTGGGGAGTTAAGGGGAGTTAAGGGGAGTTAGGAGGAGTTAGGGGGAGTTAAGGGAGTTATTTGGGCGAAGCACCTACCCGCCGGTTCGTGGGGTCGCTCATGACGTCGTTGACGATGTCGCTTACCTGCTGTTTCAACTCGTTGATGAATTGCAGGGCGTCATACTTCTGGTGCTCAATGTCGCGCAGCTTCTTTTCCCAGATGCCCGTCAGTTCACAGCTCTTGAGCAGGTCTTCGCGTATGAGGTCAATGAGTTCGATGCCGGTGTTGGTGGCTACGAGGCGCTTCCGTTCGCGCTTGATGTAGCGGCGCTTGAAGAGCGTCTCGATGATGCTGGCACGGCTTGACGGCCGGCCGATGCCGTTCTCCTTCATGGCGGCGCGCAGCTCTTCATCATCGACGAACTTGCCTGCCGTCTCCATGGCCCTGAGCAGCGTGGCCTCGGTGTAGTAGGGTGGCGGTGTGGTCATCTTCTCCGTCAGTGTGGGCTTGTGTTCGCCGCTTTCGCCCTTGGTGAAGTGGGGGAGGGTCTTCTCTTCTTTTTCTGGGGCTTCTGGGGTTTCTGGGGCTTCTGGGACTTCTGGGGATTTCTCTCTGACTACGCGCCATCCTTGTTCGATGATTTCCTTGCCCGTGGCCTTGAACTCGATGGCCTGTTCTGTAGGTTGCGACTCTGTCGCTACAGAGCGGACCTCCCCCAGCACCGTAGTGGTGGAGAAACGGCAGTCGGGCAAGAAGACGCCGATGAAGCGGCGAGCTACAAGGTCATAGACCTTGCGCTCTGCATCAGAAAGGTTTTGCGGAATAATGCCGGTGGGAATGATGGCGTGGTGGTCGGTGACCTTCGAGGAGTCGAAGACGCGCTTGGTCTTCTTCAGCGGCTTGCCGCCAATGGGGCGTATGAGCTCTGCGTAAGGTGCCACGCCGCTGAACTTTACCTGAAAAAGACCGTTCAGGGTCTGCGGACACTTGGGGTAGATGTCGTCAGACAAATACTGTGTGTCCACACGTGGGTAGGTGGTCAGCTTGCGTTCGTAGAGTGCCTGGATGAGGTTGAGCGTCATCTCGGCCGAGAAGCCGAACTTCTTGTTGCAATCTACCTGCAGGCTCGTCAAGTCGTAGAGTTGGGGCGGCTGTTCCTTGCCCTCCTTCTTCTCTACCTTGGTAATGACGAATGGCTTACCCTCAATGGTCTTGAAAGCTGCCTCGCCCTCCTCCTTCTTGGTAAACTTGCCCTTGGTGGCCGTAAACGTGGTGTCACGATAGACCGTGGCCAGCACCCAGTAGGGCTCGGGCTTGAAGTTGTCTATTTCCTTCTGGCGGTTAACGATGAGGGCTAATGTCGGCGTTTGCACGCGGCCGATGGAGAGCACCTGGTGGTTCTGTCCGTACTTCAGCGTGTATAGGCGTGTGCAGTTCATGCCCAACAGCCAGTCGCCGACGGCACGCGAGAGTCCGGCCATGTAGAGTGGCTGGTAGGTCTGCTGGTCCTTGAGCTGGGCAAAGCCCTCGCGGATGGCCTCGTCGGTCATGGACGAAATCCACAGCCGCTTGACCGGACACTTGGCTTGAGCCTTCTGCATGACCCAGCGCTGAATGAGTTCGCCCTCCTGACCAGCGTCGCCGCAGTTGACGATGCTGTCGGCCTTCTGCATGAGCCGCTCGATGATGGCAAACTGCTTGGTGATGTGTTCCTGCTCAATGAGCTTAATGCCAAAACGCGGGGGAATCATGGGCAGCTGGGTCAGAGCCCATGGGCGCCAGGCGGGGGTGTAGTCGCCGGGCTCCTTCAGCGTACACAGGTGGCCGTAGGTCCACGTCACCTGGTAGCCGTTACCCTCCATGTATCCCTCGTGTGAGGCTGTAGCCCCGATAATGCGGGCTATATCGCGTGCCACACTGGGCTTCTCTGCTATACAAACAATCATTCCTTTGTACGTTTTTGCGTGCAAAGGTACTGCAAAGTTGTCAAAATACAAAATTTATTTGGCATTTTGCTTCCTTTGCATTACCTTTGCAGCCAGCAACCAATCATAGTGAATCGCATCATGAGGAGAACAAGCATCTTATACTTCTGTCTTTTTGCCACGCTGCTGTTGGCAGCAGGCTGTTCGAACCTGCCAGAAGCAGCTACGCTGGACCTGGAGCACTACCAGCCCGTCGGGAAGTTTGTGCCGGCTTATGAGGCTCTGACCAACCGTACCGACTTGTCAACCAATCAGGACTACGACATAGAGAAAACCGTACGCATACTGAACGCCCTGGAGATAGCTCAGGCTAACTCAAAGAACTTCAACGAGTTTCTGGAGTACATGGCTAAACAGGACTATACGGGCGTGGCTCCCGACGTGGTAGAGGCCAAGCAGAAACTGCTGCCCATCTTGCAGTACATGTATAAGCTGCAGCGTCAGGACAAGGAGCTCAATGACCTCTGGATGCTGGCACGTTCGGCCGCCAAAGGCGCTTCGGCCTCTGAAGACCCGCTGACGCTGGCCAATGCCGTGCTGGGAAACCCCCTTGCCGTTCTTGACATTATGAAGGGTGAGGACGCCTCGAAGGCTACCAACGCTGCCTTTGAGCAGTACGAGAAAGATAAAGAGCTGAAGGCAGCCTTGAAGCGCGACATAGAGACTCTCAGACAGTCGTACTTGCAGTATCTGACGGACTATGCCCCCATCTACCATAAGTATATGAAGGAGTATGACGCTCTCTGCGTGCAGAAGGACAAGGCTTATCTGGACCTGTATGGCGGGCGGCCCGGCGATGCGTTGGGGCATACACGCCAGATACTGAGCAAATATCCGCATAACTCCGAGGCCATGCTGCTACAGTCGATGGCGCTCATCATGACGAGCCAACCGGAAGCCCCCTCCAACCTCCCCCAACTGGGGGAGGCTACTGATTCGGTCGAACAAGCTACTCCGATAGAAGCTCAGGGCATGCCAATAGCCTCCCCCAGTGGGGGAAGGTTGGAGGGGGCTTCTTCCGGTTGGAGCGAGGCTTCCGCCACGCTGGATTATTACATGCAGGAATTTCCCGGACGTACCGCACCAGCCTTGGTGCTGAAAGGACTGATGGCGCAGAAGGCTGGTAACGAGAAGGAAGCCTTCAGCTACTTCGATCAGGCCAGCATAGAATATCCGCGACAAGCCGTCCAGCTGACCGATATGCTTGACTCTTACCGTACGCGTACCTATCTGAATAAGACGCCGGAAGGACAATTTCTGCAACGTCTGTACTCTTCGACCATGGAGGGCTACGGCATGTTCAGCCCCAACCTGCTCAAGGCCAAGCACTATGCTGACCAAGGACGTACGGACGATGCCCGCAGGGAAATCTTCAACCACTTCTTTCGCCGTGGTAATCAGGGCATCTATTCTGCGTTGCTGAGCGACATGCAGTTCTGTGAGGAGCACCTGTATGGTCCGTTCAAGCAATTACTCATTGAGCATGCCTACTTGGACGTTGAGGTGACGCCCGAACGGGAGTGGCTGTTCTGGAAGAGTGACGACTTGCTGAACGTGAAGATAGTGAACCGGTCAGACATGGACCTGGAAAACGTGCGCGTGTTCCTTTGCATTCACTATACTGACATGTATAAAGATGAATATGACGTGGTGAAGGTGCCGCGTACGATGAACATCATACCCAAACACTCAACGGCAGAGCTTGACACGGTACGCATCAGCTATGGTGACAAGAAGTTTGATGACATTACCCGCATCAGGGCTATTGCCGTGACCGACGACCGCATTTGTTGGGTAGATGACGTCGATTACAAGCAGAACCGCGTGCTTGACTTCTTGCGTGGCGGACGCACTGACGACGAAAAACTGCGTCAGGACAAGGAGGAATTTCTGAGCAGTTACTCGCTGAACCCTGACAAACTACAGAAGACGCTGAAGCAGGGCGTGACGGTATTGCCGCCAGAGGATGACCCTGCTGAGGAAAAAGGCTTCTGGGACAAGGTGGGCGGATGGTTTACCTTTCCCGATAACGACCTGAAGATTGAGCTGCCGCGCGTGCTCACCATGCTTGACCCCGTCTTCTCGTTGCGTGCCATTGACGACGAGGATGCCTTGGCTCCCGAGGAGAACTATCTGGGTGGCACGTCCATACACTTGGTCTTCGACTACGTACCACAGTACGAGGAGAAGTTGCCGCTGTTCATCTATAGCGACTACGTCAGCTTCCGTGTCGATATACTTTATAAAGGTAAGGAGTCGGTGGTAGAGCAGGTGGAGGTCATCCGCTGACACATAGTGCTTATTTGCTGACTTCCAGTGAGCTGCGCTTGTCGCGGTGGTAGGAACGATAGTCGTCGAGGGGTATCTCAATGTCGGGCTCTTGCAGGTTGCCCGCATGAGGCAGGCGGAACTGCTGGTAGCGAATGTTGAGTCCCCGGGCCATCCACATCTGTTCGT
>DGTH01000122.1:2310-3943 GCA_002393705.1 Prevotella sp. UBA4341 | reverse complement strand
CCTGACTATGCTCATAACAACAACATCTTCTCGCTCTGGCTGACGCGTCCCTACACTGACGGAAAGGACTTCTTGCTCATGGACAGCGACATCCTCTTTGACCCGCAGATTCTGCCGCGTGTGCTCAGTGAAGAGGGTAGCGTGCTGGCGCTCAACCGCCACGAGTTGGGCGAGGAGGAAATCAAGGTCATCGTCGATGCCGACAACCGAGTTACCGAGATTAGCAAGGTGTGCAGCATCAGCCAGGCCATTGGCGAAAGTGTGGGTGTCGAGAAGATGACGGCCTCTTACTCGACGGCACTGTTCCGGGAACTGGAGCAGATGATAGTGCACGAAGGGCTCATCGACATTTTCTACGAGCGGGCCTTTGAACGCCTCATTCCGCAGGGACACACCTTCCGCATTGTCGATACCACCGACCTCTTCTCTATTGAGCTTGACACGGTGGAGGACTTCGAGAATGCCAAGAAGCTCATTCCTGCTGAACTGTATTGACATAAGAACAGAAATCAGTAAATAGTAAAAGATATTGTGAAACTCTCCGTGGTGTCGCCCGTCTATCAGGGCGAGAAGATGCTCGACGAACTGGTGCGTCGCATAGAGGCCGCAGTCAGTGAGCTGACAGCTGACTACGAGGTGCTGTTGGTCAACGACTGCTCGCCCGACGGCTCCTGGAAACGAATCAGCGAGATTTGTGCTGCCAATCATCATGTCAAGGGCATCAACCTGAGCCGTAACTTCGGCCAACCCTATGCCATTACGGCAGGCCTGAGCTACGCCAAGGGTGACTATGTTGCCGTCATAGACTGTGACTTGCAGAACAAGCCTGAAGACCTGCCTGCACTGTTTCGTAAGGCTCAGGAGGGCTACGACATCGTCAGTGCCCGGCGTGTGGTGCGCGGGGGCGATACGGCCTTGAAGCGTCTTTCGTCTGCCGTCTTCCATAGAACGTACGACTTCCTCAGCGGCATGGAGACCGACAAGGCCGTGGCTGAGTTCGGGGTGTATAGCCGGAAGATAGTCGATGTCTATTGCAGCATCCCCGAGTATTCCCGCTCGTTCGTGGAGCTTATTCACACCCTGGGCTTCAGGAAGAGCACCGTCGATGTGCTGCACGACCACCGGCTTGAGGGCAAGAGCTCCTACAACCTCTACAGGCTGCTGAAACTCTCCTTCAACGCCATCATCTCTAATAGCAACCGGCCGCTGTACATCGCCGTCACGCTCGGACTGCTCATGTCGGGACTCTCGTTCCTCATGGCCATCTACAACGTCTTCGCCAAGTTTGCAGGACTCAACGAGGTGGTAGGTTATACCTCGACCATTTTCTCCATCTGGTTTGTGGGTGGCATTCTGTTGCTCATGATGGGGGTGCTGGGTCTCTACATTGGCAAGATTTTCGACCAGGTGAAGGGGCGGCCCGTCTTCATCGTCAGCGATACGCTAAACATTTAGGAAACACTATGATACCTTTCAATAAACCCTACTGCTCCGGCCGCGAACTGAGCTACATTCAGGAGGTCTGCCACTCTACGACCATGTCGGGGAACGGACAGTTTACCAAGCTTTGTCACGGATTCTTAGAGAAGCGCTATGGCTTCCGCAAGTGTCTGCTTACCACATCGGGCACCGA
>DGTH01000122.1:0-2091 GCA_002393705.1 Prevotella sp. UBA4341 | reverse complement strand
GCCGCCATCGAGCCGCTCATCAATGAGCACACCCGCGTCATCGTCGTCGTTCACTATGCCGGCGTGGCCTGCGACATGGATGCCATCATGGCGCTGGCCGAGAAGCACCATTTACTAGTCGTGGAGGATGCTGCCCACGCCATTGACAGCTACTATCGCGGACAGCCTCTGGGCAGCATAGGTCACCTGGCAGCCTTCTCCTTCCACGAGACGAAGAACATCAACTGTGGCGAGGGAGGCATGCTGGTGGTCAACGACGAGCGCTTCGTCAGCCGTGCCGAGATTCTGTGGGAGAAAGGTACTAACCGTGCTGAGTTCTATCGGGGCATGGTCAACAAGTACGGTTGGTGTGACTTGGGCTCCTCGTTCCTGCCCTCTGAGCTGAACGCTGCCTTCCTTTGGGCACAGCTGGAGCAGATAGACGACATACAAGGCCGTCGCCGCCACATCTGGGAGCGCTACGACGCAGCCCTGCGTGGCAAGATAGGGGCCGGCATCACCATTGCCGACATTCCCGACTATGCCACCCGCAACTACCACATGTACTACCTGCTCTGCCCGTCGCTCCAGCTTAGGACGCGGCTCATGAACTATTTGAAGAATCAGGGCGTGCAAGCCACGTTCCACTATCTGCCCCTGCACTCCAGCCAGTACTATAAGGACAAGCACGACGGCCGCCCCCTGCCACAGTGCGACCGTTATGCCGATACGCTGGTGCGACTGCCTCTGTTCTACGAGTTGAGCGACGACGAGACTGACCGTGTTATCAAGCTGCTCTTAGCCTTTAAATGATGAGAAAAGTATTCGGCGGCCTGGGGTGGTTCTTCAGTAACAGGTGGTGCGTCTTCTTCCTTGGTATGGCCGTCGTCTTACTGGCTACGACACTCGAGGTGGTGCGCGGACGTAATACCAACTACTTCGACTACCAGGACTCCACCCGCATGTTTTGGGAAGGTCTTAGCCCCTACTGTCTGGAGTACGCCCAGGCTCACAACATCTACTTCCTTTATTCGCCCGTCTTCAGTGTCATCTTTGCACCCGTCTTCTTCCTGCCCTGGTGGTTAGGGCCTTTCGTGTGGAACGTGGGTAACTA
Organism: Prevotella sp. UBA4341; assembly: GCA_002393705.1. Taxonomy (GTDB): domain Bacteria; phylum Bacteroidota; class Bacteroidia; order Bacteroidales; family Bacteroidaceae; genus Prevotella. The sequence goes on along the minus strand of DGTH01000122.1, from coordinate 998 downwards.
CAGCCTCTTCTCACTGGCCATTTACTCTTTGCCGCGCCAACTCGAAAAGTATCGCCACTGGATATTCCTCTTCCTGCTCTCAGTGGTGCTGCAGACGGTGTTCTGCTACCAGCACAACATCATTGTCAGCTACATCTATATCTTTGCTTTTATCCTGTTGGAGCGCGACAAGCCCTTCTGGGCGGTGCTGCTTATCATGGTGTCGGCTACCACGAAGGTCTATGGAGCCGCCGAGCTGGCCATCCTGCTCTGCTATCCCCGCTTCTGGCGCAACATGGGCTACGCCCTCATTTGCGGCACTGTGCTGCTCTTGCTGCCTGCCGTCAATACGGCTTTCGAAAACGTCTTCGTGCTGTACCAGCAGATGTTCGACATGATTTCCTCGCACCACAGCGATTCCGACTTTATCGGCATTCTCTTCGCCCGTGGGCTCAAGCCCCTCTTGCTGCCTCACTACCGCGAGGTGCAGTTGGCGGTGTTTGGGCTGCTGTCTCTCGCCTTCTTCTGGCGTTACAAGCGCTGGCAGTATTTCTCCTTCCGCGTCGAGGCCCTGGGCGTGCTGACGGGGTTCATGATTCTGTTCAGCGACTGCCCCGAGACGCACACCTATATTATCTGTCTGCCGTTCTATGCCATGGCCTTCTGGCTGCGCAGCAGCCGCAGCTGGTTCGACTGGCTGCTGTTCTGGTCGCTCGTGGTCAACTTCTGCATCCTGCCTACTGACGTGCTCTGCCCGGCCTGGTTGCACGAATACATTCACGAAACGTTCTGGCTTGACGTTTATACCTATACGCTCTGCTGGCTTCGCATGATCTGGTGGGCTGTGCTTGCTCCACCTGACGTGCTACAAGAGGAAGAGGCGCTGTCTCGTCCCCGTGGTGGAGTAAGCGGAGCGTTGCCCCTGCTGCTCCTTCCTCTCCTGCTTCTTACCGCTTGTCAGGAGTCTGCACCTGCCAGTGCGCCGAGGAAGCCGGTAGTGAAGCCCTCCGCAGCAGAAG
>DGTH01000183.1:1064-4104 GCA_002393705.1 Prevotella sp. UBA4341 | reverse complement strand
ATGACTATACATGTAAGAATCGAAAATATGAGAAAATAGCCTACTTCGATACTCTTGAACAGATAAATCCTTGTTTGCACCTTTTGTGTTTCTTGATGGAATTGGGTTAATATCATCACAGGAATAGTAGAAAACAAGGTTAGGATTTTCTGCAAATACATCGGCTATCCTGCCTGTTATCGCATGTAGCACTTCCTGAGCCGTGCTATAACTCCCTCTTACTCTGTCTATCATTATTTCTGATATATCTATATTGTTTTCAGCAATTACCGCTTTAACATTTCCTGCTAACTGGGATATATCCGCATCGAAAAGCATGACACGATATTCGTCACCCTTTTTAGTCGATATAGAAAAGGTATAGTTCATTTACAAAAGAATTCTGCAAGAAAAATCCTCCGGCTTCATTTCGCGCAATTTCTCTAACTGGGAACGTTTCCGTTCCTTTAACTCGTTGACTACTTTCAAAAGTTTGTCAGAAGGGTTATTTATTACTATGGGTTCTTTCGTATAAGACATTGTTTCTATTTTACGCTGCAAAATTAAAGAATAATTACGAAACCGCCAAACTTTTCGGACGAAAAGTTTGGCGCAGAGGTGGTCAGGAGTCAGTCTCGGGGGCTATGGCATATCTAAATGCACGGGGTGGCATGTCTAAACGCACTGGTTGGTGTGTCAAAGTGCTTGTGGCGGTGTGAAAAAGTGCTTGAGATAGTCATACGAAATGGCCGCTTTTTAGGTAAAAAGTCGTGCATTTTAGCACACAAAACCATGCATTTTGACACACAAAACCATGCATTTTGACACACAAAACTATGCATTTAAACATACGGACAGCAGCAACTTCACGGCTACATGGCCTCAGCCATCAGGTCTTTGCGGCCTATGAGGCTGAAGATGGTGATTTCGTTGTCTTCATTCAGTATGCGGAGCGTGCGAAGGACTTCGTTTAACGTCGAGCCGCTGGTGGTTACGTCGTCGATAATCAGTATGTTTTGCTGACGGATGGTTGCACACAGCTCTTCATCGGTGCTTGTCTTAAACTTCAGGAACTGCATCATATAGGGACGGAAACGGCTCTTTTTTACATCCCTTGCTATGGTGAAGTAGTCCTTCTGGTGAATAAGGTCGAGCATGGCATTGATTGATTTCTTGGCTTCTGCTTTTTGTGCCTCGGTATAACGAGGCCGGCCATTCTCCAGAACATCATTCAAATAGGACTGCTCGTAAGCATCCATGTCAAAGGAGATGTTGGAAGGCAGGGCCTTTACTAATTCCATCTTCCTTAATGTGGGCTGGGCAAACCTGTAGATATAGCGCAGCATATACTGGTTGACCTTACTCGATGACTCAGGCATTACCACCAGATCGTAGTTATACAGGTTAATCTGTTTGTCGAGATTATCGATGGCTTTTTTGATAAAGTGGGTAAGTTCCGGGGTATCTTGCAATGTTTCAGTGAATTTAACGTACTGGATGAATGCTGTACGTACTGAACTCTCTACTTGCCTTGAGAACTCATAACCATAGTAGAAGCATTTGCCGAATGCCTCTACATGGTAGCCGCCGCCCGTCAGGCTGACGATGTCCTCTGCGCCATCATGCTCGAAATCGAACACAAATTTTTTCTCAGTATTGTCGTATGTTACTCCCATATCTCTTGATTCTCGTTTGCAAAGGTAGAAAGAAAAAGTGAAGTTTGCAAATATTTCTCAGTTTTTCATCTACTTGACTTTCACGACGATGGTGTGTAGGTCCTGGGGGCGGCTGGAGGTGCCTACGAGCAGCTGGTAGCGGCCGGGGAGGACGCGCATGGTGTTGGTCGCTTCGTCCCAGCACTCGAAGCGCTCGCGGGGGAAGGGCAGTTCCACATGTTTCGTCTCGCCGGCCTTCAGGCTGACGCGCTGGTAGGCGCGGAGGGTCTTCAAGGGGCCGTTCTTGTCGGCCGGACGGCGGACATAGACCTGCAGCACCTCGTCTCCGTCGCGCTGGCCGGTGTTGGTGACGGAGACACGCACCTTATTATATATGTACTCGGGCTTGCCGACCTCGAAGGTGGTGTAGCTCAGTCCGTAGCCGAAGGGGAAGAGCGGCTTGCCCCGGAAGTAGCGGTAGGTGCGGTTCGTCATGCGATAGTCGAGGAAGTCGGGCAGGTCGTCGGTAGAGCGATAGAACGTGAGGGGCAACTTGCCGCTGGGGTTGTAGTCGCCGAAGAGCACGTCGGCAACGGCCTCGCCGGCGCGTTCGCCACCATACCATGCCTGGAGGATGGCATCGCAGTACTCGGCCTCGGGGGCCAGCGCCACAGCTCCGCCTGAACAGTTGATGAAGATGATCTTTTTGCCGGCGTCGTGCAACAGTCGTAGCAGGTCGCGCTGTACCTGCGGCAGCTCGATGCTCGTGCGGTCGCCGCCACGGAAGCCGGGTTCATCGACCTTCATTTCTTCGCCCTCAAGCTGTGGCGAGATGCCGCCGACGAAGATGATGGTGTCGGCAGTGCCTATCTCTGCCAACAGCTGCTCGGGGCTGGGCGTGGTGCGCCGGAAGAGGTCGAACTGCATGGCGGCCATGTCTTCTATCTGCACGTAGTCTATGCGGATGCGGTAGGTCTCGCCGGCACGGAACGTCATTTCGTGCTCGCGGTAGTCAATGCGGTGGCGCGACTTCCACTGCTCAATGATGAGGCTGTCGTTGACGTAGATGCGAATCATGTCGTCGCTGCCTTCGCGCAGGGTGAGCAGCTCGTCCTGGGTGGGAGTAAACGTGCCCTCGTAGCGGGCGGAGAAGTGCTCGAGGTTGACGCCGGGGGCAAAGACGGTGGCTCCGCCGTTGCTCTGGTTGATGGGCTCGGTGAGTACGCCGGTGGTGGCGGGCTGGCCCTGCCACTCGGTGTTATTCCAGTAAGTTGCGCGCATGCCGGGCAGTCCGTCGGGCGTTCGCATGAGGTTGAAGCGACTCTCGTGCACCTCGTTGCGGGTAAGGCCGCAGAGGGGCCCACCCCCAACCCCTCCCCAAGGGAGGGGAGTCTCAGTGGCACCGG
>DGTH01000183.1:786-947 GCA_002393705.1 Prevotella sp. UBA4341 | reverse complement strand
GGATGCCCTGCAGAATGGTGGTGGTCTGGGTGGGATAGCCCGTATAGTTGCCCCAGAGCATGACCGAGTCGTTGGCGTTAGGCCCCATGACGAGTAATTTTCGATTTTCTGATTTTCGATTTTCAATTGGCAGGATGCCGTTGTTCTTCAGCAGGACGATG
>DGTH01000183.1:0-668 GCA_002393705.1 Prevotella sp. UBA4341 | reverse complement strand
TCGGTGTCGATGTCTGTCCAGGGCACAATCTCGTCAGGGTCGAGGTCGCCCACGCGTATGCGCTCTATGAGCAGGCGGCGCAGCGAGCGGTCAATGTCGGCCTCGCTGATTTTGCCGCTCTTGACGGCTTCCGGCAGTGCGCGGTAGCTGGAGCCGCACTCCACGTCGGTGCCTGCCAATACCGCCTTTGCCGAAGCAGAAGCCGCATTGGGCGACACGCCGTGACGACCGGCGACGTAGAAGTCGTTGATGGCTCCGCAGTCGCTGGTGATGATACCGTCGAAGCCCCACTGGTCGCGCAGAATGTGCTGCTCGTAGCGCCTGTTGCCACAGCAGGGGTCACCGTCAATGCGCTGGTAGGCACACATCACCTCGCGCACGTCGGCCTCCTGCACCAGGGCCTTGAAGGCGGGCAGGTAGGTCTCCCAGAGGTCGCGCTCGGGCAGCTGCTGGATGTTGAACTCGTGGCGGTTCCACTCCGGGCCGCTGTGTACGGCGAAGTGCTTGGCACAGGCCAGCAGCTTCAGGTAGCCATTGCCGTAGGGCAGGGGAGTGCCGTCGAACTGCATGCCCTGCAGACCGCGCACCACGGCGATGCCCATGCGGCTGGTCAGCCACGGGTCTTCGCCGTAGGTCTCCTGTCCGCGTCCCCAGCGTGGGTCGCGGAA
>DGTH01000138.1:4908-10749 GCA_002393705.1 Prevotella sp. UBA4341 | reverse complement strand
TCGACATGACGTTTCTTGTCATGGCTCCTGGCGTTGAGATTATCACACTGACGCGTGACAAGAAGCTGACGCGCAAAGAAGAAGTAGATTACCTCAACGAGCACGGTTTCTTTGCCGACTTTACAAAACTGAAATACAGCTACAACGTAGGAATCTGGGGCACCAGCATCTGTGGCGGAGAACTGTTAGACCCGACGCAAGGGCTGCCAGAGGATGCCTACCTGAAGCACGTGACAGCCAAAGAGCCAGAGCAACTGTTAAGAATAGAGTTTGAAAAGGGCGAGATAGTAGGAGTAAACGGCGAAAAGTTTACCGACAAAGTACTGGCCATTCAGAAGATAGAAGAGATTGGTGCCAGCTATGCCATAGGCCGTGACGCCAACGTTGGCGACACGATTATCGGCATTAAGGGCCGCGTAGGGTTTGAGGCAGCAGCCCCGAAACTCATCATCGAGGCCCACCGCCTGTTGGAAAAGAGCACGCTGAGCAAATGGCAGCAGTACTGGAAAGACCAAGTGGCCAACTGGTACGGCATGTTCCTGCACGAGAGCCAGTACCTGGAGCCCGTGATGCCCGACATTGAAGCCATGCTGACATCGAGCCAACGTAACGTAACGGGTACGGCCATTCTGAAGTTGCGTCCCTACGGTTTCGAGACTGTAGGCATTGATTCTGTCAACGACCTGACCAAGTCGAAGCTTGGCGAATATGGTGAAACGCAGACCGGTTGGACAGCTGACGAAGCCAAGGGCTTCATCAAGGTGAACTCGACACCGCTGCGCGTATATTACGGAATACATAAGGACGAGAAGAGATAGGAGACCCACCCCCTACCCCTCCCTGTGAGGGAGGGGAGTAATTACATAAAATATGATTAAAGTAGGAATATTAGGTGCAGCAGGCTATACGGGTGGTGAACTCATCCGGCTGTTGCTAAACCACCCTGAAGCTGAGATTGTCTTTGCCAATTCAGAGAGCAATGCAGACAATCTGGTGAGTGATGTGCACGAAGGCCTGATTGGCGATACCGATTTGAAGTTCACCGACGAGATGCCTTTCGACCAGGTCGATGTGGTATTCTTCTGCTTCGGCCATGGGAAGAGTGAGGCATTCCTCAAGGAGCATACCATTCCCGCAAAAGTAAAGATTATCGATTTGGCTCAAGACTTTAGAGTGAAGAGTGAAGCGTTAAGAGTGAAGAATTACGACTTCGTATATGGTCTGCCAGAAATCAACAAGTCAGCGATACAGCAAGCTCAGCATGTGGCTAATCCAGGCTGCTTTGCCACAGCCATACAATTGGCCCTGCTGCCGGCGGCCCATCTGAACATACTGAAAGAAGACGTAAGCGTCAACGCCATTACCGGTTCTACAGGAGCCGGACAGAAGCCAAGCAGCACCACCCACTTCTCTTGGCGCACGGGCAACATGAGCATTTACAAGGCATTCACCCACCAGCATCTGGCAGAGATACGCCAAAGCCTGGCACAAATACAGGGTTATCTGGACGCCAGCATCGACTTCATTCCCTATCGGGGCGACTTTGCCCGGGGTATCTTCTGTACGGCGGTCATCAAGACAAAGGCACCAGCAGAAGACATTATCGAGGCGTACAAGGATTTCTACAAGGAAGCTGCATTTACCCACTACTCTGAGAAAGGTATCGACCTGAAACAGGTGGTGAACACCAACAAGGCACTGGTGCACGTTGACACGTTCGAAGGCAAGGTGCTTGTAACCTCTGCCATAGATAATCTACTGAAAGGAGCTGTAGGCCAAGCCGTTCAGAACATGAACCTCATGTTTGGCATTGACGAAACGGCCGGTTTGCGGCTGAAGGCTTCTGCATTCTAACTTATTATGATTAAGAAAAAGAAAACTGAGCATTATGAAATTATTTGACGTTTATCCCCTGTTTGACGTCAACATCGTCAAGGGAGCAGGTTGCAAAGTATGGGACGACAAAGGTCAGGAATATCTTGACATGTATGGCGGTCACGCTGTCATCAGCATTGGCCACTCTCACCCACACTATATAAAGAAAGTAGAAGAACAGCTGGAACGCATTGCGTTTTATTCCAATTCCGTCATTAACAACCTGCAGAAAGAACTGGCCCAACGATTAGGTCGAATCAGCGGGTACGACGAATACCAGCTGTTTCTGATTAACAGCGGTGCCGAAGCGAACGAAAATGCATTGAAGCTGGCATCGTTTAAGAACCCCACCTGCAACCGCATTCTGGCCTGCGAGCACTCCTTCCACGGCAGGACGTCGTTAGCCGTTGAGGTAACGCACAACCCCAAGATTGTAGCGCCTGTCAACGACAACCACCATGTACGTTTCCTTCCGATGAACGACATCGAGCCTTGGATTCGGGAACTCTCACGCGGCGGAGTCATGGCCGTCATCCTGGAGTGCATACAAGGTGTCGGTGGCGTCCAGATGGTCACTCCGAAATTTGCCCAAGACCTGGCCTATGCCTGCAAGCGATTCGGTGTCACCCTGATTTGCGACGAGATACAATGCGGCTATGGCCGTAGCGGAAAGTTCTTTGCCCACCAGTGGCTTGACATCAAGCCCGACATCATCACCGTAGCAAAGGGCATAGCCAACGGCTTCCCCATGGGCGGCGTGCTGATTTCGCCAGAGTTTGAACCAGTCTATGGACAACTTGGCACGACGTTCGGCGGCAACCACCTTGCCTGTGCTGCTGCGCTGGCGGTGCTTGACGTCTTTGAGGACGAAGGCCTGGTAGAGAACGCCCGCGAAGTAGGCGACTACCTAATGGCCGGCATTCGCGGCATGGGCAGTTCGCACATCACCGACGTGCGTGGACGCGGCTTGATGATTGGTATCGAGCTCGACATGCCTCACAAATTCGTGCGCAAGCCGCTCATCAAGCACGAGCACTGCTTTACCGGTTGTGCCGGTCAGAACATTTTGCGCCTGCTGCCCCCACTCTGCCTGACAAAGGCCGAAGCCGACGATTTCGTAGAGAGACTCATTAGAGTACAACCAGAAGAAGACTAAGAAAAAGATGAAAGTATCAATTATAGGAGCAGGCGCCATGGGTGGTGCCATTGCTGAAGGCCTCATCAAGGGCGATTACATCAAGAACGAAGACATCACCGTGAGCGACCCCTGCTTAGAGACGCGCAAGCGCTTTGCCGACCTCGGCATTACAGCCACGCCGAGCAACCAGCTGGCAGCCCAGGGGGCCGACGTGGTCATGGTTGTCGTGAAACCATGGCTGGTAGAAAGCGTGCTGACCGGCCTACGCGACGTGCTGGACTACAACAGCCAGATGCTGGTCGTTGTGGCTGCCGGTGTCAAGTCGGGCGACATTCGCCAATGGATGGAGAAGGACGGAGCGATGATTCCGCTCTTTCTCTGCATTCCGAACATTGCCATAGCCCAACAGCAGTCAATGACGTTCCTTGTCCCTACAGCTTCAGCAAAGCCCCAGGACACCGAAGCGCTCAAGGCGCTCTATGACTCCATGGGCACAACACTGATAACCGACGAGCAACACCTTTCAGCCGGAACCACACTGGCATCGTGCGGCATAGCATACGCCATGCGCTACATACGTGCAGCCGCCGAAGGCGGCGTGGAGCTGGGCTTCAAGGCCGACGAGGCAAAAGCCATCGTCATGCAGACCATGCGCGGTGCCGTAGAGCTGCTGGCAGCTACCGGTCTGCACCCCGAGGCAGCCATCGACCTTGTGACGACTCCCGGCGGTGTCACGATAAAAGGGCTGAACGAAATGGAGCATGCCGGTTTCACGTCGGCGGTAATACGCGGACTGAAAGCCGGTGCAAAATAGAGTATAGCGTATGGAAAAGTCACATAGGGTAGCCCTCTTGACTGCATTGTTCTGCGCCTTCCTTCTGACATCGTGTGGCGACGGCAAGTATGAAGTGAAGGGCGACGGCGTATATTACACCTACTGGACCTTCAGTTTCGGCAATCAGGAGGAAGAGTTAAAGGGTGCCGATGCTGCAACATTTGAAAGCGTGAAGGACTGGCTGGGCCGTGACCACCAGCACGTATGGTATAAGGAAAGCCTCGTTGAAGGAGCTGAACCGGCCAGCGTGAAGGTTGACGACTACCCCTTGTTCCACGACAAGCGCGACTACTACTTTGAGGGCAAGCCCGTGCACGTGGCAGACATGGCATCGATGCGCGTGATAGAAATCAGCAGAGATGAGTTTTGGGGTGCCGACAGCCGCTACATCTACTTTAACAACTCGCGCATAGAAGGCGGCGACCCTGCCACGCTGGAAGTCGTCACTTCCTATATAGCCAAGGACAGCCGTCACGTGTATTATTGCGACAGCATCATGGCCGATGCCGACCCGGCCACCTTCGAGTCGTGCGGAAAGTTCAGCGCTTACTGCAAAGACAAGAACCACGTATGGTTCTGCAGCGAGAAAGTGGAGGGTGCCGATGTAGAAACATTCAAGACAAAATTCTTTCCCAAGACGGACGGTCCTGACGCAGAAGACAAGAACCACAAATACAGTTGGGGAAAGATATACGAAGAATCAGAAAACGAAGAATAGACATGGACGAACAACTGAAACAAATTGGAGAGCGCTTGCGCGGACTGCGCGACGTGCTGGATATCAACGTAGCCGACATTGCCCGGCTCTGTGGTATCAGTGAGCAGCAATACTTGAAGATGGAGAGTGGCGACGGCGAACTCTCGGTAGCCAACCTACAGAAGATAGCCAGAGAGTATGGCGTGTCACTTGACGTACTGATGTTCGGCGAGGAGCCACACATGCGCAACTACTTCCTGACCCGCAAAGGCCAGGGCCTGCACGTGGAACGCCGCAAGGCCTACAACTACGAGAGCCTGGCCAGCGGATTCCGTGGCCGTAAGGCCGACCCGTTCATCGTTACCGTTGAGCCGAAGCCGGCCGACGCTCCTAAAGAAATGAACTCCCACAGCGGTCAGGAGTTTAACATGGTGCTGGAGGGCGACATGGAACTGACCATTGGCGAAAAGGTGCTCACGCTTCACGAGGGTGACAGCATCTACTTCGACGCTACGCAGCCCCACGGCATGCGCACGCTGAACAACGAACAGGTAAGATTTTTAGCAATTATTTTCTAAGAGGCTATGATAGAAAGGTTTTTGCGGCAGACTCATTTCGATTCTGTCGAGGATTACAACAAGCATCTGGAGTTTATCATTCCAGAGAACTTCAACTTTGCCTATGACGTTATGGACGCCTGGGCAGCAGAGAAGCCCGACGGTCTGGCACTGCTCTGGACAAACGACGAAGGCGCAGAGATACGTACCACCTTTGCCGAGCTGAAGGAACAGAGCGACCAGGCAGCCAGCTACCTGCAGACATTAGGCATTGGCAAGAACGACCCCGTGATGCTCATCCTGAAGCGTCGCTACGAATGGTGGGTCGTCATGCTGGCCCTGCACAAGCTGGGTGCCATCGTGATTCCTGCAACCCACATGCTGACCAAGCACGACATTGTTTATCGCAACACGCGAGCATCGGTCAAGGCCATCATCTGTGTTGACGACGACTACGTGGTCAGCCAGATTCAGGCGGCCCGGGAGGAAAGTCCGACGGTGAGTTGCTATATTGCCGTTGCCGACCACGGGAAAGCCATTCCCGCAGGCTTCCACGACTGGCAGACAGAATGGCGGCAAGCGCCACGGTTCAAACGTCCGAGCTTCGTCAACCATAATGAAGACACCATGCTGATGTACTTTACCAGCGGCACGAGCGGCGAGCCCAAGATGGTAGCCCACGACTTCCTTTACGCCATGGGCCACCTGACGACGGGTGTCTTCTGGCACAACCTGCACG
>DGTH01000138.1:1028-4793 GCA_002393705.1 Prevotella sp. UBA4341 | reverse complement strand
TGGGGCAAGTTCTACGGACAGTGGTTTGCCGGAGCCACGGTCTTCGTCTTCGACCACGAGAAGTTCAATGCCGACACGCTGCTGCGCCAAATAGAGAAGTACAAGGTGACCAGCTTCTGTGCACCGCCTACGATATACCGATTCATGATTCGGGAGGACTTGTCAAAGTACAACCTCAAGTCGCTTGAGTACTGCACCACAGCCGGCGAGGCCCTGAACCCTGCCGTCTTCGACAAGTTCCTGGAAAAGACCGGCATCCAGATGATGGAAGGCTTCGGACAGACCGAGACCACCATGACGCTGGGCACCTTCCCCTGGATGAAGCCCAAGCCCGGCAGCATGGGCATGCCCAACGCTCAGTACGACATAGACCTCGTCAGAGCCGACGGCACCCCGTGTGAGGACGGAGAGAAAGGGGAAATCGTTGTTCGCGTAGGCAAGAAGAAGCCCATCGGACTCTTTAAGGAGTACTACCGCGACGAGGAGCTGACGCGCGAAGCCTGGCACGACGGCTTGTACCATACCGGCGACATGGCCTGGCGTGACGAAGACGGCTACTACTGGTTTGAAGGCCGCATTGACGACGTCATCAAGTCCAGCGGCTACCGCATCGGTCCGTTCGAGGTGGAAAGTGCCTTGATGACCCACCCTGCCGTGGTAGAATGTGCCATTACAGGTGTGCCTGACGACATACGCGGCATGGTGGTGAAGGCCACCGTAGTGCTGGGCAAGGAGTGGAAAGACAAGGCCGGCGACGAACTTATCAAGGAACTGCAACAGCACGTCAAGCGCGAGACGGCCCCGTACAAGTATCCGCGCATCGTGGAGTTTGTAGATGAACTGCCCAAGACCATCAGCGGCAAGATACGCCGTGTGGAAATCAGACAACGTGACAACAAGCCGGGAAAAAAGTAAGGGCATTTAGAGAAACATCAATTAAAAGAAAGAAAAAGAGATGAATAAGAACGAGAAATTTGTCATTACCATCAACCGCGAGCTGGGTTCTGGCGGACGGACAGTAGGGCGCCTGCTGGCAGAGCGCTTACAGGTGAAGTATTACGACAAGGCCCTCATCGAACAACTCACCAAGAAGTTCAATCTCTCTGTCGAAGAGATAGAGCGCATCAAGGGTCAGAAGAAAACGTGGTGGAACGAGTTCAACAACTACTATAAGATGCTCAACTCGACCGTAAAGCCCATGGAAGCCGAGACGGTGATAAGCAACAACATCCTTTTCAATACCGAGAAGGAAATACTTACCACTCTGGCCGAGGAGGAGTCGTGCGTGGTGGCAGGCAGAAGCGGTTTCCTCGTATTCCGCAACCACCCCAACCACCTCAACGTCTTCATTGAGGCTTCGACGGAGCATCGCATAGAGCGACTGATGCGCAAGCAGAACCTCCAGCGCGAAGAAGCCATCAACATCATCAACAAGGTGGACAAAGACCGAGAGACCTTCATCAAGAAGTACGATGACACGTCGCGCTACGACACCCGCAACTATCACCTCATCATCAATATGGACGAGCTGAGCGAAGAAGGTGCTGCTGATGTCATCATGAGCTACATCAATGCCCAGAATAAACAATAAGAATCCTCAGAGCATGAACCAACGACTCGTTATCAAGATAGGCTCGAACGTCCTGACCCGTGAAGACGGCAAACTGGACGTCACCCGCATGTCGGCACTGGTCGATCAGGTGGCATGGCTGCGTCGTGAGGGCTACGAGGTGATACTCGTATCGTCGGGAGCCGTGGCTTGTGGCCGTCGGGAGCTGACCGTTGAGCACGAGCTGGACTCGGTAGAACAGCGCCAGCTGTTTTCTGCCGTGGGCCAGGTCAAGCTCGTCGGCCTGTACTACGACTTGTTCCGCGAGTACGGCATCCATGTAGGTCAGGTGCTGACTATGAAGGAGAACTTTGAGCCTGGTGAGCAATACCAGAACCAGCAGGCCTGCATGGCCGTCATGCTTGAAAACGACGTGCTGCCCATCGTCAACGAGAACGACACGGTCTCCGTCACCGAGCTGATGTTTACCGACAACGATGAATTGTCGGGACTCATAGCCCAGATGATGCAGGCCGACACCTTGATTCTGCTCTCGAACATTGACGGCATTTACAACGGCCACCCTGACGACCCGCATTCGGAAATCATCCGCACCGTTGCCCCTAACACAGACCTCTCGCAGTACATCAAGGCCGAGAAGAGCGCCTTCGGCCGTGGCGGCATGCACTCAAAATACACCACAGCCCAGAAGGTACAGCAGGCGGGCATCCGCGTCGTCATTGCCAACGGAGAACGCGGCAACATTCTCATCGACTTAATGGAGAACAAAGAAGTTACACCTCATACAGAGTTTCAACCATGCAACTGAAAGAAACATTCCAACGTGTCAAGCTGGCAAGCAAAACCTTGACCACACTGACCGACCAGCAGCGCAACGACGTGCTGAACGCCGTTGCCGATGCTATTATTAATAATAAGGAGAGAATCCTGGCTGCCAACGGCGAGGATCTGGCCAAGATGCAGAAGGAGAACCCGCTCTACGACCGTCTGCAGCTAACGGAGAAGCGCCTGAACGACATAGCCGGCGACATGCGCAACGTGGCCACGCTGCCCACGCCACTGGGTCACATCACGAAACAAAAGACCCTGCCAAACGGACTGCGGCTCTGCAGGGTGAGCGTTCCGTTTGGCGTTATCGGCATGATTTACGAGGCCAGGCCCAACGTGACGTACGACGTCTTCTCGCTCTGCTTCAAGAGCGGAAACGCCTGCGTACTGAAGGGCGGGCGCGACGCTGACGCCTCCAACCGCGTGGGTGTCAGCATCATTCACGAGGTGCTGCAGCAGTTCGGCATTAGTCCCGACGTGGTCTGCCTGCTGCCGGCCACCCACGAGGCCACGGGCGAAATGCTCAGTGCCGTGGGCTACATCGACCTCTGCATTCCACGCGGCGGCCGAAAGCTCATCGACTTCGTACGCGACACGGCACGGGTGCCCGTCATCGAGACGGGTGCCGGCGTGGTGAACACTTACTTCGACAAAGACGGAGACCTCGAAATGGGTAAGGCCATCATCCTGAACGCCAAGACGCGTCGCGTCTCGGTGTGCAATGCGCTGGACTGCCTCATCATTCACGAAAGCCGCCTGAAGGACCTTCCGGAACTCGTCGGTCCCCTCGTAGAGCACGCCCCCACCGTCACCATCTATGCCGACGAGAAGGCCTACGCAGCGGTAGAGAATTCTTCACTCTTCACTCTTCACTCTTCACTCATAGAGCATGCCACCACTGAGAGCTTCGGCACGGAGTTTATGGACTACAAACTGGCCATTAAGACAGTCGGTTCGTTGGACGAGGCCTTGGCACATATCGATAAATACGGCTCTGGTCACAGCGAAGCCATCATCACTCGCGACGAGCAGACTGCCCGAAAGTTCCAGGCTCATGTTGATGCAGCCTGCGTCTATTGGAATGCGCCGACCAGCTTCACCGACGGTGCTCAGTTCGGGCTGGGAGCCGAAATAGGCATCTCGACGCAGAAGCTTGGCCCGCGCGGCCCCATGGCCTTAGAGGAGATTACCACCTACAAGTGGCTCATTGAGGGCGAGGGACAGGTACGTCCGTAATTGATAATTGACAATTGATAAATTAAGAAATATGCGCACATTTATTAATGTAGAAGACATCGGCCCGATAAAGAAGGCCTTGGCCGAAGCCATAGAGATTAAGAACGACCGTTACAAGTATCAGCATCTGG
>DGTH01000138.1:0-916 GCA_002393705.1 Prevotella sp. UBA4341 | reverse complement strand
ACAACTCCCTGCGCACCCGACTCTCTACGCAGAAAGCCGCCATGAATCTGGGCATGAACGTCATCGTGCTCGACGTCAACGCCGGTGCCTGGAAGCTGGAGACGGAGCGCGGCGTCATCATGGACGGTGACAAGAGCGAGCACCTCTTGGAGGCCATTCCCGTCATGGGCTGCTATTGCGACCTGATTGGCGTGCGCTCGTTTGCCGGGCTGACCGACCGTGAGTACGACTACGCCGAGACCGTTCTGAACCAGTTTATCAAGTACAGCGGCCGCCCCGTCTTTGCCATGGAGACAGCTACCGTCCACCCCTTGCAGGCCTTTGCCGACCTCATTACCATTGAGGAGTACAAGAAGAGCGTTCGCCCGAAGGTTGTGCTGACGTGGGCTCCCCACTGCCGTGCGCTTCCGCAGGCCGTGCCCAACTCCTTCGCCCAGTGGATGCGTGCTGCCGACGTTGATTTTGTCATTACCCACCCCGAGGGCTATGAGCTTGACCCGAAGTTCGTGGGCGACACCCGCGTAGAGTACGACCAGCGTAAAGCCTTCGAGGGAGCCGACTTCATCTACGCCAAGAACTGGTCGAACCCCGGCGTGACGAACCCTGCCGACTACGGCAAGATAACGAGCAAAGACATGAGCTGGACGGTTGACACGGAACACATGGCGTGGACGAACGACGCCAAGTTCATGCACTGTCTGCCGGTGCGCCGGGGACTCATCGTGACCGACGACGTCATTGAGTCGGAAAACTCCATCGTCATTCCCGAAGCGGCGAACCGCGAAATCAGTTGCTCCGTCGTACTGAAGCGGATGTTGGAGGCACTCTGAGTGATGACACGCAGCATAGGACGCTTCATTCCCACAACAGCAATAGCCACATGGGCTATTGCTTGCTTTTGTTTTTTCCAGTTCTG
>DGTH01000068.1 GCA_002393705.1 Prevotella sp. UBA4341 | reverse complement strand
ATATAGAGGCCCTTAGCTGTCGGCTGCCCGTCGAGCTTGCGACCGTCAATGGTGTACCACTCTGAAAGTGAAGAGTGAAGAGTGGAGAGTGAAGAATTTGCTTCCACACTGACTATTCCCGTTGCCTCGTCGTCCCCAAAGTTCAGGTTGAAGGCGCGAATCTGGTTCGCATTGCTGCTTGAGGTGGGCTCGCCGGCGGTGATGCCGTCGGCCAGCTGGAAGTAGGCGCGGTGGCAGCCGATGGTCATGGCCTTCGTGGGATAGTAGAGGGTGTTGGCGCTGCCGAGGTAGAGCTTGGTCTTGTCACCGCCGTCGGCGATGATGACGGGGACGTAGGTGCCGGTGAAGGTGAGCACGCCCGTGACGGTGGCGTCATGCTTGTCGGCGTCGATGGTCACGCCCTTGAAGACGGGGTTCTCGATGTTAACGCCCGTGTTGTCCCACTTGATGATGAAGGGCGTGCCGGCGGGGATGGTCGTGGCGGCGGTGAAGTTCAGCGTCAGCGTGCCGTCGGCGAGGTTGCTCGTCGTGGTGTTGAGCGTCATGGCCTGTACGTTGTCGCCGCTGAGGGTGCCGCTGGCCGTGCTGACGCTGAAGGGCAGGCAGAGGGTGTTCCACGAGCCGTCCTTGTAGAGGGTGCGGTCTTTCAGCACCACGTTGCAGGTCTGCCTGTTGTTGCCGACGATGCTGCTGCTGTTACCTTCGTTATGGTCTGCAAGTTCCATAAGGTTCTCGTCGTGCCAGTAGTACTTGCCGTCGTATTCCAGTCCGTTTGTGCCGTAGGCGGTGATGCCCGTGTAGGTGCCGGTGCCGTAGGTTTTAGTGGCGTTGCCGAATGCGGCGGGCTTGGTGCCGGTGACCACGGCGAAGCGTGCGCCATCCTGGTCTGCACCTCTGACACCTCCAATACCGTACGTAGTGTAATAACAATTTGTAATTTCAGCAATATAATATGGATATATGGATCCTACTATTGCACCTTTATATTTGCCAGTGATGGAATTGCCATAGTATATGCAGTCGTCTATTGTATTATCATAAAAATAGCCACAGATACCGCCAGCATAGGATGCCATGTTTTGTGCCGTCACTATCGTGGCTCCACTGGTACAGCCTCTTAGGTGAGAAGCAACTGCTTTTCCTGCAATTCCACCTACATTGGTGCGTCCGCTGATATAGACATCGCTGCCTACATGGCAGTTCTCTATATCGGTGTATTCACTCGAGCCGCAAATAGCCGCAACATTGTCCCTGTCGATGCTTACGAATGAGCTGTTCACTATGGTCAGGTTCCTGATGTAGCGACGGTTTTCCTTCGTTCCTTGAGAATAGCCTATGATGCCTACCTCAAAATTCTCACCAGCCTGACGTATCGTGTTTATGCCACTGATGGTGTGTCCCCTGCCGTCAAAGCTAGCCTTGAAGTATCTGGGATTATATCCTATTGGAGTAAAATTGTTTTCCACACTTCTGTCATATTCAAGGTCTACGCCTAATGCGAAATGCTTGTTCTCATACGTATTGCCATTGTTCACCTCTTCAGCCAGATGGTTAAGTCCATTAACGCTGGTGATGAGGTAAGGGTCTTCTTCTGTGCCTGCTCCTGTCCAGTACTGTATGGTTATGTATGGCTCAATGAAGCAATCACTGAATCCCTTCAGAGACACCAAATAGTTGTCATTGCCTAAATCATTTACCAGATAGTCATAGGCTTTGAAACCGACCAAACCATAGTCTTGCGCTATCGTTCCGCTATAGGTGATGTGAAGGGTGACATCGCCAACTTCCTTGTAGCAAATATCCTGATACTTCAGCCCTTTAGTATATACGACGAAACCACTGGCTGAATAGGTGGCCGTAACAGTCTCTGTCAGTGCGAGGTTTACTCCTTCGGCTGCAATGATGCGAACGCCATAAGAGGCATTGTCAACCATGTCATGGGCACTATCGCCACCGACACCACTGTAAAAACTTATAGAAGAATTAAGATCGGAGAGCCTGTCGTAGTAGTTGTTAGAGAGTGTGCCACTGAATGAGCCTGCAATGATACCGCAGGTGTTGTCATTAGTGGATTTTACATTGGTTTCTATAACGAGGCAGTTGCTCATCGTTCCTGTCATCTTGCCGGCAACACCACCTACATAACTGGCACCGCTGAAGGTACATCGGCTCACCACAAGATTGCTGATGCTCGCACCATTGGCATTACCAAAGAGTCCTACATAATTGCTGTTCGTATTGTTTATATTCAAACCGTTCACTCTGTATCCCTTGCCGTCGAAGTTTCCGGCGAACGCATTGCTTCCGGTGCCGATGGGCGTATAGTTGTTCTCCGTGCCGTCATACGTGATGTTGGCGCCCAGCGCGAAGTACTTGCCGCTGTAGGCCCTGCCGCCGTTCACCTTGCTGGCCAGCAGGTTGAGACCGGCCGGGTTGCTGATGATGAAAGGATGGGCCGCCGTGCCGTTCGCACCGCCCTTAATGTTCCACAGGTCGCTGACATCTGCCAGAATACAGAAGCTGACTGGCGCCGTGGTGTATTCGTCACAGTTGTCATCGCCGGCAACGGTGGCCGTCACATAATATTTACCGATGTCAGTGGGCACGGTGGTGGTGTAGGTGCCGTTCTGCGACGTACTGAACTTATAGGTGACAGCTCCCGTACTCAGGTTCGTGCCGCCGAGGCTGGGCACTGGTGTTGTTCCCTCAAGGTAATTGGAGCACGAGACGGTGACGCCGTTGTTCGGCGACTTGGCGATGGATACGGTCGCTGAGTGGGTGTCAGACTGATTGCTGTAGCTGTTCGCGCCTGCGTAGTAATAAACGGTGTAGCTGCCGGCGGCGGTAGCCTTCACGTCAGCCACGGTGGAAGTGAAACTGCCCGACGTGCCTAAACGGTAATACATGGTGCCGCTTGCGAGGGTGGCGCCTGTTGCAATCAGCTGCTTGGCGCTGCCGTTATAGACAAGTCCGCTGGCCATCACGGGGTCAGCCGACGGACGGTTGGTCTTCGTCACGGTGTTGATGTGCATGTAGACGTAGGGAGTGTTGCTGACACCGCGATTCAGGGATATATTTTCCTCTTTTAGTGTGCCGTTTGTGTTATAACAATTGATGGCCCCCGACCTGTGGTCGGATTTGTTATTGACGCTGTAGATGGTAATGCCGTTGACGGCACGCTTGTCGTCGAAGTTGGCCTTGGTATAGTAGAGATACATATTCCATCCCTGGGAGGCTTGGCTGGTCAGGTTACCATGATTTGTGTTCGCAAAATAGTTACCACCTGCGGTGGGACAAAGGTAATAGGTTTTTCCATTTAAAGAAAAGGTCGAGGAGGGATTGTGGCTTGATCCAGTCTCAACGACGACAAAGTCGGTGATGTAGCCGCCGTTGACGTTGGCGCGGCTGCCCTTCTTGTAGCCGATGTAAATGACATCACCGCTGGTGCCATCGTTCAGACTTGTGCTGCACCAGGTGTAGCCGCTGTAGGTAGAGGAATTCTTGACGCTTGCAGCTTCTGATTCCGTTCCACCGGCGAGGACGACGTCGGTGATGTACTCCGGCCATGTGTCAGCCCACGCCGTCTGCGCCGTCATGGTGAGCATCACTGCGAGCAGCAGCATCGCCGCCCGCTGGATTCTTGCGCCCCTGCGGCAGCAAGCCTGCAGGACTGGGGCGCGTAAGATTCTAATGGTTTTGTTCATCATTTTGTTTTTAATTGTTTATGGATTAATATTTGATTGAATCTCCCGTCGCTCCTTCTCGATTTGCTTGTCTCTTTCGCTCATAATTGTACGTTGTTTGATGATTTATCGCTGCAAAGTTACAAAAATATCCGGGAACTTGTTCACTTCCACAACAAAATATAACAAAAAGCTCTGCTTTATTCTCACTTAGTAATCGTTAAAATATAACTTGGTACGAATCGAGGTGCGAGGTACGAGGTGCGAGGTGCGAGAATAGTTCGGAGGCAGAGGAGGGCGTGCAAGGTAATCTCGTACCTCGTACCTCGCACCTCGTACCTCGAAAATACCAACTTATTATTTGCATGTTACTTAATTGTTATACCTTATATTATTATTACGTCTATATGCCGTTATTTCAAATATTCTTAGTAACTTTGCACCCAAAAGGGTGCGAGACTCGGCTGCGCCTCGGCAATTGGAGCAAGCTCCATTGCTCTCGGCTTGCACGAGCTTTGAGCTTCGCTCTAAGATACTCCCGCTCGGAAAAATCCAAATATATTTGGTTTTTCGCTCGCAAATTCGTATCTTTGCCCCCGCAAACCCATAAAAAGTTAGGATTATGACAGCAATACAGTTGAATGCGGAGTTATACCGTGCCATGGGTGAGATTGCCGACGACGAGACGCTGATGGCAAAGGTACTGAAGTATGTGAAGAAGTTGGCTGCCAAGAAGCAGGCTATGGACGAGACGGAGTACCTGATGTCATCGCCCGCCATGGCAGAGATTATCCGCCAGGGGCAGGAGGACATCAAGAACGGACGGGGCGAGGTGGTAAAAGTGGAAGACCTATGGAAGTGATCTTTACTCCACGTGCGCTGGAAGACCGCGAGTATTGGAAACGGACGGGCAACAAGCGCGTTATGAAGCGCATCACCGACCTGCTGGAGGACATCAAGAAACATCCGTTCACGGGCATCGGCAAGCCGGAGCCGCTGAAAGGTGAGCAGCACGGGCTTTGGAGCCGCCGAATTACTGACGAGCATCGCTTGGTGTACTCTATCACCAGCGGCATGATTTACGTTTACGTTATCTCGCTGAGGTATCATTACTCTAAATAGCTCTACGTCGCCTACGCACATCATCCCCCGCCCGGCTTCGTGCCGTGCGGGGGATGGTTGTGGTCTGTGGGGTTATCTCACGGGGCCATCGTAGTCCTCGTCGTCGCCGCCGTAGTCGAAGTAGTCGCCACGGAGGGATTGTACTTTTTCGCCGCTGGCTTGCAGCAGATGGCTCTGATGTTGCAGCACGATGATGCGCTGCTCGGGTTTCATATACTTCTTTTTCATTGTTCTCTATAGACTTTGATTTATTTAGCAATGATTAAATAATAACTTGGTACGAATCGAGGTGCGAGGTACGAGTTTTTTTCGAGGTA
>DGTH01000171.1:10528-14085 GCA_002393705.1 Prevotella sp. UBA4341 | reverse complement strand
GTTGATTTGCCCTACAATTACTACCGCGACGACGACCCCTCCAAGCCGCCTCTTGTTACCTGGCGTGCCCATGCCAACCTGCTTTACAGCAACTGGATCAACTACTACGTCTATCAGGAGACGCCCTACGATATTTCCAAGATTGAGTAACCCTGCCGTATGCGACCTCTCGAACTCCTTGCTCCTGCTCGTAACCTTGAGTGCGGCATCGCGGCCATCGACCACGGTGCCGATGCCGTCTATATCGGTCCCGAGCGCTTTGGGGCCCGCGCCGCAGCAGGCAACAGCCTGGCCGACATTGCGGCCCTTTGCCGTCATGCTCACCAGTATGATGCGAAGGTCTATGCCACCGTCAACACGCTTCTGCGCCCCGACGAGCTTGCCCCGGCCGAACAGCTCATCCACGAGCTCTATAAGGTCGGCGTCGATGCCATTCTCGTTCAGGACATGCAGCTGCTCCACCTCTCCTTGCCACCCATAGCCCTCCATGCTTCTACGCAGGCCGACAACCGCACGGCCCAGAAGGTGCGCCTTCTGCGTGAGCAGGGTTTCCGTCGTGTTGTCTTGGCCCGCGAGCTGTCGGCTGCCGAGGTCTCAGCTATTCACGAGGCCGTGCCCGACGTGGAGCTTGAGGTCTTCGTCCACGGAGCCCTCTGCGTCAGTTACTCCGGCCAGTGCTACATCTCCGAGCATCTTTTCGGCCGTTCTGCCAACCGGGGCGAGTGTGCCCAGGTGTGTCGCATGCCTTTCGACCTCATCGATTCCGACGGTCGTCTTCTCCAGCAGGGGCGCCACCTGCTCTCGCTCAAGGACCTCAACCTCATTGACCATCTTGAACTGCTGGCCCAAAGCGGAGCCACCTCTTTCAAGATTGAGGGTCGTCTCAAGGATGTTGCTTATGTCAAGAATGTCACAGCCGCCTATAACCAGCGGCTCAACCAGCTCGTCCGCCGCCATCCTGACCGCTACTGCCGTGCCTCTAAGGGCCGTTGCACCTATAGTTTCCAGCCTAATCTGGACAAGACGTTCAACCGAGGCTTCACCACCTATTTCCTGCATGGTCGGCAACCCGACATCTTCTCGCCCGATACGCCCAAGGCCATGGGCGAGTTCGTCGGTCGCGTCAAGGAGGTGCGTGGCTCGTCGTTTACCGTGGCCGGCACGGCACGCTTTGCAAATGGTGACGGCCTCTGCTATATATATAAGAATGAACGTGCGCGCGAGCTACGGGGATTCCGCATCAACCGTGCCGAGGGCAACCGCCTCTTCCCTCAGCACATGCCCTCCGACTTGCGCCCAGGTCTCTCCCTTTGGCGCAATCAGGACCAGGAGTTCGAGCGTCAGCTTGCGCGGCCCAGCTCCCAGCGTAAGATTCCCCTTGCGCTCAGCCTCTCTGTCGTGCCTGAGGGCTTCCGGCTTCAGGCGGGCGAGGCAGAGGCAACGGTTCTTTGTCCTCACCAGCAGGCTCAAAAGCCACAGCGTGACAATATTGAGCGTCAGCTCGCCCGTCTCGGCGATACTCCCTACGAGTTGGAGTCGCTCCATGTGCCCGCCGACTTCCCTTACTTTGTTTCCAACAGCCAGCTTGCTGAGCTGCGCCGTTCCCTCGTTGCTGCCCTCGCACCTCGCACCTCGCACCTCGATGCCTCGCACCTCGCACCTCGCACCTCGCACCTCGATGCCTCGCACCTCGATGTCTCGCACCTCGATGCCTCGCACCTCGATATTCCCCTCATGCAGTGTCGCCACTGTCTGCGTTATGCTTTAGGCTTCTGCGTGCGCCATGGCGGAGCGCGCCCCCAGTGGCGCGAGCCGCTCTACCTGCGCCTGTCCGACGGCCACCGCTTCCGTCTTGAGTTCGATTGCCACAACTGTCAGATGAACGTCCTGCCCGTATGAAGAATAGTTTTTTCCTCTCCCTCCTCTTTGCGCTTCTGCTCTCCTCCTGCTACAACCACGGACAGCAGACGCCCGATGCGTGGGACTTGACACGCGAGCAGTTAGACTCCATTTCCTTCCAGACCACCCATCACTATACGCAGGGCTACAACTTCGTCGTGGGGGCCGACTCGCTCTGCCTCTTAGGCGACGAGTTCGATACGCTTTACGTCCGCGAACACGACGACCTCGTCGTGGCCGACATTCGTATTGAGCCGGCTGACACCATCGACTCCGTCTGGGTCAAGGTGGCTCGTGACCAGCTCACCATCGGCTGGGTGCGCGAGTCAGAGCTGCTGCGTGCCGTATCGCCCAATGACCCCATCTCGCAGTTTATCGACACCTTCTCCGATGCCCACTTGCTCGTCTTTCTGACCTTTGTTGTGCTTGTCGGAGCCGCCTATGGCCTCTTTCGGCTTAGTCGGCGCCATGCTCGCATTGTTCATTTCCGCGACATCGACTCCTTTTACCCCACACTGCTCTGCCTGCTCGTGGCCTCCTCGGCTACGCTCTATGCCAGCATCCAGATGTTCGGACCCGAGACGTGGCGCCACTTCTACTACCACCCCTCGCTCAATCCTTTTGCGCTGCCGCCCGTGCTCGGCCTCTTTGTCACCTCCGTATGGGCCATTCTCATTGTCAGCGTGGCCGTCCTGTTCGACCTCTATCGTCGTCTGCCCTTAGGCGATGCCTTGCTCTACCTGGGCGGGCTGGCAGCCGTCTGCGCCGTCGATTATGTTCTCTTCTCGCTCACCACGCTGTGGTACGTAGGCTACTTGTTCCTCGCGGCTTACTACGTGTTTGCCCTCCGCAGCTATCTGCACACCCCCCACGACCGCTACTACTGCGGCTCCTGCGGCCGTCAGCTCTCCGCCAAGGGGCGTTGTCCTTACTGTGGAGCCATCAATGAGTAACCCCCAAGAAAACAGTCTTAAGTAACATGCAAACAATAAGTTGGGATTTTCGAGGTACGAGGATTCATCGAGGTACGAGGTACGAGTTTTTTTCGAGGTACGAGGTGCGAGGTACGAGGTGCGAGAAATGCTACGTGGCAGAGATGGGCGTGCAAAGTATTCTCGTACCTCGCACCTCGCACCTCGATTCGTACCTCGTACCTCGCACCTCGTACCTCGTACCTCGCACCACGATTCTTACCAAGTTATTTTTTAACGATTATTAAACGATATGGAAGCAACCGTCATCAGCAGTCTTCAGAACCCACGTGTCAAACACCTCGTCCAGCTGCAGCAGAAGTCTGCTGAACGTCGCCGCACCGGCCTCTTCGTCGTCGAGGGCCAGCGCGAGCTCCAGCATTGTCTTGCCGCCGGCTTCACGGTGCAGGAACTCTTCGTGCTTGCTGGCTGTGAAGTTAAGCCCATGGAGTGCGCCGTAAACCTTGTAACGCCTCAGGTGTATGAGAAAATAGCTTATCGCGGCACCACCGAGGGTGTCGTGGCGGTGGTGCAGGCTCGCCAGCGTTCGCTTTCTGACCTGCAGCTGCCCGCTTCGCCGCTGCTTGTCGTGCTCGAGAGTGTAGAGAAGCCTGGCAACTTGGGAGCCGTGCTCCGCTCGGCCGACGCTGCCGGAGCCGACGCCGTCGTGGTATGCGACCCGCTGAC
>DGTH01000171.1:0-10478 GCA_002393705.1 Prevotella sp. UBA4341 | reverse complement strand
GACCTCTACAACCCCAACCTCATCCGTGCCTCCATCGGAGCCTGCTTCAGTGTGCCCTTAATAGCTTGTAGTTCAGAGGAATGCATCACCTTTCTCCAGCATAACAACATACAGATTCTCACCGCCCAGCTGCAAGACTCCAACCTCTATTACGCCACCGACATGCGCCGTCCCACCGCCCTTGTCTTTGGCACCGAGTCAACCGGACTCACCCCTCAGTGGCGTCAGGCTGCCACGGCCCATATCCGCATACCCATGCTCGGCCGCATGGACTCCCTCAATGTCTCCGTCTCTGCCGCCATCCTCCTGTTCGAGGCCGTCCGCCAACGTGCTACAGAGTAGAGGCATTGGGCAGTCTTTTCCATTCGAAAACATAAAATGCGGGATAAAATTTGTATTTTGAAATGTAAAAACTCGCAAAACATTTGCTGTTTCAAATATAAAACATTATCTTTGCACAAAAATTTATCAACTATGGAGTCGATAGAATTACAGCCGCTATTCAACAACTATCATCGTAAGATTGCCAGAATTAGCTTGCGGTTTAAACGTTATCTGTACCAGCAAATCAATTGGAGTGCCAGGATTATTTGCATCAAGGGTGCACGTGGCGTGGGTAAGACCACTATGCTCTTGCAGCATATTCTTGAAAACTATGAGGACACCGACAAGACGCTCTACGCATCTTTGGATGATTTGTGGTTTGCCACTCACTCCTTGATTGATTTGGTGGATTGGGCAGATCAGCATGGCCTGCAAAGATTATATCTTGACGAAGTGCACAGATATAATGGATGGTCGGAAACACTGAAGAACATCTATGACAACTATCCCGACATGAGCATTATCTATACCAGCAGTTCGTTGCTCATTATGGATAATGGTAAGGTTGACCTCTCACGCCGGCAGACTGCTTATACGCTCTATGGATTGTCATTCAGGGAGTTTTTGGCTTTTCAGGATGTTATCCATTATCCAGTCATACCTCTTGAAGACCTTTTGCAGAACCATGTGCGCCATGCTATGCAAATAGTACAGAAGGTGAAGGTGGCTTCCCACTTTGAAACTTACCTGGAGCATGGGTACTATCCTTTTTACAAAGAGGTGGGCCAAGATTTCGCGTCGCGTTTGAGGGAAATTGTATCTGTGGTTATCGACAGTGACTTACCTGCTGTCGAAAACATGGCGTTTGAGACTATTCAAAAAGTGAAGAAGCTGGTTATGATTATCAGCGAGCGTGTACCTTTCGAGCCCAAAATGTCAGATTTGTGGACGCAGTTGGCAACCAATAACGAGTTGGGCCTACGCATGCTTTATGCTCTTGACAAAGCACAGATTTTAACCCTGCTTAGCTCAAAGGCAAAAAACTATAAGTTCTTATATAAGCCAGACAAAATATTCTTGGGAAATCCCAACTTGATGCATGCGCTATGTCCTATGGTGAATAAGGGTAATGAGCGAGAGACGCTGTTCTGTTGTCAGTTGCAGGTGAATAATGATGTGAAGCATCCTCTTAAAGGTGATTTTCTGATTAATAACAAGTATCTCTTTGAAGTAGGAGGGAGGAAGAAATCATTTGAGCAGATAGCTGAGGTTCCAGATAGTTTCCTTGCCGTGGATGATACGGAAGTTGGCCATGGCAGTCGTGTACCTTTATGGCTATTTGGTTTTACCTATTGACTCCTTGACTGATAGAGAAGTGGCACTTCTCTATCAGAGAAACGGCACTTCTCCATTAGAGAAACGGCACTTCTCTGGTTAAGAAACGGCACTTCTATTGTTGGAAGTAGCGTTGTTTTGAGCTAAAATAGCGCGTATTTCGTCATAACAAATGTTAAATTTATATGCTTCTTGCCACACTTGCCACCATAATGCCACGCGTAATTCCTTGATTTACAGCGAGTGTTGCAAGTGTGGCATTTTTGCAAGAAAAATAAAAAACTCTGGTAGGAGAGGGCCAGCGACTTTACTCGCCCTCTTCGAAATAGAGCTGGATGGGCTGGAAGCGGAAGTCGTTACTGGTGAGGTAGCGAACGTCGTAGGGGGCATCCTTCCGGCGGGTGTAGATGCGGCGCATCTTCAGGTACTGCTTTTCAGCCTCCTTGAGGGTTGGGGCGTACATGACGACGCAGACGCGGTTGGGCTGCATGAGGGCAGAGAAGTAGTCCTTGAGCTGCTGCGAGTAGGCTTCGCGGCCCTGTAGGAAGAGGGTCTTGTCGTCAATCCACGCTGAGTCAACAGTCTGTATGTCGGTGAAATAGATGGTGGAGTCGTTGAACGAGGCCGAGAAGCCGAACATGTAGATGTGGGACAGCTGGCGCTTCTTGGCAGAGGCACTGCTGATGCCGGCCACGGTGAGCGTACCGACGGCCAGAAGGAGGATGAGGTATTTCAGTTTGTTCATATATCGGTTGTTTCTTTTATTCTTGTCAGCCGAGATAGGTCTTCAGCACTTTGTTCTTCGTTTCTGCACGCAGTCGTCGAATGGCTTTCTCCTTGATTTGCCTGACGCGCTCGCGTGTGAGCCCGTACTTGATGCCTATCTCCTCCATGGTCATTTCGGGCTGGCCGATGCCGTAGTAGGCGTTGATGACGTTGCGTTCGCGCTCGTTGAGCATGCGCAGGGCGGTCTTGATTTCGGCCTGAAGCGACTCCCGGACGAGTCCGAGGTCGGCCATGGGGGCGTTGTCGTTGACGATGACGTCGAGCAGCGAGTTGTCTTCGCCTTCAACGAAGGGCGCATCGACCGAGACGTGGCGGCTGCTGGACTGTATGGCCTCGCCGACTTTATCTTCGGGCAGGTCGGTACGCTCGGCTATTTCCTGCGTGTTGGGCCTGCGCTCGTACTCCTGCTCAAACTGGTTGAGCACGCGGCTGATTTTGTTGACCGAGCTCACCTGGTTGAGCGGCACGCGTACGATACGGCTTTGTTCGGCTATGGCCTGCAGGATGCTCTGGCGAATCCACCACACGGCGTAGCTGATGAACTTGAACCCACGCGTCTCGTCGAACTTTTCAGCAGCACGTATCAGCCCCATGTTGCCCTCGTTGATGAGGTCGGGCAGGGAGAGTCCCTGGTTCTGGTACTGCTTGGCCACGGAGACAACGAAACGTAGATTGGCCTTGGTAAGCCGTTCGAGGGCCTTACGGTCGCCCTTGTGTATGCGTCCAGCCAACTCTACCTCCTCGTCAATGGAGAGTAGTTCCTCTTTTGCTATTTCTTGCAGATACTTTTCGAGAGCTGCACTTTCCCTGTTGGTTATTGACGCAGTAATTTTCAGTTGCCTCATGTTGTTTCGTGGGTATTGGTTAAAAAGCTGGTTGCAAAAATAAGGCATTTTCTGGTAATAACCAAAAAAATGCCTTACTTTTTAAGTTTTTTAGGGGCTTCGTCTGCTATTCCTCCAGGGAGATGGCGAAGTATGCTTTCTTGCCGGTGGGATAGATGCCCTGAATGTAGAGCACGGGTTCCTGACCGGTAGAGGCCTTGCGTACCTCCTTCTGCAGGTCGTCAATGCTCTTCATGTTCTCGTCGTTGACGCGCTGGATGATGAAGCCCTTGTTGATGCCGGCATTCTTGAGCTTGCCGTTATCGACCTTGATGACTTCGAGGCCGAAGGAGATGTTGAGCTGCTGCTTCTGCTTGTCGGTAACCTCGCGGAACTGTCCGCCCAGGATGTCAATGTCGCGGTTCTGAACTACGCGGGTGTTGCCCTGCTCGTTCTTCAGCGTGACGGTCTCCTGCTTCTTCTTCTTGTTGTGCAGATAAGTCAGCGTCATCTTGTCGCCGGGGCGCTTCTTGGCTACAATCTCCTGCAGCTCGGGGAAGCTGGTGACCTTCTGGCCGTCGGCACCGGTAATGACGTCGCCAGGCTCGATGCCTGCCTCGGCAGCAGCACCGCCATCGACCACCTTGGCAACGTAAATGCCCTCCATGGTGCCGAGGTCAACCTCTTCGCCACTGGCCTTCTTCGCATCGACGTACTGCTTGACGTCCTGGCCCTGAATGCCGATGAAGGCACGCTGTACGGTGCCGTACTTCTTGAGGTCATCGACCACCTTGTTCATGATGGTGGTTGGTATGGCAAAGCCATAGCCGCTGTAGGAGCCGGTCTGCGAGTAGAGCATGGCGTTGATGCCTACTAGCTCGCCACGCGTGTTGACGAGCGCACCACCAGAGTTGCCGGCATTGATGGCGGCGTCGGTCTGTATGAAGCTCTCTACGCCGTTGGCACCCAGGCGGCGGGCCTTGGCGCTGACGATGCCGGCAGTGACGGTGTTGTTAAGACCGAGGGGGTTGCCTACAGCGAGCACCCACTCGCCAACCTTCAGGTCTTCGCTCTTGGCAATGGTGATGGCGGGCAGCTTCTTGCTGTCAATCTTGATGAGTGCCAGGTCGGTGGTTTCGTCGGTACCAATGATGCGGGCCGAGAACTCCTTGTTGTCGTGGAGCGTCACGGTCAGTTCGTCGGCACCGGAGACGACGTGGTTGTTGGTGACGATGTATCCGTCTTCAGAGATGATGACGCCCGAACCCGTTGCCTCGCGGCGTGGCGTCTGTATGCGGCGCTGGCCGTTCTGTCCCTGACCACGGCCGAAGAAACCGCCGAACGGGTCGTTAAAGAAGTCTTCGAAGGGGTCGGTCTGTACGTCAACAGTCTGTACGCGGCTGTTCTGTACAAACTTAATATGTACCACTGAAGGCAGCGCCTTTTCTGCGGCATAGGTCAGGTCAACGGGCTGTCCGGCCGGAAGCTGCGTTGAGTTTTGAGCGTTGAGTGCTGAGTGTTGAGTGTTGTCAGAGCATGCCTTGCTGAAAGCGGCTACTGAGAAGGCCAGTGCTACGACGCACAAGGCCGGTGTGAGATAGTTTAATACCTTTTTCATAATACCTTTCACTTAAAACCTATTTTTGTTGTTCTGTTTGCTTTTGCGGGTGCAAATATAGGCGCAAAATATGTTAAACTGACAAATTGACGCTTATATTTGTCTTGATTTAACATTTTGCGCCTATACGCTAACTCCTCTTAACTCCCCCTTAACTCCCCTTAACTTCGGGGGCTACGTCGAAGACAAGTTCTTCTTTTTCGGCGTGTTTGCTGATGCGTATGGTGTCACCGTCGTGTAGCGCGTCGTTGACGATAAGCTCGGAGATTCCGTCCTCGATGTAGGTCTGAATGGCCCGCTTCAGTGGTCGGGCTCCGTACTGCACGTCGTAGCCCTTGGAGGCTACAAAGGACTTGGCCTCGTCGGTCAGCTCGGCATGGTAGCCCAGCTGGTCGATGCGCTTCCAGAGGGAGCGCAGCTCGATGTCGATAATCTGCTTGATGGCTTCGAGGTCAAGCTGGTCGAAGGTGATGATTTCGTCCAGACGGTTCAGAAACTCGGGCGAGAACTGCTTGCTGAGTGCCTTCTGCACGATGGAGCGGGCGTGCTCTTTGTCCTTTTCGTCCATAGCCAGACCGAGGCTTCCGGCATTGAAGCCTACGCCACGGCCGAAGTCCTTGAGTTGGCGCGTGCCGGCGTTAGAGGTCATGATGATGACGGTGTTGCGGAAATCGACAAAGCGGCCGTTGCCATCAGTCAGGCGACCCTCGTCGAGCACCTGCAGCAGAAGGTTGAAGACGTTGCCGTGAGCCTTCTCTATCTCGTCGAGCAGGACGATGGAGTAGGGGTGACGGCGTACGCGCTCGGTGAGCTGACCGCCCTCCTCGTAACCCACGTAGCCCGGAGGGGCACCGATGAGACGCGAAACGTTGAACGACTCGGTATATTCGGACATATCAACACGGATGAGGGCGTCGCTGGAGCCAAACATGAACTCGGCCAGCTTCTTGGCTAAGTATGTTTTACCAACACCCGTAGGACCCAGGAACATGAAGGCACCGATGGGGTGGTTGGGGTCCTTCAGACCCACGCGGTTGCGCTGGATGGCACGGACCATCTTCTCTATGGCGGGGTTTTGGGCGATGACGGCCTGCTTCAGCTCGGCGGCCATCCCCTTGAGACGCACGCCTTCCTGTTGGGCCATGCGCTGGACGGGGACGCCGGTCATCATGGAGACGACGTCGGCCACGTTTTGCTCGGTGACGGTCTGACGTTCGTCGGTTTCGCCGTCTGCCCACTTGCGGTTCAGCTCGGCCAGCTCGCGTTCCAGCACGGTCTGGCGGTCACGGTAGCTGGCGGCCAGTTCGTAGTTCTGGTTGTGGACGGCTTGTTGCTTCCACTCCTTGACCTGACTGATTTCGTGCTCCTTCTCGGTCACTTCGGGCGGCACCTGGGCATGAGCCAGATGTACGCGCGAGCCAACCTCGTCTAAGGCGTCGATGGCCTTGTCGGGGAAGGCACGGTCGGAGATGTAGCGCTGTGTCAGTTTGACACATGCTGACAAAGCGTCATCCGTATAGCTGACATGGTGGTGGTCTTCATAACGGTTCTTGATGTTATGGAGTATCTGCAGTGTCTCCTCGTCGGTAGTGGGTTCTACGAGCACTTTTTGGAATCGGCGCTCCAGTGCACCGTCCTTCTCGATGGAGTTGCGGTACTCGTCGAGCGTGGTGGCACCGATGCACTGTATGGTGCCACGGGCCAGTGCGGGTTTCAGAATGTTGGCGGCATCCATGGTTCCGGCAGCAGAACCGGCACCAATGATGGTGTGTATCTCGTCAATGAAGACAATGACGTCGTCGTTCTGCTCTATCTCCTTGATGAGGGCCTTGATGCGCTCTTCAAACTGTCCGCGATATTTCGTGCCGGCCACGATGCCGGTCATGTCGAGGCTGACGATGCGCTTGCCAAAGAGCACGGGCGAGGTGTGGCGGCTGGCTATCATCTGCGCCAGTCCCTCGACGATGGCACTCTTACCCACGCCGGGCTCGCCAATAAGGATGGGGTTGTTCTTCTTGCGCCGACCCAGTATCTCAATGACGCGCATGATTTCGCGCTCACGGCCCACAACGGGGTCGAGCTTGCCTTCGAGGGCTGCTACGGTAAGGTCGGTCGAGAAGTTGTCGAGCACGGGGGTCTTCGACTTCGTCTTGGTCTTGGTGGCCGTCTGACTGTTGCTCTGCTCCTTGCTGCCTGACGGTGTCTCGCTGCCTTCGTCTTCCTCCTCGTAGTCCTCTTCGGGGAGTCGTATGCCGTTGGTTACTTCGTTTTGCTTCACTTGAAGCAGGCTGAATGCGTCTTCGTAATTCATGTTGTTAAACTCCAGAATGCTTTTAGCGCCGTTGTCCATCTGGTCGTGCAGAATGGCCAACAGCAGGTGTTGTTCCTCAATGCGGTCCTTGCGCTGTATGCGTGCTTCGAGCACGGCCAGCTTCAGGATGTTGCTGGCTTTCTCGTTGAGCACCAGCTCGGTGGTGGTAATGGGTGAATTGATTTCGTCCTCGCGTACCTTATTTTCTAACTCGGCCTTGACAGACTGCGTGTTGATGTCGAGCCGGTGGAAAAGGTCGATGACCGGCCCGTCCTTCATGCGCAAGAGTCCGAGCAGCAGGTGTTCAGGACCTACCGACCGGCTGGCGAGCCGGGCAGCCTCCTCGCGCGAGAAGGCCAGTATTTCAGATACCTTGGGTGAAAATTGGCTACTCATAAGATAAACTGTTTCCTTTCTTGATTACGCAGTGAAACTGCAAAATGTATGCCAAAAGACTTATTCCTCCTCTTCGGGGGTGTGCAGAATGATGCTGGTGGCACCGATGGTGAACAGCGTACCGTCGCTAATGACGCGGCGCTCGCGTGGCGGAATCTCCACGTTATCGACAAAGGTGCCCGTGTTGCTGTTGCCGTCGCGCAGAACGTACTTCAACTTTCCGTGCTTGTCGCGGCTTACGTTGATGACGCAGTGGTTGTTGTCAACACTGGGATCGACCGTCTCTATGGGGGTGTTGATGGGGTTGCCCTTCTGGTAGCGGCCTATGACGTTGTCGCCCATGCGCAGGGGAATAATCTGCTTGTAGTGAAAAACGTTCTCAATGACGACAATGCTGCCGCAGGGGGCCTGCTCGCTGTCGCGCCGGCCGTCGTCAGCCGACAGGGCGGCACTTTCGTCGCGTTGGGTCTGCCGCAGCTTTGACACGCCGATGCGTATGCCGAACTGCTTGCCACACTCCGGACACTGGAACACCAGTGACTGACCAGCTGTATAGTTGGTCTCGTCGAAGGGAATGTAGTGGTCACATTTTGGACAGCGTACTCGTTTCAATGTTTAGCGGGGTTAGGGTGTTACTCCTTGATTTTCATGACCCAAGCCAGGTCGTACTCTTCGTGGTCACGGAACTGGTTGACCATCTGGTAGGCTTCGCTCTCGCTGGCATAGTGGCCAAAGACGACGCGGTTCACCTTGTTGCGCGTATAAAGGCGGGCTCCCGTGTAGCCCTGCTTCTGCAGTTGCTCAATGAAGAGCAGGGCGTTGGCTTTCGACACCTGGCTGGCCAGCACGACGGTATAATACTCGGTGGCGGCATCTGTGGGTGACGTAGCGACGGGCTTCTGAGGCTCCGGCTGTTGCGGCTCGGCCTCGACGGAGTCAACCTTGACGGAATCAGTAGTGGCAACGGCAGGCTGGGGCTGAGGTTTCTGGACAGGCTGAAGCGACGCCATGTTTGCCTGCTGCAGGCCTACGGGCTCGTTGCTGACCGGCGTGGTAATGAGGAAAAACGCCAGAATGGCTGCTGCTATGGCTACGGCATTGCGAATCCAGGCCACGCGCAAGGTAATGGTGCTGCCCTCGTCGTCAGCCGACTCGTCTATTGCCAACACGCTGGCTCTCTCTTCTTCTTCCTTCTCCTCCTTTGCCGTCTCGGGCTGAAGGGCAGGAAGAGAAGCTTGGTCGATGATGGTCTCCTTCTTCAGCTGGTGCATCTCGAAGCTGGACAACCCGTAATAGTCAGGGGTCAGAATGCCGGCTTCGTTGGGGGTGAATTCTATATTCCCGTTGTCGTTCAGTGCCAGGGTGCCAATGTTGTTCAGCTCGTAGTAACCATCGGTCCGAAGCTGCTCCCAGAGCGAGTCAACCTCGTCGGCCACGCGCTGCATGGCTTCGGGGTAACTCAGGTTGTAAGCATCAATGTACGAGTGAATTAGCAGCGAGTCGTTCATCTTTAGCTGAGGGTTGAATCCCAGCGTGCGGAAGGGCGGGAGAAACGACTCGTCGGACGCGTCGAAACGGGCGTCAACATGGTGAGTCATAAAGCCTCCGAAATTAGGAACGATGACACAATCGTTCTCTAACAAAAGCACCTCAATATGTCTTTCTAATTCATTCACGACTGCAAAATTAAGGCATTTTCTTGAGTTATGCAAATAAAAAAGCAAAAAAACTTTTGCCTTTCGGGAATTATTGCTAATTTTGCAGTTAAATTTGTAATAAGGACAAGGTATGAAATACATCGAAACAGACATTAAAGGCGTGTTTATCATTGAGCCAAATGTTTTCTGCGACGCGCGCGGATACTTTATGGAAGCATGGAAACAGGCTGATTTTGAGCAACATATTGGTAAAGTAGATTTTATCCAGGACAATGAGTCGAAGTCGAGCTTCGGCGTTCTAAGGGGGCTGCATTACCAGAAAGGAGCCGATGCCCAGGCTAAGTTGGTCAGGGTGATCAAGGGGCGGGTGCTCGACGTAGCCGTCGATATTCGCCGCAGTAGTCCCACGTTTGGCAAGCATGTCATGGTGGAGCTGAACGAAGACAACAAGCGGCAGTTCTTTATTCCCCGAGGCTTTGCCCACGGGTTTCTGGTTTTGAGCCAGGAGGCCGTCTTTACCTATAAGGTTGATAACGTATATGCTCCACAGTCGGAGGCCGGTATCCGCTGGAACGATGAGGACCTCGCCATCGAGTGGCCCATCGACCCGGCCGAAGTGAAGACCAGCGAGAAGGACTTGCGCCAGCCGGCCTTCAAGGAGGCGGTGTTGTTTGATTAAATAGGTTTTCTAACTTAATATTTCTATTACATTATTTATTTATGAATATAGCAATTGTAGGAACAGGGTACGTCGGACTGGTGTCGGGTACTTGTTTTGCCGATACGGGTGCCAACGTCACATGTATCGATGTAGATGAAAAGAAAATTGAGCGCTTGCAGAATGGTGACATACCCATCTATGAACCGGGGTTGGACGAGCTGGTAACGAA
Source organism: Prevotella sp. UBA4341 (assembly GCA_002393705.1). Taxonomy (GTDB): domain Bacteria; phylum Bacteroidota; class Bacteroidia; order Bacteroidales; family Bacteroidaceae; genus Prevotella. The sequence goes on along the minus strand of DGTH01000171.1, from coordinate 336 downwards.
GAACGTGAAGGCAGGGCGTCTGAAGTTTTCTACCGACTTGGCCAGTGTGCTGGACGATGTGCAGATTGTCTTTTCTGCCGTAGGCACACCGCCCGACGAGGACGGGTCGGCCGACCTGAAGTATGTGCTGCAGGTGGCTCGCACCATCGGACAAAACCTGAACCACTATGTCGTTGTGGTGACCAAATCGACCGTGCCGGTGGGAACAGCACGCAAGGTGCGCAAAGCCATTGAGGAAGAACTGCAGAAGCGCGGCGTGGATGTAGAGTTCGACGTGGCTTCAAACCCGGAGTTCTTGAAAGAAGGTAATGCCATCAAGGACTTCATGTCGCCCGA
>DGTH01000090.1 GCA_002393705.1 Prevotella sp. UBA4341 | reverse complement strand
GTAAATCCGCTGAGCCGAAATTTATGCGCGAGTGGGCGTTAAATGTTCTTAAACTCAAACGAACAAAATAAAGAGGAGTCCGCTTAACTTGGAAGCAGATTCCTCTTTATTTATTATGTTATTGCAGTTCCTAAAATCAGAGCTTACCAATGTGCTTCGAGAGGCTCGACTTGATGTTGGCAGCCTTGTTCTTATGAATGATGTTAGTCTTTGCCAGTTTGTCCAGCATCTTCTGAACGGAGGGATAGAGCTTGGTAGCCTCGTCCTTGTCTGTCATGGCACGCAGCTTACGAACAGCGTTACGCATGGTCTTTGCATAGTAATGGTTGTGCAGTGCACGCTTTTTGTCCTGACGGATTCTCTTCAGGGATGATTTGTGATTTGCCATTGTCTTGTTTTTTAATAATGCTTAATGTTTAATTGTTTTTTTCTCCAAGGCTTACGGGTCTTACGTATGGCTGCCCCGGGCGAACTCATTGAAGAGCTCATCACCACCGCTGTTCCCTCTCTGAGTATCTGGTTTTGTCCTTTTGACCGTAAAGGGTAGCGCAATCAACTGCGCAGATGGTGAACTTGAAGTTTCTGGTAGTCCCTAGGAGAGTCGAACTCCTCTTTAGAGAATGAAAATCTCTCGTCCTAACCGATAGACGAAGGGACCAAGCTATTTTACGACTTCACGCAAAAGCGGGTGCAAAGGTACTGCATTTTTTTCATTCCACAAAATTTTCTTCTAAAAAAATGAACTCTTATTGGGAAAACCTTGTTATTTGTTTTGTTTTGCGCTCACTTAATCGTACCTTTGGCCTATGGCCGAAGGTACTCACGTTCAACAAAACAAAATCAAAAAACTTTGTTATTTGTTTTGTTTTGTGCTCACTTAATCGTACCTTTGCAGCTATGTTACTAAAGACGGAGGCACTGGTGCTACACTCGCTGAAGTACGGCGAAGGCCGGCTCATCGTCACCCTCTTTACGAGGGAGGCGGGCCGACTGTCGTGTATGGTCAATGTGCCGAAGACGAGTCGCGGCCGTCTGAAGAAGCAGTACTTCCAGCCGCTCTCACTGCTCAACGTGGAGGTTGACGTCAGGCCCCGGGTTCAGTTGCAACGGTTGCGTCATGCAGCCATGGCTGTTGTTTATGGTTCACTGGCGTTCGAACGCGGAAAGCTGGCCGTTGGGCTCTTTCTGGCAGAGTTTCTTTACCGGGCACTAAGGGGCGAGCAGCAACCTGACGAGCAGCTGTTCGACTACATCAGGCACAGCCTTGAGTGGCTCGACCAGCGGCCGTCGGGATACGCAAACTTTCATCTGGTCTTCCTCATGCACCTTTCGCGCTTTCTGGGGTTCTACCCTAACTTAGACATTCCGTCCCAGACGCGTGGACCACTGTTCTTTGACCTGCGCGAGGGGGGCTTCACTGAGCAGCCGCCCCTGCACCAGGACTTTCTGGAAGCCGATGAGTCTGTACGTATAATGACCATGATGAGGATGGACTATAAGAACATGCATCTATTCCGCATGAATCGCAACGACCGGGTGCGCTGTCTGGAGGTCGTGCTAAGATACTACAGGCTCCATCTGCCTGCCTTTCCAGAGCTGAAAAGCCTCAGCGTGCTGCAAGAGGTATTCTCTACAGACCAGTAGTCAGCGTTTCTCGGCGGTATCCCCCGCTGAGAAACGCTGACTGAGATTAGAACTTAATCGTGCCTTGAACGAAGTCTGGGTCAGAGTCGGGACGCAAGGTGACTTCGTCGTCCTGCGTCTGGCTGTTGATGCTGTCCAGTATTTCGCGCGTACGCTTATAGGTCGGGGTAGATTCCACGGCCGAAATGACGTCGTCGTTGTCAAGATCCTCTGGTCGGAAGAGGTAGATGTGGGGACGACGCTTGTAACGGCGATTATTGCCTGGGTCGCCATAATACTGCTGTCGGCGGTCTTCGCGCTTGGCAGCACGCTCCTGCTCTTCAGCCAGGCGGTTGGCCTCTTCCTGCGAATGTTTCTTGAGGTGGCCCGTCATGCCATCAACATTGGTAATGCCGAAGCCGGTGGCCAGAATGGTCACCTTGACGCGCTTGCCCAGCTCGGGGTCGGTGGCCAATCCCCACTTGATTTCAAAGTCGCCAAACTTGGCCATGAAGTCATTGACGTCGTTCATCTCCTCCATCATCAGCGACCCTGAGCCGTCCTTGCTGCCTGCAAATGAAATGCTGAGCAGTATCTTCTTCGAGTTGAAGACGTCATTGTCGTTGAGCAGCGGCGAATTAAGTGCGTCGTCGATGGCTTTCTTCACTCGACCTTCGCCTTCTCCGTAGCCCGTTGACATAATGGCCACGCCGCCGTCCTTGAGCACTGTCTTCACGTCGTTAAAGTCGAGGTTGATGAGTCCGTGTACGGTAATGATTTCGGCTATCGATTTGGCTGCCACTGAGAGCGTATCGTCAGCCTTTCCGAAGGCGTCGAGCACGGTCAGTTCGGGGTAGATTTCGCGTAGCCGCTCATTGTTGATGACCAATAACGCATCGACGTGCTTCGACATTTCCTCTACGCCGTCGAGTGCCTGGTCTATCTTGCGGTCACCTTCGAAACGGAAGGGGATGGTAACGATGCCGACAGTCAGGATGCCCATCTCTTTCGACACGCGGGCAATGACGGGAGCCGCTCCTGTTCCCGTTCCGCCACCCATGCCGGCGGTGATAAAGGCCATGCGCGTGCCATCGTTGAGCATCGCTTTGATTTCGTCAAGGCTCTCTTCAGCTGCCGCACGTGCGCGTTCGGGCTTGTTGCCGGCTCCGAGGCCTTCTTTGCCCAGCTGCAAGTGTACGGGCACGGGCGAATCGTTGAGGGCCTGATTGTCAGTGTTGCAGAGTACGAAGGTCACGTCGTGAATACCCTCGCGGTACATATGGTTGACGGCATTGCCACCGCCACCGCCTACACCTATCACTTTAATGATACTGTTCTCCTTTTCGGGCTCGCCGAAGTTCAGGAGGTCTATGTTGGGATAATCTGCCATCTTGTACTATTTTCGATTTACTTATTTTCTATTTACTATTTACTTTTTCAACCTACAGACTTTTTTTACTCTTCCTCTTCCATCATCTTGCTACCAAACTTCTTGATGCCCTTGAAGGCCTTGTTCCAGAAGCTGTTCTCTTTCTTGATGCGGGCTTCTTCGCGGGCTTTGGCTTCAGCCTCTTGGCGGGCTTGGCGGTCTTCTTCTTCCTTCTTGCGGCGGGCTTCCTCTTCGGCTTGCTGTTTCTCGCGTTCGGTACGAATGACGCCAGCTTCGGTCTCGGTGGCTTGACGTGCCTTGCGCTGCTCACCATTAATCGTGCCAGCCTGTTTGACGGAAAAGAGATCGCCGTTGGGGTCAATGTCGTTGCCAGCACAATTCATGTCGCCCTTGGCCAAAAGACCCAGCACGGTGTTCATGGTGCCGTCCTTGGCGTTAATGGTGGCGAGCTTCGAGGTAACAGTCTGCGTGACAAACTTGGCAATGCGTACTTTGTCTATGTGTGTATGGTTGCGGAAGGCCTTTTCCACATCCTTCATATTCGAACCGCCACCCGTCAGGATGAGTCCGCCCAAGAGCTTGTCGTAGTAGTCATTGGGAATCTGGTACCAGACGTTCTCTATGATTTCCTCCAGACGACCTTCCACAATCTCGATAAACCTGCGGCTCTCCACTTGACGTTCGGGGTCAATGGAGTACTTCAGGTTGTTGTCTATGTCGTTATTGTCGGTGTAGGCGCAGGCGTACTTCAGCTTCATTTTCTCAGCCTCCTGCTCCTCCATTTGCAGCGACGCAATGTCCTTGGTAATATTGTTCGAGCCTAAGGGTATGACAGCCAGATGACGCAGGATGTTCTTGTAATATACCGACACGGTCGTGGTGTCGGCACCTATGTCAACCAGCGCACAACCGGAACGTTTTTCCGATTCCGTCAGCACGCTGTCGGCCAGGGCCAGAGGTGCCAGATAAAGTTCGGCAATACCTATCTCAGCCATTTCGAAACAGTTATTCAGACTCTTGTAAAACGCCTTTCGCTGTAGGATGTTCAGGAAGTTACCCTCCAGGCGCGAGCACTGAATGCCTACGGGGTCGGTCTGGAACTGCGAGTCAACCTTGTACTCCTGTTCGGCTACGTCGAGAATTTCCTGGTCAGGATACTGCATGCTACGGTTGGCATCCATGAGTTCGATAATCATCTCTTTCGTAACCAGCGTGTCGGCAGGCAGGTCTTTCGAAATGACGTTGCGAACGCTACGAATAGACTGGCCACCTATGCCGACATAGACCTGCGTAATCTCGGTCTTCAGTTGCGTGGTCAGCTTCTTGACAATGTTAGTAAGGCACTGTGCAGTCTTCTCAATGTTATAGACCACACCCTTCCGAATGAATGAAGACGAGTCTTCTTTGACCACGGCGAGCACTTGTATGCTGCCATCGAGATTCTTCTTTCCCGCAATACCGGTCATCTTAGATGAACCGAGTTCAATAGCTACGATAAATTCCTTTGCTGCCATCTTGCTTATTTTCGATTTACTTGTTTTCGATTTACTATTTATTCTGAAGGGGGATTACTTCTTTTTGCAGATAATCTGGTTGTCAAACTCCAGACTGATGTACGAATACTTGTTCCAGCCGGCACGACTGAGTCCGTAGCGGTAGAATTTCTCCAACCGCTTTAGTTTCTGCTCTATGCCTGTGGGGCGCCCCAAGTAGATGATGTGCTCACCCACACGCGGTACAATCTCCATCGAGCCGTCGGCCAGAACATTGATTTGCTCTATCTGGCTCTGCCAGAACTTGTCGGCCATGAGCATGTTGCCTATGGGCGTAAGCACGCGCTTGGAATACTGGCGGCTAATGTAGCCCGTGGCCACGATGAGGTTGTTGGGGTAGCGAGTATTGCTCATTTGTTTGCCGTGATTGTCTATATAGTAATCGTCACCGTTCAAGGCTTTCACCCGCAGTATCGGAGTCTTAGGCTTCAGCGTAATGCGAATAGTGCCGCCCTGCGTCTTATAACACTCGGCCGTCTCCACGAAGGGACTCTGACGCAATGTCTCCTCAATAAGGCGCGGATTGATGTTCTCCAGCGGTTTGGCCAACGGGTAAAGTTTGTTGGTCTCTAGAAACTTCTTTACCTCGTCTGCATTTAAGAAGCCCTCGCTACCGTCCTGTTCAATGTCTATCTTCACCTCAGAGCATACCGTAACCGGCGCGTCAGGGCGGTTGAACGCGGTGAGGGCAAGCACCAGATAGACCGTTATGGCGATATCCAGAACAACGACGGCTGTTTTCTTCCAGTTTATAGACAACATCTGTTATTATTTACGATTTACTTATTTACGATTTACGATTTATTCTTTAGGATTTACGATTTACCCTTGAGGATTTACGATTTATCCTTGAGAATTTACGATTTATTCTTTAGGATTTACGATTTATTCTTTAGGATTTACGATTTATCCTTGAGGATTTACGATTTATCCTTGAGGATTTCCGCTATCTGGGGCACATAGTTGTCCAAGTCGCCGGCTCCCAGAATGATGAGTACGTCGAACGAACGACTCTTGACAAAGCTAAGCACGTCAGTCTTGTTGATAAGCTGCTTCTCCACGCCTGGCTTCAGATTGTCGTAGATGAGCTTTGAGCTGACGCCCTCAATGGGTGCTTCGCGGGCGGGGTATATCTCGGTAAGCACCACCTCGTCAAGCTGGCTGAGCGCCTCGGCAAACTCCATATAGAAGTCGCGTGTACGTGTGTAAAGATGCGGTTGGAAGATAGCGGTTATCTTGCGGTCGCGGTAGAGCTCGCGTATGCTGCGGGCACTATGGTATATCTCTTTCGGGTGGTGCGCGTAGTCACTCAGAAGGACCAGCCGGTCGGTCTTAATCTTGAAGTCGAAACGACGTTCCACTCCCTGATAGGTCTTCATGCCCCGACGCAGTTCTTCGGCCGTGCAGCCAGCCAGCTGAGCCATAGCCATGGCGGCTATTGCATTCTCAATGTTAATGGGAACGGGCTGCCCCAGTTCGACAGCAGCAACCGACTCTATCGGCGACACGAAGTCGAACGATATTTCACCGTTCTCTATCTTGACGTTCTCAGCATGGAAGTCTCCCTCGCTGAGCGCATAGTCGTAACGGCGGACACCATCAGCAAGCGACTCCTGCATCTCTAAGCCACGATGAACAATGAGTGCACCGCCGGGCTGAATGAGCGTGGTATAGTGGCGAAAACTCTCTAAGTAGGCCTCCTTCGTACCGTAGATGTCCAGGTGGTCAGCATCGGTAGCCGTAATGACGCTGACCCAGGGGCGGAGCCAGTGGAACGAACGGTCAAACTCGTCGGCCTCAATGACCACAAAGTCTGACGGGCTGAGTATATAGTTCGTACCATAGTTTTTGGAAATGCCGCCCAGGAATGCGTTACAGTCTAAATGGCTCTCGTGCATGATGTGTGCACACATGGTCGAAGTGGTGGTCTTGCCATGGGTCCCTGCCACGCAGAGTCCCTTGTGCTGACACGTCAGTCGGCCCAACACCTGAGCGCGTTTTTGTATCTCAAACCCATGTTGACGGAAGTACTGCAGCTCCTTATGGTCTGCGGGTATGGCGGGGGTGTAGATGACCAGGCACGTCTCGCGCTGCCTGCAAGCCTCGGGTATTGCCTCTACGTCTTCTTCATAATGCAGGAGCGCACCTTCCTGCTCCAACTGGCGGGTCAGCGTGCTGGGCGTTTTGTCGTAACCGGCCACGACCATGCCTCGGCTCAGGAAGTAACGGACAAGGGCGCTCATGCCGATGCCGCCTGCACCTACGAAATATACTGCTTTTATTTCCATTTTGCTAATTTTATGACTTCGTCGGCTATGATGTCTGCCGAGTTGGGCAGCGCCAGCTTCAGAATGTTGGTATGTAGGGAGTTAAGTTTCGCATTGTCGTTCACCGTCTTAATGGCCAGCTCCAGCAGCCGGGCAGGTGCCTCGCTGTCTTTCACGAAGATGGCGGCCTCCTTATTGACCAGGGCCATGGCGTTCTTAGTCTGATGGTCTTCAGCCACATTGGGACTGGGCACCAGGATAACCGGCTTGCCAATGAGGCAGAACTCAGAGATGCTGCTGGCTCCTGCACGGCTGATGACCAGGTCGGCAGCCGTGTAGGCGGCCCCCATGTCGCTGATGAAGTCGGTCACGACGAGATTCTCCGGCTGCCCTTCTTTCTTCAGTTGTTCCATGATGGCAGTGTGGTAGTACTTACCCGTCTGCCAGATAAACTGGACATCCGATTCTCTGACAAGGTCAAGATGCTGCATGACACTCTCGTTGATGGTGCGCGCTCCTAAGCTGCCGCCCACCAGCAGCACGACCTTCTTCTGCGGGTCAAGTCCGAACGAGAGAATGATGTCATTACGCGAAATGGAGGTGTCAAGCAGCGCCTGGCGTACGGGGTTGCCCGTCTTGATGATTTTCTCCTTCGGGAAGAAACGTTCCATGTCGTCGTAGGCTACGCAGATGGTCTGCGCCTTCTTGGCCAGCAGTTTATTGGTCACGCCGGCATAACTGTTCTGCTCCTGAATGAGACAAGGAATGCCCATGGCAGCAGCCTTGTTCAGTGTCGGACCACTGGCATAGCCCCCCACGCCGACGGCAACCATCGGACGGAACTGTTTGATAATCTGTCGGGCCATGCGCTGGCTTTTCCATATCAGATAGAGCACCTTAATGTTCTTCAGCGGGTTCTTGCGGTCGAAGCCCTGAATGGGCAAACCCTTTATTTCGTAGCCTGCCGCCGGCACACGCTGCATCTCCATACGTCCCAGCGCACCTACAAACAGTATTTCTGCATCAGGCTGCTTCTGGCGTATGGCGTTAGCTATTGAGATGGCGGGGAAGATGTGGCCCCCCGTGCCGCCTCCGCTGATGATGACTCTTAGTTTCTCGTTCATATCTTACTTATTAATTATAAGAGCGTGCAAAATTACACATTTTCTATTGTTTCCGCTAATTTCGGTTCCACTTTTTTCTCTTTGCGCATCTTGGCCGAACGGCTCACGCTGAGAATGGCTCCGATGTAGGCACAGTTAATGATGGTCGATGTGCCGCCTTTCGAGATGAGCGGCAGCGGCTGTCCGGTAACGGGAGCCAGCCCCACGGCCACCATCATGTTGAAGACGGCCTGAACCACCAACAACAACCCAAGCCCCATGACCAGCAGGGCCGGGAAGTTGTTTTCGCAGTGGCTGGCTATGCGCGCACATCGGTAGAGCAGGATGATATACAGCAACACCACGAAGGCTGCACCGATGATTCCCAGCTCCTCGACAATGATAGCGTAGATGAAGTCGGAGAAAGCCTGCGAAAGGAAGTCGCGCTCAATCGACTTGCCCGGTCCCTTGCCGATGATACCACTCGACACGATGGCAATGTTGGCATGAGCCACCTGGGCATCCTTGTCGAGGTCGTACTCCTGAGGCGAAACGCTACCCTTACCGAAGTTCAAGATACGGCCCTTCCAAGTGTCGGCACGATGGAAGAGTTTCTGAAACTTGCTTTTCTCCTTGGGCTGGTCGGCAATGGTTTCCGTCTTGGTGAGATTCGCCTCATCGGCCGTTTCAGCATGGCCCACAATCAAGACAAACAGCAGCCCAGCCACGGCCAAAGCACCCACGATGCCTAACAGCTTAACCAGCTGCTTGTTGGGTACGCGGCCTATGAACATCATCACCACGACAATGGCAAAAAGCATGGCCGCAGTGGAGAGGTTCTCCAAACCAATCAGGAACGCTATGGGTATGGCTAACCATAGAATGTACTTGAAAGCATCCTTGTCGGCACCATTCTCCCGCTGCATGGCACTGAGAATCTGAGCCTCGGCCAGAACCATCGTGCCTTTGGCTATTTCGGAGGGTTGGAACGTAAAGCCCGGTATTTCAATGACTCGGTTGGCTCCATTAATCGTCTCACCGCCCATGAGCACCCAAAGCAGCGTAATGAAAGATATGAGCAACAGGAACGGGGTCGTCAGCTTGAAGTACTTGCACGGAATGTTCAGCGTCACCACGGCAATGAACAAACCCATGGCAAGGGTGCCCGTATGCTTGAGAATGGGCGAGATGAAGTCCTGGCTCTTATACGTCAGCCCCGACGAGGCAGAGAACACCTCGACTATGCTGATCATGCAGAGGAAGAAGAACACCATCCAGATGACCTTGTCGCCTTTAAATATGTTGCCTATCTTCTTGTTCATAGACTACGTGCTAATTCTTTAAACTGTTCGCCACGGTCCTCCATATTCTTAAACAGGTCGAACGACGCGCAGCAGGGTGACAGCAATACCGTTTCGCCCGGCTGAGCCAACTCGTAGCAGGCAGCCATGCACTCTTTCATGGAGTGTGTGTCACGTACGGGTATGCCCATGCCGTCGAAGTTGTCGTGCAGTTTCTGGTTGTCCGCGCCCAGATAGACCAGGGCCGAGCACTTCTGCCGTACCAGTTCCTTGATGGGTTCATAGTCGTTACCCTTGTCCTTGCCGCCAATGATGAGCACGACCTTCGTCTTCATAGACTCCAGCGCATACCAGCACGCATCGACGTTGGTAGCCTTCGAGTCGTTGACGTACTGCACGCCCCTGACGGTGCACACCTTCTCCAAGCGGTGCTCAACGCCGGGGAAGTCGCTCAGGCTCTTGCGTATCACGTCCTTCTTGATGCCGGCAATGCTCGAGGCTATACCGGCAGCCAGCGAGTTATAGATGTTGTGCTTACCCGTCAAGCTGAGCAGTTCCTGCTCCATGTTGAACGGCTCGGGCTTCTCCAGTTTGTACTGGCCAGCCTCAATGTAACCAATGGAGCCTTTCTCCTTCAGCTCCGAGAACGGGTACTGAATGGCCTGGATGTCGTACTTCGCCAGCTCCTTCTTGATGATGGGGTCGTCGTTCCAGTAGATGAAGGCATCCTGCGCGGTCTGGTTCTGAATGATGCGCATCTTGGCGTCAACGTAGTTCTGCATGCAGTTGTCGTAGCGGTCCAGATGGTCGGGCGTAATGTTGAGCAGAACGGCTATGTTGGCACGGAAGTCGTACATGTTGTCTAACTGAAACGAGCTCAGCTCTATAATGTAGTATTCGTGCGGGTCTTCGGCTATCTGGAGCGCCAGCGAATTGCCTATGTTGCCAGCCAGACCGGCATCATAGCCAGCGGCCTTGAAGATGTGGTAAATCAGGCTCGTCGTGGTGGTCTTGCCGTTCGACCCGGTGATGCAGATCATCTTCGACGTCGTGTAACGACCGGCAAACTCTATCTCGCTGATAATGCCAATGCCCTTCTGGCGGGCCTTCACCACCATGGGGGCCGTTTCTGGAATGCCCGGGCTCTTGATGATTTCATCGGCATCGAGGATGCGCGCCTCCGTGTGCTGCCCCTCCTCCCACTCTATGTGGTGGTCGTTCAGCTGTTTCTTGTATTTATCGTGAATCTTCGACATGTCTGAGACAAACACGTCGAAACCTTCCTTCTTGGCTAATACGGCAGCTCCTGCCCCGCTTTCGCCTGCACCAAGTATCGCTATTTTACTCATCTTATTTTCAACGTTATAATTGTTAATGCTGCCAATATAATTGTGGTAATCCAGAAGCGAACCGTAATCTTCGACTCGTGGAACGGATGGTGTGGCCACCCCTTGAGCAGATATTTGCTCGTCGAGTCAAGCTGAGAGTCCAGACGACGGAAGTTGTCGTGGATGGGCGTGCTACGGAACACGCGCACCCGCTTGCCACGCGTCTTCATCAGCTTGAAGAACTGGGTCTGAATGATGACGCTGAGGCTCTCTATGAAGAAGATGCCGCAGAGTAGCGGCAGGAGCAGCTCCTTGTGAATGATGACGGCACAGACACCGATGATGCCGCCTATCATCAGCGACCCCGTGTCGCCCATGAAGACTTGTGCCGGATAAGCATTGTACCACAGGAAACCAATCATGGCCCCGATAAAGGCACTAAGGAAGACCACCAACTCTTGCGAACCCGGTATGTACATAATGTCAAAGTAGGCCGCATAGACAATGTGGCCAGAGACATAGGTCAGCAAGAGGAGCGCCGCGCCAATGATGGCCGAGTTGCCGGCACACATGCCGTCCATGCCGTCGTTGAGGTTGGCGCCGTTCGAAACGGCTGTCACCACCAGAATGGTCATGAGCACAAACAGCACCCATCCGGCAGCCGTCTTGTGCTGGCCGCAGAAGGACATGATGTCTGAATAGTTCAGGTTGTGGTTCTTGTAGAACGGAATAGTGGTTTGCAGCGACTTGACGGCCTCCTGCCTGTGCTTGACGACTGCCCCACTCTCTGCCTGCTGCGGCGTGGTCAGGCTCTCGCGCACTACGGCGTCAGGACTGAGCCAGAGCACCAGCCCCACAATGAAGCCAATACTGACTTGGCCCACAATCTTGTACTTTCCCTTCAGGCCTTCCTTGTCCTTCTGGAAGATTTTCTTGTAGTCGTCCAGGAACCCCAACAGTCCTAACCATACCGTCGTGACAATCATCAGCAGCAGGTAGATGTTGCGCATGCGGCCCAGCAGGATGACAGGCACCAGGATGGCCACCATGATAATGATGCCGCCCATGGTGGGCACCCCCTTTTTCTCCACTCCAAAGGGGTCGATGCTGGGGTCGCGGGCCGTCTCGGCAATGTTGCGACGCTTCATCAGCTTGATGAATATCTCGCCAAACCAGGCTGAGATGAGCAGCGACATGATGAGCGCCAACAGCGAGCGGAACGAGACGTAGCTCCAGATGTGTGCTCCCGGAATGTCGTATTGCTCTAAGAATCGGAAAATGTAGTATAACATCTTTATTATTTACGATTTTCGATTTACGTATTTTCGATTTATATGCCAAAGGTTTCCCGCACCACCTCCTTGTCGTCGAAGTGGTGTTTCACGCCTTTTATTTCCTGATAGTCCTCGTGCCCTTTACCGGCAATGAGAATGACGTCGCCCTTCTGGGCCAGCATGGCCGCTGTGCGTATGGCTTCGCGGCGGTCGGCAATGCTCAGCACTTTCTTCATCTGCTGAGCATTGAGGCCGGCCAGCATGTCGTTGATGATGTCCTGAGGGTCTTCAAAGCGCGGGTTGTCACTGGTGATGATGACCTTGTCGCTCTGCTTCACCGCTTCCTGAGCCATCAGCGGCCGCTTGCCTTTGTCACGATTGCCGCCAGCTCCGCATACCGTGATGACTTTACGGGTGTTGGCTGACGGCTGATGGCTGTTGGAGAGCACCTCGTGAATAGCGTTCAGCACGTTCTCCAAGGCGTCGGGCGTATGGGCGTAATCGACAATGGCTGTCACACCTTCCGGTGAGCGGACTGGTTCCAAACGACCGCTGACACTCTTCAGCGTACTCATAATAACCAGGATGTCCTCAGGCTCCTTACCCAGCATGATAGCAGCACCATAGACGGCCAGCAGGTTGCTCACGTTGAACTTGCCGATAAACTGCACGCCTACCTCACGCCCGTTAATCTCCAAGTACATGCCCTCAAAGTGACACTCAATGATGCGGGCCCTGAAGTCGGCCATGGTCCGTGTGGAGTAGGTCTTCACCTGTGCCTTGCAGTTTTGCACCATGAACATGCCGTTCTTGTCGTCGGCATTGGTAATGGCGAAGGCGTCCTTGCCCAGCGAGTCGAAGAACATCTTTTTGGCGTCGCGGTAGTTCTCGAAGGTCTTGTGGTAGTCCAGGTGGTCGCGCGTCAGGTTGGTAAACAGTCCGCCCTTGAACTTCAGGCCGCCGATGCGCTGCTGCTGAATGGCGTGGCTCGAACACTCCATGAAGGCGTACTCACAACCGGCATCCACCATGCGGGCCAGCAAGCGGTTCAGCTCTATCGGGTCCGGAGTCGTGTGGTCGGTAGGTATGGCCTCATCCTCTATGTAGTTGCAGACCGTAGAGAGCAGTCCGCACTTATGGCCAAACTTCCTGAACATCTGATATAATAAGGTGGCAATGGTGGTCTTGCCGTTGGTACCCGTCACACCCACCAGCTTCAGCTTCTGTGTCGGGTCGCCATAGAACAGCGTAGCCACCGGGCCTACAGCTGCTTCGGTCGAATCGACCTGAATGTAGGTGACACCGGCTGCCAGCTCTGCGGGCAGCTCTTCACAGAGAATGGCTACAGCCCCTTGCTCCAGGGCCTTCGCTATGTATTTGTGACCATCGGTCTGCGTGCCCTTGATGGCGACGAACAGGTGGCCGTTCTCTACGCGGCGCGAGTCAATGTTCACACCCGTAATATCGACATCGGTACTACCCTGAATACCGGTGGCGTTGATGTTGCGTAGTAGTTCGTTCAGTTTCATTCTTATACCTTATTATATATATACAGTAAACGTGTTAATTCAGCGTCAGCGTACACAAGTCCCCGGGCTCCAGCTTCTGACCGTAAGCCGGGACTTGCGCCCTGACGCGGCCTCGCCCGTTCAGCTTGACCTTCATGCCTTTACTCTCCAGCAGATAGACGGCGTCGCGTGCGCCCATGCCTGTTACGTCGGGCATGGTGCGGCCACTCATCTTCAGTGGCGAGAGCGTCACGCTGTTGCTGTTTCTCGAGGTGCTTCCCCAGACTGGCTGTCCGTTGGCCACGGCACCATTCCATCCGCCGTCGGTCTTGATGCCCAACCGCCCGAGCACCGTATTAGCTGCTACGAGGTCGCCATTCTTCACGTCAGGTATGACCACCGACGTGGTGTCGTGAGCATCTTCCACGCTCAGTTTCAGGTAACGGGCCATGACGCCTTCCGAGATATGGTGGAACACCAAGCCGCTCATGCCGCCGCCTGATGCCGGCAGGCCCGACTTCTTCAGACAGACGATGCAGGTATAGAGCGGCTTGTCGGCAGGAAAGAAGCCGCAGAACGAGAGCCAGTACTTCATGGTTCCGCTGTGGTAGCCGCCGCCTTCGGCTATCTGGGCCGTACCGGTCTTGCCCGCCACCTTGAACGAGTGGGAACCGGCTTTTTTTCCTAAGCCCTGACTGACCACGTGCTCCAGAATGGTCTGCATGGTCTTGATGGTCTGCGGCTTGGCTATGTGCTCCTTGATGACCTCGGGCGGAAACTCCATGAGCGTCTCGCCGTCCTTCACAATCTTCTTGACGAAGCGCGGGCGCATCATGCGGCCGTCGTTGGCTATGGCGTTGTAGAAAGTCACCGTTGAAATGGGCGGAATCTGCGTTTCGTAGCCTATGCTCATCCAGGGCAGCGCCGTCTTGCTCCAGTTCTCGTACTGGCCACGCTTGTTCTTCCTGGGACGGCGTATGCGGGGAGCCGTGGCACCTACCAAGGGTACGTGCAGGTCGGTGGCAATGCCAACACGATATAGGCCGTCAACAAACTTCTCGGGGTTGTTGCCGTAGTGTTCGTCGATGACACGGCTCACGCCGATGTTCGAGCTCACCTCCAGCGCCCTGGGCAGCGAGATGTTATGGTAGCCGCCGTTGCGCCAGTTGTGGTCCTTCATGTCTCGGCCGTGCATGTGATAGACGCCCGAGCCAGTCTCAATGCGGTAGGTGGTGTCAACCACGCCGTCGTCCAAGGCTACGAGGAAGCTGGCCGTCTTGAACACGGAGCCCGGCTCGCGCAGGTCGGCCACGGCGTTGTTCTTCACCTCACGATAGACACCGTCGGCACAACGCGTCATGTTGACGATGGCCTTTACGTCGCCCGTCTTTACCTCCATCAGGATGGCCACGCCCAGGTCACCGCCTATCTTCTTCAGTTCGTCAATGACGGCCCGCTCGGCCAGGTCCTGCATGTTCACGTCGATGGTGGTGACGATGTCGGCACCGTCAATGGGCGGCAGAACGGTGATGTTCCTATACTTGTCCAGCACCTTGCGGCGATTCACAATGCCGTTGGTACCGCGCAAAATGGAGTCGTACGACAGCTCCAGCCCACAGCGTGCCGTGTCCTTGGCACCATACATGTCGCCAATGGTGCGCTGGGCCAGCGAGCCGAAGGGGCGTATGCGGGCGTTGTACTCCTCGACGTTGAAGCCGCTCTTGAACGAGGCTCTCACGATGTAGCCGTCGGCCACGTGGGTCATGTTGAACGGCATGTCAAGCACGGGGAGGCTGTTCACCATGCTGAACTTGTTGAAATCGACGCGCCGCTTCCAGATGGGCCAGTGGCGCGACCCCACCTTGCCGTCGCGCTGCACCTTGTTGCGGCCTTCCTCCAAGTGGGTCTTGAACTCGGCCGCCGTCTTTTCGGGGAATATCTCGTGCAGTTCCTTGCAGATGAAATCAAGCTTTTCCATCCAGAGCGTGTCCTTGCCCGACTCCTTCATGGCCTGGAAGTCTATGAACATCTTAAACTCCGGAATGCTGCTCGCCATGAGCTGTCCGTCGCAGCTCAGAATGTTGCCACGGTTAGGCTTCACGCTCACGGAGTCGCGCTTCAGTCGGTCGGCCACCTCGGTCCAGTACTCCTTCTTGGCAGTCATGATGTAGAGGGCCCTGCCCAGAATGGCAACACCCAAAACCGTCAGCACTACAGCTACCATGAAGTAGCGCGGCATCACTTTCTCACTGTCAAACTTACTCATCTTCTTTCTCTACTCGGGTACATTTATTATATAAGGTGGCTGGTTTGCTATGTGCAGCAGCGAGTCTTGGTTCTGCTTCAGAATGTCCAGCACGCGGCTCTCCCTGCACTTCTCGGTCAGCGTGCTGGCGCTGGCGGCAGCCTTGTACTTGGCATCGGTCAGCTCAGTGTTCAGACGGTCAATGGCAATCATGTCCTGCTGACACTGGTAGCGCACGGCCACGTAGGCCGACGACAGCACCACGATGAAGACAAAGAGCCAGATGTGGCGGCGCACCATTTCGGCCGTCAGGATGTCGCCACACAGAATGGAGCGGAAGGTCAGGTTCTGCGTCGGCCGGGGGTCGTCCTCGTGAACGTTCTCCTTGATCTTCTTCAGTGTCTCCTTCAGCTTGGTGTCGCCAGTGGCTTCTGGGGTTTCTGGGGCGTCTGAGGTCTCTGGGGTAGCTGAGGACACTGGAGCCTCAGGAGTTTCCTGGGGCTCGGCGTTCTCTATTGTCAGTTTGATGTCTTTATCTTTTGCCATGTCTATATCTTTTCTGCTATCCGTAGTTTGGCACTTCTGCTGCGCGGGTTGTGCCGCATCTCTTCGTCCGTCGGCGTAATGACCTTATTGTTGACCAGCCGGAACGGACTGCTTACGCGCCCGAAGAAGTCCTGCTCCACACGCCCTTCGGCATTGCCGGCGCGCATGACGTTCTTAACGATGCGGTCCTCTAACGAGTGGTAGGTGATGACGCTCAGCCTTCCGCCTTTGCCTAACAGCTGCGTGGCACCCCTCAGCATGTCGCGCAAGGCATCCATCTCGTGGTTCACCTCAATGCGCAGCGCCTGGAACATCTTGGCCTGCTCCTTCTTCTCGCGCTCTCGCTGAAAGAGCTTCTCGGTGGCAGCCAGCAAGTCGGTCGTCGTGACAAGCTTCCGCTCCTTGCGCCAGGCGGCAATGGCTGCTGCGATGTGGCGCGACTGCTTCAGTTCTCCGTAGAGGTAGAAGATATCAGCTAGCCGCTTCTCGTCATACTCGTTGACGATGTCGGCCGCCGTCTGCCCGGCACGCTTGTTCATGCGCATGTCCAACGGTGCCTCGAAGCGCAGCGAGAAGCCGCGTTCGGCGTCGTCGAAGTGGTGGCTCGACACGCCTAAGTCGGCTATCAGCCCGTCTAAGTGGTCCACCTCGTAGTAGCGCATCCAGTTGCTGATGTAGCGGAAGTTGCTCCTGACGAAGGTAAACCGCTCGTCATCCACGATGTTGCGCTCTGCGTCAGCGTCCTGATCGAAGCTGTACAGGTGGCCCTTCCGCCCCAGTCGGCTGAGTATTTCGCGGCTGTGGCCTCCGCCTCCGAAGGTGACATCGACATAAACCCCGTCGGGTTTGACTGCCAGTCCGTCAATGCTCTCCCGGAGCAAGACGGGGACGTGATATGCATCAGCAGTTATTGTCATTGAAACGTGCCTTTTTTCAATCTTTGTCAGCCATCAGTTCCTCTATCGCCTCACCAAATTCCTCTGGTTCCATCTGCGACGAAGCTGCTTGCTGACAACTCCATATCTCAATGGAATCGCCCATTCCGACAAACCGAATGTCCTGCTCAATGGCAGCAAGCTTCTGGTAGCGCTTGGGTATCAGGAAACGGCCATTGCCGTCGAGGGTCAGCACTTCTGCCTCCCAGACGAACTGCCGATACACCCTCTGCTGCTCCTTGTTCCAACGGTTCAGCCGGTCGCGCAAAGCGTCCATCTGTTCGTTCCATACTGATTCCGGGTAAAGCACGAGGCACGGCTGGTGAATGTCCTTACGCATCACCAGGCGTTCTTCGCCGGCGGCCTGCAGCACCTTGCGGAATACTGCCGGAAGAAACGCACGTCCCTTCGCGTCGGTCTTGGCCTCTATGTTACCTAAAAATCGCATGTCCTTATAAATTCTTAAAAGTCGTGGGTGCAAAGTTAGTAATTTTTCCCCACAATTCCCCACTAATTTCCCATTTTTTTTGAAAAATATTTTTCTTTGGTTTTACCATTCGCCGTATCTTGCTGAAAAACAAAGGTATAGAAAATAGAGCTACTGGTGGGGAAAAATTTGCATCTTGCGGCTTTTGCTAATCCTAAGGTGACACTTCACTATGTCGTTCTTCACGCCGTTAATGTTTCTTTTTTTTGCTTTTTGGACATTTTAACCGAAAAAATGTTGAGGAATTAAAAGATTTTGGTTACTTTTGCAACTTCAATCAGAGAATACTACATTCTATCAAGAACGAAAGCATGGAGAAAACAATTGATATCGACAAGATATTGAAAGGGAAGATGGGGGCAAAGGCAAAGTTTGTTCCAAAGTTTCTCGTCAACTGGCTCAAGCGCATCGTCCACGAGGACCAGGTCAACGCCTTCCTGTGGGAAAACCGCGAAAAGACCGGCACCGACTGGCTTGAGGCCACCATGAACTATCTGGGAACCACACTTGAAATAAAGGGGAAGGAAAACCTGCCCGACCCTGGCGACGGAAGGCTCTACATCTTCGTGAGCAACCACCCCCTTGGCGGCGAGGACGGCGTGGCACTCGGCGTGGTCATAGGCCGCCACTACAACGAGCGCTTCCGCTATCTGGTGAACGACCTGCTGATGAACCTGCCCGGACTGGCTCCGCTCTGCATCCCCATCAACAAGACCGGCCATCAGGCTCGCAACTTCCCAGCCATGGTGGAAGCGGGCTTCCAGAGCGACTACCACATGCTGATGTTTCCGGCCGGCCTGTGCTCGCGCCGAAAGAACGGCGTCATACGCGACCTGCCGTGGAAGAAGACCTTCGTCACCAAGAGCGTGCAGTACCAACGCGACGTGGTGCCCATCCACTTCAGCGGGCGGAACAGCAGCTTCTTCTACCGCTTGGCAAACTTCAGCGACCGCTTCCTGCCATTCAACTTAGCCATGATGTTTCTTGTAGATGAAATGTACAAAAACGTGAACCAAAAGTTCACCGTCACCATTGGAAAGCCCATTCCCTGGCAGACGTTCGACAAGAGTAAAACACCGATGGAATGGGCACAATTCGTGCAAGACCAAGTTTACAACCTCGATAAATAGAAATGGAACAAACGATCATCCCGCCTGTCGAAAGGGCCCTGCTAAAACAAGAACTGACCTCTGAGCGTCAGCTGCGCATGACCAACAAGAGTCATAATGAAATCTACATTGTTGACATTCACAACTCTCCCAACACCTTGAGGGAGATAGGCCGACTACGCGAAATAGCCTTCAGGGCAGCAGGCGGAGGCACAGGCAAGGAACTCGACCTCGACGAATTCGACCTTTGCGACAACTGCTACAAACAGCTCATCGTCTGGAACCCGGAGTCAGAGGACATCATCGGCGGCTACCGCTACATTCTGGGTACCGACATCGACTTCGACTCGGCCGGGCAACCCATTCTCGCCACCAGCCACATGTTCCATTTCAGCGAGAAATTCATTCGTGAATACCTGCCCCAGACCATCGAACTCGGACGTTCCTTCGTGTCGCTGCCCTACCAGAACACCAACGTTAACGGCACAAAGAGCCTCTTTGCCCTGGACAACCTCTGGGACGGTCTCGGCGCACTCATCGTCATCAAGCCCAACGTCAAGTACTTCTTTGGCAAAATGACCATGTACCCCTCCTACATACGCAAGGGACGCGACATGATTCTCTACTTCCTGAAGAAGCATTTCGATGACAAGGACAACCTCATTATCCCGATGAAACCGCTGAAAATTGAAACCGACGAGCAGGAACTCGCCAAACTTTTCTGCGAAGATGACTTCCGCAAGGACTACCGCATACTGAATCAGGAGATACGCAAACTGGGCTTCAACATTCCGCCGCTCGTCAACGCCTACATGAACCTTTCGCCCACCATGAAACTCTTCGGCACCGCCATCAACGACGGGTTCGGCGACGTAGAGGAGACGGGCATCCTCATTGCCATTGACGAAATCCTCGAGCAGAAGCGTGTGCGCCACATTGAGAGTTTCGTCAAGGAGCACCCTGAGGCTCTGAAGATTACCAGCGGTGCCAACAAAGTCATCTACAAGGAGAAATAGGCCGCCAGTCAACCGAACGGCTACAACTGCTCAGAAAAAGTTGCAAAAACCGGAACAAACTGACGCAAGCCTTCCAACTCATTCTTACTCAACCAGTTAACCCGCGTCGGTTTATTTACTTTAACGAACCAAACTGACGCAGGCTTTTCGGGTCGTTTTGAGCTCGAAAAGGGTCAGTCCTCCAACTCATTTATGCTTTCGCGCAGCAACTTCCCGCCCCTCAAGGGGTGGGGTGCCCGAAGGGCGGGGTGGGGTCTGTAACTTCAGGAAGCAGAAGATGTTACTAACCCCACCCCTACCCCTACCCTACAAGGGAGGGGAGCTGCCTACGGAGTTCTATGCTACCTGAGTTATTAACTTTGCTTCCCCGCCCCTCAAGGGGAGAGAAGTGCCATTTCTCCGTGAGAGAAGTGCCGTTTCTCTATGGGAGAAGTACCGTTTCTCTACAGGAGAAGTGCCGTTTCTCTACAGGAGAAGTGCCGCTTCGCTGATGGAAAAGCGGAATGTTGGCTGCGTCAGTTTGACTCTTTATTTTAAACAAACTGACGCTATCTAACGAGTTGTAAGTCAACTAAATACAATGGTTGCGTCAGATTTGACGGTTTTTTCGACATTTTTCGGTTCTGCGTCAATTTAGGTG
>DGTH01000186.1:8605-9222 GCA_002393705.1 Prevotella sp. UBA4341 | reverse complement strand
ATTTGGGCCAGTATTTCTCCTGTGCCGTCGGTCGAGTGGTTGTCAACGACGATGACGTTGTAGGGGAAAGTGGTTTGCTGGCTGAGGGCGCTGAGCACGGCGTCGCGGATGGTCTTGACGCGGTTGAAGACCGGAATGATGACCGATGCCTCTACGGGGAAGTCTTGTTCCTGGAAGTCGGGCTCTGGGTAGGAGAGGGTGTCAATGCGTGCCCCAATGAGTTCGAGGTGCGAGGTGACGGCCTGCTCCATTTCTATCTGTACGTCGCGGTTGCGGGGGTTGACGTAGTCAAACTGCTTCTCGCCGGAGGTGCGCAGGTCGGTCTCCTGCTCGGTATAGAGATATTCGTTCAGGTGCAGCAGCGTGCCTTCGCGGCTCAGGAAGAGTCGCAGGGCGTAGAGCCCGGCGTAGCGGAAGTCGCGGTCTATGTCGCTCGTGGCAAACTTATGTATGAGCGACGTCTTGATGAGCAGCAGCGAGCCGAAGTCGAAGTCGTCGCGCAGGGAGCCTAACTGGTAGTCGATGACGGGGTGCTTCTCGGTGTTGGGTGTTGGGTGTTGGGTGTTGGGTGTTGGGTGTTGGGTGTTCTCTCTCCGAGAGTGTGGCGTTGCGAGGGG
>DGTH01000186.1:0-8560 GCA_002393705.1 Prevotella sp. UBA4341 | reverse complement strand
TTGCAAGCGTCCTTCGGCCGAGCGGGGTGTTGGGTGTTCCACCAGCCTGTCCGAATAGACCATGGCGGCGTTGGAGTCGGTGGCCACCTGGAGCATGCGCTCGAGGGCCGACGGGCCAAGCAGCAGGGGCAGGGCCTTGGTCGAGAGTAGCACGTAGTCGGCTTTGGCATTTTCGGCAATGCGCAGCATGGTCTCAGTGCCCCTCAGCGAGGCTACGGGCAGCAGCCGGCAGTCCTTGGGCGCCGGTTCGGCGAAGTGCTCGGCGGTGAGCAGGTAAATATGGTGAATGGTTTTGTTGTCGCGCAGCTGGCTGACGGTTATTTCGGCATCTGCAAGCCGGTCGCAAGCTAAAAAGCAGTCTATTTTCTGTCGCATAGGGTTCTATACTTATTCTGATAATTGGCCGCAAAGGTAGTGTTTTTTTTTCTTACCACCAAACGGAGGGGCTTTTTTTATGTTGCTCGGCGTGGAAACCGCCGAGCACTGTGTTCAGCCTAACTGCGTCAGCGGATAGACCACGTTGACAATGAAGATGTTGGCAGCCAGGATGATGAGGTTCATCAGCAGGCCTATGCGCATGAAGTCGCTGAAGCGGTAGCCGCCCGGGCCATACACCAGCATGTGGGTGGGCGAACCGATGGGTGTGGCAAAGCTGCTGCTGACGCTGATCATGAGGGCTATCAGGAAGGGGTACGGCTCGTAGCCCAGCTTCTCGGCCGCCTGGTACATGATAGGGAAGAACATGGCTCCGGCCGCCGTGTTGCTGATAAACTCGGTGATGAAGGTGCCCACGAAGCAGATGGCCGTCATGACCACCAGTGGGTTAGTGCCGCACACATCGAGAATGCCGAAGGCCATTCGCTCGGCAATGCCCGTCTTCTGGATGGCCAGTCCCAGGACGACCGATCCGGCAAAGACCATGAGGATGTCCCAGTTGATGGACTTCATGGCCTGCTCCATGTTGCAGCAGCGGGTCAGGAGCATGGCGAAGGCCGCTATGAAGGCACACTGCAGCAGCGGCATAAGGCCCAGGGCCGAGACCACCACCATGGCCAGCATGATGAGCGACGAGATGAGCGTGCCGCGTCCCGTGTAGGGTAACTGCTCGGAGTCGAAGAAGTGCAGCTGCTCGTTCAGGCCCTCCGTGCTGGTCTCCATGCGCGGCGGACACTCTAAGAGCAGCGTGTCGCCAGGCTGAAGCACCACGCCTCGTGGCGACTCGTTGATGCGTGTGCCCCTGCGGGCCACGGCCACCAGCGTCATGTTGTTCTTGTGCTCGAAGCCGCTCTGGCCTATCGTGGTGCCGGCCAGCGGACTGCCGAAGGTGACGTAGGCCGTGCGCAGCTTGCGGCTGTGGTCAAGCTCCGATGTGGTGAACACCGGGTGGTCGGCAATGACAAAGCCGTGGCTCTGGCGCAGCTCAAGCAGTTCGTCTATCTGTCCGGCAAATACCAGACGGTCGCCCCCCAACAGCACGTCGTCGCCACTGACGGGCGACGACACCTCGCCGTCGAAGTGTATCAGCTCTATCAGGCTGCCGCCCTGTACCTCGGTCAGCCCCGCCTCTTTGATGGTGTTGCCTATGTAGGGGTTCTTGGCCGGCACCACCAGCTCTACCGTGAAGTCGGTGGCCCGCTCAAAGGCCGACTCCGGCGTCTGACGCTCTGGCAGCAGCCGCCTCAGTGCAATGACCGACAGCACGCCCACCAGGAGGCAGAACATGCCCGGCACGGCCGTGGCCAGCACGTTCATCTGCTGGCCGGTATGGTCAGCGTAAAGTCCTGAAATAATCAGGTTCGGCGGCGTGCCTATCAGCGTACAGACACCGCCCATGCCTGAGGCGTAGCTCAGCGGAATGAGTAGCTTCGAGGGGCTGATGCCCAGACGCTTCGACCACATCTTCACGATGCCCACGAAGAGTGCCACCACCGTGGTGTTGCTCAGGAAAGAGCTCAGCGCCGCCACGGGCAGCATGAGCCGTACCACGGCCTTGCTGTAAGAGCGCGGCTGGCCCAGCAGGTGCTTGACAATCCACTGCAGCACCCCCGTATGGGTGAGCCCTGAGACGACCACAAACAGCACGCCAATCACGATGACCGACGTGGAACTGAAGCCCGAGAAGGCCTCCTTGGCATCGAGCACGCCCGTCACGTAGAGCACGCCGATGGCTCCGAGAAACGTGATGTCGGCCCGTGCCTTCGTAAACAGCAGTACGCTGAACAGCGTCAGTACTGTGGCAATGGTTATCCACGCATAGAGGTTGAATCCCCAAAAGGTAATTGCTTCCATCTTTTTAAGTGTATGTGTTATTTATTCTTTTTATCGACAATTGGCTGCAAAGGTACACAAAATCTTTATACCGAATCGTTTTTTAGTCATTACTTAACAATAAATAACTCCGAAACAGTTGTTTCCAGATAATGCTGGTGCGGCATCCGCGTAGGGCGGGGTGGGGGCTGTAACTCCCTCTGCTTCAAAAATATCACAGAATGTTTGGCAATGTCAGTGGAAATGATTATCTTTGCAACGTCTTATTTAAAAATATGAGAATGATGGAAACAATTACTTTTAGTCCAGCACAGGTACACTGAGCTAAAACAACATTAACGACTATGAGAACAACCAAAGGCAAAGAGGAGAAGACAAAGCAAGTCCGACAAATCATTATGATGTTCGTGCTGCTGCTGGTGGTCCTGCCAGCGTGTGCGCAGAGAAAAGTTTCTGGCAAACTGACAAACGACGGACACACCATGGAATGGAGCGTGTCAGGCATCACGGTGACCAAGAAAGGCCAGCCGAAGCTGGAGACCTCAGTCATGACACCTGCCGGTGTGGGAAGCCTCAAGCAGGAAATAGAGGGAACCGTGGCCCCAGGCACCACCATTACTGCCGACCTGAAGAAAGTGTCAGGCAAGAAGATGCCCAAGATATACATTGACTTCGACTATCGTAAGAAAGGAGACCCCGTCTTCATGCCAAGTCATACGATTCAGTTGGAAGAAAAGGAATATACGTCCAAGAGTTTCACCGTGCCCAGTAATGCGGAATCGGTTGAAATCTTCATCACCTACCGTACACCAGCCCCCCAACCCAGGTCTTACGCCTTGGATATGAATGTCTCTTTATGGCTGAAGGTGAAAGGCGGAACCACAGCAACTCCGTCACCTGTCAAACCAGAGAATCGAGAGAGGAGGAAATACACTGGCACGATAGAACGCTTTGGTGAGAAGATGAAATTCACCCTCTCTGGTGGTGTGGTAACTTACAAGGATGGCCCTTATCCGCCTAGGATTGACCGCATCTTATCCCCAAACTCCACAGCAAGTGGAGTTCTTCGAGTTGATGTGGAGCCAGGCGAAACCGTTTCGCTTACGGTCGAAAGACTGAAGGGTAGCAGCGAATGGTATAAAAGGTGTGAAGCCCAACTTGATGGAAAAATGGTAGCAGGAGAAGGCAAGGCCCACTACAGTATAAAGGTACCTAATGATAAAGAGTACTTTAATGGAAAGGTTATTTACTATGGCAAGAACTCGGCGTTGGGATTTGATATCCTCTTCAACGTGAAGAATAAAGTGACCTTGGCAGAGGAAATCTCCCCAACCAGTTGGAACGACGTGCTAGATGACAACAACTGCGAGATTTGCGGTAGCGAATACTCCGAGTTTAAACCCAATGGCTACAGTACGGGGGCAAAGTATTCCTGTACGAAAGACCCCAATAAGAAAATGCACGACATAGAATCAGGAAAAGTCATCTATGGCAATACCAAAATTTGGACCGATGACCAGGAACTTGGCATTAACTATGGAGACCAGGAGAATACTATCATTATTGAGAAAAACTCTGAAGTGGAATTTACCAACGACCAGGGAGTGCAGATATGGACCGTTATCAAGGGTGGCATCAGGGGAATAAATCTGAAGCCGCTAAATGGTACGGGGGGCAGCTTCCTCTTCTATACCCCTCGTCCTCAAGTACAGGCAATACCTTTTGGCACTGTCTTCGTTATTCAGTCTAACAACAACACATCGCACGTCTATCTGCTCAGCGGCTCTATGGAAGTAACGAGCAAGAAGACTGGCAAGAAGGTGATGCTGAAGCCCGGACAGGCATCGACCGTCGGCATCGACGGTGAGCAGAAGGTACAGCAGTTTGACATTAAGAAGGCGGCCAAGAAGTTCGGCATCACCGATGCACAGCTGCAGGGCCAAGTTTCCACGAGCACTGTTGCCACCAAACGTTATGAACTGCAGCGCGGCATTGTGAAGTACAAGGTGACAAAGGGCAGTCAGCAGGGCGTTCTGGCCAAGGCTTTCGATATGTATGGAGTGTACGAGCGACGTGAACTCCGCATGGGCAACCAAACCTCCATCGCCCTCACCGCAGGAGCCGAGAGCTATGCCCTCGACAAGAACAAGAAGACTGCCAGGCGGACAAAGGACGCCGACCTGAACTTCCTCAACCTGAACGAGACGCTGATGAAGAAGCTTAAGCTGCAGAAGAAGGGCACCGCCACCGTGATGGGCAAGAAGTGTGACCACTACGTAGGCACGAACGTGGAGTACTACGTTTGGAAGGGTCTGGTGATAAAGAAGGTGCAGAAGGGGAAGAACGGTGCCACCACCATCCACGAGGTGACCTCCATCGAGCAGCCCGCCAGCATTGACCCCAAGATGTTCAAGATGCCTGACGGATATACGGTGAAGTGAGGAGTTGGTTACACCATGTCGGGTTGCTTAATTTGAGGAGTCAATCCGACACACGCCTTTTGGGGGCACTTCTCTGCCAGAGAAGTGCCGTTTCTCTGCCAGAGAAGTGCCGTTTCTCCGCCAGAGAAGTGCCGTTTCTCCGCCAGAGAAGTGCCGTTTCTCTGCCAGAGAAGTGCCACTTCTCTGGGTTTCCACTACGGGCAACTAAAAATAATTCGGTATTTTTGAGCTGCGTCAGTTTGATTCTTTGTTTTAAGCAAACTGACGCAGTCTAATAAATTGATTGTGAGTTAGATACAAGGATTGCGTCAGTTTGTCGGGTTATTTCAACTTTTTCTCGAAGAAATTGCACAATGAAAATACTTTTCGGGGTTGTTAGTAGTGTTCTTCGCGTGTATTGATCCCCAAATGAAATTATCCAAACAATTCAGAGTGTGTGCCTAAGCGCATATTTATTTGTAAATAGTTACTCGAAAGAAGAAAAGCAGGGAAATATTATGCATTTCTCCGAAGAAATGCCGATAAGTGTAAAAGTTTTTGTAATTTTGCGGCCGTAATGAAAAAGACATACGCTGTACTTGGAATGATGTGTGCCGGTTGCTCGGCACGTGTAGAGAAGACGCTGGCCTCCGTCGAGGGGGTCAGGGAAGTGAGCGTGAACCTTCCCGGAAGGTCGGCACTCGTAGATTTTGACGAACAGCAGGTGACGGCGGAGAAGCTGAAAGATGCCGTCGAGAAAGCTGGCTACGACATGGTGATAGAGGAAGACCGCAACGTGGAGGCTATAGAGCGGCGGCGCTACGAACGGCTGCGCCGACGGGTCGTCGTGTCGTGGCTCTTCGCGCTGCTGTCAATGGCCGTCAGCATGGGAGTCTCCTCTCTGAGGGAGGGGTGGGTTAACCAGACGCTGCTGCTGATAGCACTGCTGAACCTGCTGTATTGCGGACGCGGCTTCTACACAGCGGCATGGAAACAGCTGATGCAGCTGTCGGCCAACATGGACACGCTGGTGGCGCTCTCGACGGCCGTCTCGTTCCTGTATAGCACGTACGTCACCTTCTGGGGCACGGGACCCACCTTCTTCGATGCCTCGATTATGATAATAACCTTCGTGTTGACGGGCCGCTTCATCGAAGAGCGGGCCAAGAACGGTACGGCTTCGGCCATTCGCTCGCTGATGGGCCTGCAGCCAAAGACGGCAAGGGTGAGCCTCTCCCAAGGAGAGGGAGCCGAAATCGCGGAAGTGCCCATCTCGGCACTGCAGAAGGGCGACATGATTGTCGTCAAGGCGGGTGATAAGATTCCCGTAGATGGGCAGTTGGTGAGGGGCGAGGTGCGGGTTGACGAGAGCTCCATGACCGGCGAATCGGAGCCCGTGCAGAAGCACCCTGGCGACAGAATGTTGTCAGGAACTCTGGTTGCCGAGGGCGAGGCTACGTTTAAGGCCACTCAGGTAGGCAAGGACACCGTGCTCTCGAACATGATACGCATGGTACAGGAGGCCCAGGGAAGCAAAGCCCCGGTGCAGCGGGTGGTCGATAGGATTGCCTTGGTGTTTGTGCCGGTAGTGAGCGCTATCAGCATCGTAACCTTCTTGCTGTGGTACTTCCTGGGCGGCGACGTGTCGCAGGCCGTGCTGTCTGCCGTCAGTGTGCTGGTCATTGCGTGTCCCTGCGCCATGGGACTGGCCACGCCGACGGCCCTCATGGTAGGCATTGGCAAGGCTGCCCAGCGACAGATACTGATAAAGGATGCTACCGCCTTGGAGCTGATACACCGCACCAGCGCCATGGTGGTGGATAAAACGGGGACGGTGACGGCCTCCTCCGACCTTGGAGAGGAGACGCTCAAGCCCCATGCGCGCGAGGCCATTCAGGAGTTGAAGTCGATGGGCGTGGAGCTCTACATGATGAGTGGCGATAAGGAAGAACGGGTGAGCCACTGGGCTCGGGAGGCAGGCATCAGCCACTGGCAGAGCGGCGTCATGCCTCAGGATAAGGAGAACCTGGTACGGCGGCTGCAGCAGGAAGGCAAGACGGTGGCCATGGTGGGTGACGGCATCAACGACAGCCAGGCACTGGCCGTGGCCGACGTGAGCATCGCCATGGGTAGCGGCACCGACGTGGCCATGGACGTGGCGCAGCTGACGCTGATGACGGGCGACCTGAGGCGCATTCCCGAGGCCGTCCGGTTGTCGCGTCGCACGGTGAACATGATACGCCAGAACCTGTTTTGGGCTTTTATATATAATATAATATGTATCCCCTTGGCGGCAGGAGCCCTTAACAGCGTGTGCAACTTCCAGATAACGCCGATGTGGGCTGCGGCCCTGATGGCTATGAGTTCGGTGAGCGTCGTGCTGAACAGTCTGCGGTTGAAATGGAAAAAGTAACGGTTTTTCTGAAAATTTCTTACAATTTGTTTGTTTGTTTCGGGAAAAAGTTATACTTTTGCAGCCGAATAATCGAAAATCGAAAATAAGTAAATCGAAAATACTCAAGATGGCGAACAAGAATTACTTTTACGGCTATTACTTTTACTTTGCATGGAACGTGTGAAGCGGATGGCCGTAGGTAATAAAAGCAAGAAAGTAAAAAGGTAAAAATATAGGACTCCGCTTCACAGACCAAGTGCAAGCGGAGTTTTTATATAAGATGGAATAAATCGAAAATAAGTAAATCGAAAATAATCGAGATGAAACGAATAGCCATACAAGGACTCACAGGGTCGTTCCACGACATAGCGGCCCATCTGTACTTTGAGAACGAGCAGATACAGCTGGTATGCTGCGCCACGTTCGAGGAGGTGTTCAGCCAGATGCGCCAGGACCCTACGCTCATCGGCATGGTGGCCATTGAGAACACCATAGCCGGCAGCCTGCTCCATAACTACGAGCTGCTCCGTGACTCGGGCTGCAGCGTGGTGGGCGAGCACAAGCTGCACATCAGCCACTGCATCTGCTGCCTGCCCGACGACGACTGGGAGAGCATAGAGGAGGTTCATTCTCACCCCGTGGCGCTCATGCAGTGCCGACAGTTCCTCAGCCAGCACCCGCGGATGAAGAACGTAGAGGCCGAGGACACCGCTGGCTCGGCGAAGATGATAGCCGAGGAGGGCCGGAAGGGCTGGGCTGCCATCTGTCATGCCGATGCAGCACGGCAGTACGGGCTGAAGGTGCTCGAAGACCACATAGAGGACAACAAGCACAACTTTACGCGCTTCCTCGTGGTGAGCAATCCCAACAAGGCCGACATGCTGCGGCCGCTGACCGAGGCCAACAAGTCGAGCATCGTCTTCTCGCTGCCTCACGAGGAGGGGTCGCTGAGCCACGTGCTGGCCATCCTGTCGTTCTACAAGATCAACCTGACGAAGATTCAGTCGCTGCCCATCATCGGCAGGGAGTGGGAATATCTGTTCTATGTAGATGTGATGTACGATGACCTGACGCGCTACCGCCAGTCTATTGACGCTATTATTCCGCTGACGAAGGACTTAAAAATATTAGGAGAATATAAGGATGGAAAGCAGACAAATTAAACCTGCCGAAAGACTGAACTTAGTGCAGGAGTACTACTTCAGCCGTAAATTGAAGGAAGTGGCGCAGCTGAACGCCGAGGGAAAGGACATCATCAGCCTGGCCATTGGCAGCCCCGACATGCCACCCTCGGAACAGACGATAGAGAAACTCTGCGAGGTGGCACGACAGCCTGGTGCCCACGGCTATCAGCCCACCATGGGCACGCCGGAGCTGCGCCAGGCCATGGCCGGCTTCTATAAGCGCTGGTATGACGTTGAGCTCGACCCGAAGAGCGAGTTGCTGCCGCTGATCGGCTCGAAGGAAGGCATCCTGC
>DGTH01000147.1:432-8243 GCA_002393705.1 Prevotella sp. UBA4341 | reverse complement strand
ATGGTAAATTTACTGAAAAGATTGGTACTTACAACCCCAACACCAATCCTGCCACAGTAGATTTGAATTTCGAGCGTGCACTTTACTGGGTTGAGGTAGGTGCTCAGCCTACAGACACCGTACGTAACATCCTCAGTGGCGAGGGCGTCTATCTGATGAAACACCTGAAGGGTGGCGTTAAGAAGGGCGCATTCGACGAGGCAACCGCACAGAAGAAGTTCGATGCCTGGAAAGCCGACAAGCAGAAGGGTTTTGACAAGGTTCGTGAAGCCGAGGCAAAAGCCAAGAAGGATGCTGTAGCAAAGGAGCTCGATCAGGAGAAGAAGATTAACGAGGAGATAGCCAAGAAGGTAGCCGAGAAGAAGGCTGCTGCGGCTGCTGCTAAGGCAGAGGAAGAGGCTGCAAAGGCTGCCGAGGCCGCTGCTGCTGAGGCTCCTGCCGAAGAACCTGCAGCTACGGAGGCTTAACAATCCTCTTTCCCCCCGGGGAGAACCCTTCGGGCACGAAGGGACAAAAGAGAAAAGGAAAGGCTGGTTCCGAAATGGAATCAGCCTTTCCTTGTATAGAAATCCAAGTACTGGCGCGCTACCTTGAGGGTGTCGTGGTGCTTGCGGACGAAGTCGATGCTTTGCTGTTTGAGCAGGGGTAGGCGCTCGGGATGGAGGATAAGCTGTTCGAGCTCATGATAGACGCTGTCATAATGAGGCAGAACGTTAATGATGGGACGCAGCTCCGTTTCGTTGAGGATGTCGTAACATTCAGGTTCTCCGCCACCTACGACGACGATGCCCTTGGACATGGCGAGGAGGGAGTTCATGGAGGGCGTGTAGCTGTAAAGCTGGTCGAGGATGACATCGCTGCCGTCCATGAGCTGCTGATACTGGGCAAAGGGCAGTCCTTCGGCTATCTGGAGGGTGAGGCGGTCGGGGTACTTCTGCTGGAGGTCCCGGGCAGCGCGGAGCATGATGTCGGTACCCTTGTAGGTGCTCCGGGCCTTGCTGATGCCGAGGAAGAGCTTGATGGGGCTGCTGGGGCTGCTGGGGCTGCTGGGGCTACTGGGGCTGATAGGAGAGGGGATATAGACCGTCTTTTCGGGGAAGGCGGGATGGTAGCAGCGCCAGTACTCGTAGAGGTTGGCAATGATGCCGTCGGCGGTCTGGGCGATGAGACGGTTGAGGCGCTCCTTGGGGGTGCCGAGCCAGTCGCGTTGCTCCTTAATGGCATCAGGGTCGGTGCGTACGTCAGAGCCGATGTTGAAGTCGCTATAGCGCAAGGGCTTGTCGTAGGTGCAGACGTGGACCCAGTAGTAGTCCATGCCGAAAGCTCCGAGGAAGATGCGACGGTTATGACGACGCAGGTAGCGGTAAATGGGGAATAGGCGTTCGGCCTTGAGTTCGAGAAACATCGGGTTGATAAGCTGCACGACATCGAAACCGCGCCAACGGGGCAGTTGGGCATAGACCTTGGCCATGAGCTGAAGACCGCCGAGCTTGCCTTCACGGCGGGCGAGGTCAACATCGCGGGGATAGTTTTTCCAGAAGTCGCCGTTGGAGGCTACCGTCACCTCGTGGCCCAGCTTGCGGAAACCGTCGGCCAGCGTGGCGTGCATGTTACTGTATTCGCCTAAGAGGAGTATCTTCATCGTTCTTTCTTCATGAGCGGCAGCAGACGCACCAGGAGCTTCAGCCCGAAGTCAGAATTGGTGAGTCGGCGGAACCACTTGTATTTCGATGTATAGTTCTTGTCGGGTAGGGGGAAAAGTCCCTCCCGCCGTAGGACAGAAAGTTTGCGGTCGAGATAGTGGCGTGAGTGGGTAAGGATAATGACCTGGTAGATATAGTCCATGGTGAGCTGGTCGATGCGGCGCTGAAGTGCCGTCTGCTCATGCGTGGGCAGTGACGTAGCAACGGCTTTGAGGTTATGGATGGCTGCAAGGTTGTCGCTGAGCATTTTCACCTTGGCACGCTTGCCCTTCTTATGGGTGATGGAAGCGCGGTTGCGTCGATAGACATAAGCCTTGGCATCGGTAGCCACGAGACGGTTGGCATGGAGGATGAGCTGAGGCGTGAACTCCTCGTCCTCGCGGTAGATAAGCGTCGAGAAACGCAGCGTGCCAAGCATGCTACGGAGGAAGATGTAGCCGCAGACGGAGCCCCGCAAGTTGTTGTTGCGCATATACTCCGTGCCGCTGATGGGCTCCGAGTCGTTGAAGGTAGCGCCATGGGTAGGCCGGTCGCTCTTGTCGAAGAGTACCATGTCAGGTTTGGCGTAACGCACGATGTCGAGGCAATGCTCGTAGGCTGACTGGTTCAGCAAGTCGTCGCCGTCAACAAACTGAAGATATTGGCCGCGAGACAGTCGGATGCCTGTATTCCGGGCAATGCCCGGACCTTGATTGCGCTGTCGCAAGTAGGTGATGTCGTTACTGTAGGGCAGCAGCTCGTTCATGGGACTGGCGTCGGAGCCGTCGTCGATGATGATGACTTCGCGCTCGTAAGGCCGCAGGGAAAGGGCCAGAATGCTGTCGATGCACTCCTTGAGCAGCTTCACGGGCTGGTTGTAGTAGGTGATGACGAAGCTTACGAGCGGTGACTGCTGACTTTGTGTATTACTTGGTTGATTTGGCATAGCGAGTTGATACCTAATGTGTTAAGAATAAAAGCTTTTACTTTCTGCTTAATGCCGCTGACGCGTAAGGGCGAGACGTTATGCGGGGGCAGCGAGGGGGCACGGCCCAAGCGTTCGCGGACATCCATGTAGATATTGACCACGTGCATGTAGTAGTCGTCGTCGGCCTTCGGGAAACCGCTTTTCAGCACGTTGAGGTGGGCCTCGAGCAGCATGAGCAATTCTGGTCCGCCGGCTTTGCAGGTGATGCCTTCGGGGTTGACGGTATAGTGGTAGAAGCCCAGTGAGGTGGTGGCCACGACATGGCAATGGCGGAGCAGCAAGGGTAGGGTGAAGACGTCCTCGAACACTTTACCGGAAGGAAAACGGACGTTGGAGAAAAGCTGGCGACGGTACAGCTTATTCCAGGCGTAGGTGTGCAGGTAAGCCCGTCCGTGCAGCCAGTAGTCGTTCATGTCGGAATAGCGGCTGTCAGAAAGTTGCAGGCGCGAACATGGAAACTCCAGCAGGTCGTACTCCGGATGCTTGGCCAACAGACTGAGCAGCGGGGCATACGTGTCAGGAGCGAGAAAGTCGTCAGAATCGACAAACGTCAGGTACTCGCCCGTAGCCTGCCGGATGCCTGCGTTACGAGCCTCGCTGAGTCCACCGTTAGGCTGATGTATGACGCTGACGCGCTGGTCACGCAAGGCCCATTGTTCACACAGCAGAGGACAGCGGTCGTCAGAGCCGTCATCGACCAGAATAACTTGCATGTCAGCCACTTGCTGCTGGAGCACACTCTGGACACAGCGGTCGAGGGTTTGCTCAACGTGAAAGACGGGGATGACGACACTCAGCTTCATTGGGGGCAAAGTTAACATAAATTCAGCGAACGGCAAAATAATTTGCAGTTTTTTGCGTTTGATAGATTGAAATGAGTGATAATAACAGCTACAGGCATATCCTGAAATATACGGGCGTGTTTGGCAGTGTGCAGGGCTTAAACGTACTGATAAGCCTTGTACGTAATAAGTTTGTGGCTGTACTGCTGGGTCCGGGAGGCATGGGACTCGTCTCGCTGCTCAACACGGCGTTGTCGTTCATTTCGCAACTGACGAATCTGGGCATAGCCATGAGTGCCGTCAGGAATCTGGCTGAACTCTACGAGAAAGGCGATGAGGCGGCGTTAAGCCATTATATAAAGGTAGTACGCATGTGGTGTCTCTTGGCTGCGCTGTTCGGTGTGCTGCTATGTTGTTTAGCCGCACCGCTGCTTGACCTGATGTCGTTCTCGTGGGGTAACCACACGCTGCACTTCTTCTTGCTGGCTCCTGCCGTAGGCATGGCGGCCATAACAGGTGGGGAGGCAGCCATCCTGAAAGCCACACAACGGCTGAGGCCATTAGCCGTGATACAGATTTGGAACATGGTGGTGTCGCTCGTGGTTACCGTGCCTCTGTACTACTACTACGG
The DNA here is from genome assembly GCA_002393705.1 of Prevotella sp. UBA4341. Lineage (GTDB taxonomy): Bacteria > Bacteroidota > Bacteroidia > Bacteroidales > Bacteroidaceae > Prevotella. The sequence continues at coordinate 4,160 of DGTH01000147.1, read as the reverse complement.
CGAAACGGCCATTGTGCCTGTCATGACGCTGATGGGGCTGGCCGCCATGCTGCTCACGTTGGGCTACAGCTACCGTTTCTACCCCTTACGCCTGAAGGGTGACACGAGCATGCTTGCCGAAGGATTGCCCATGGTGAAACTCGGTGTAGCCTTTATCCTGGCCGGCGTTGTGGGCAGTGCCAGTGAAATGATTATCCGCTCGTTTCTCAACGTTCAGGGTAGTCTGGACGACGTAGGCTTCTATAATGCGGCCTACATGATGACGGTCACTTACGCGGCTATGGTGTTCTCGGCCATTGACAGCGACTTCTATCCGCGTCTCTCTGCCGTCAATCATGACGTGAAGCAGTCGAACGAAGTGGTGAACCGACAACTGGAAATGTCGCTGCTCATCGTAGCCCCGATGCTTGTGGCTTTCATCATCGGACTGCCTATCCTCATTCCGCTGCTGTTCAGCAAGGAGTTTGAACCCATCATCGGGTTGACACAGCTGTCTGCCACTGCTATGTACCTGAAAGTGCTGACGCTGCCCGTAGCCTATATCACGCTGGCACGTGGGCGTTCCAAGACCTACTTGGGGCTGGAGATAGCCTACTTCGTATTCTTTGTCCTGGCCACCATAGCGTGTTACTTGCAGTGGGGACTGTACGGCATGGGTGTGGCGCTGGTGTCAGCCCACGTGTTTGACTTCCTCGTCATACACGTCGTGGCACGTCTGTCGTATGACTATAGAATATCTCGTCAGGTAATACGGTACTCGCTCGTTCAGGTAGGCTTAGGCGTGCTGACGTTCGGCGTGACCTTTATAAAAGAGCCGCTGACGTATTGGGTCAGCGGCACGTTGTTATTGCTGTTGAGTTCTTGGTTCTCGTTAAGACTGATACGCAAGAAGACGCTTCGCGGTTAGAAGCGGAAGTCCAACTGTACGTCAACGAAGTTATAGTCGTGGTTAGCCAGCGAGCGGTCGTTGACCCGAGCGTATTCCATGTTCAACTGAAAGTTTTTCGAGAAGAAGTAGTTAAGACCTACTTCGTACATCGTCTTGCTGGTGCTCCACTCCTTAGCCGGCCGATAGAGGTTGTAGCGGGCCTTGGCCTGCAGGCGATGGCTGACGACGGGCACGATGCCGAAGACGTAGAAGCCGTCAGCCTTTGTCCCCCAGGCCTCGTTGGAACCCCAACCCTGCGAGTGGACGTACTCTGTACGGAAGGTGTATTCACCACGTTGGTATTCAGCCGAGAGGGCATAACGGTTCTTGCGGGCGCTCTTCAGCACAGTCTTCGTGCCGTCAAGCATTGTCATTTCCAGCTCGCCTCGTGTGCCCGTCCATCCGAATGCACCAATGCGCAGCCCCTTAACAGGCATGACCCACAGACCACCGATGATGTCCTTCTTGTTGTCCTTGTCCTTCGCATTGATACCCTCGCCGTTATATACGCCCACCTGATAGTGCAGCAGGTTACGTCCTGCACTGTTCTTCAGCAGGTCGCCCTGTATCTGAATGCCGATGTCGCGGCCACCGCTTGCCTTCTCGCCCGTGCGGTCGCCGTAGCCCACTAAGCTGTTAATGGACAGCGCATAGGAATACCAGCCCTGCGTGATGGGGTTGGTGGGGCTCTCGTACGAGAAGGCACGCTTAAACTGACCGGCTTTGATGCGGAGGAACTCGTACTTTTGCCACTCAAGATACAGGTCGTTCAGAAAGACGGTAGCATTGCCAGGTCCAGGGTTTGACGTCCCCTGCATTTGTGCACGCCAAGCCACATTGCCTATCTTGCCGTCAAGAACGAGTCGCAACAGCCTGAGGTTGAATGAATTGCTGTGGTCACCTTCCTTGTCTTCGCCTTGATACTGTAACATGCCGTAGCCGCTGAATTTGATGTTCTGCAACCACTCAGGTAAACCTTTTTTTTCCTCTGTTGGTTCTTGGGCATGGATTCCGATGCTCAGGGTCAGCGTCAGGAGTAATATACAGGAAATTCTTCTCATAGTTGATTCTTGGTTAGTAACACTACATTTTCCACGTGTGGAGTATGGGGAAACATATCAACAGGCTGGACGGCCACCACCCGGTAAGCCTCGCAGAGTATTTGAAGGTCGCGGGCTTGTGTGGCAGGGTTGCAGCTGACGTAAACGATGCGTTCGGGGGCTGCCCGCAGAATGGTCTTCACCACGTCGGGGTGCATGCCGGCCCGAGGTGGGTCGGTAATGATGATGTCTGGTCGTCCGTGCTGGTTGATGAAGTCGTCTGACAGCACGTCTTTCATGTCGCCGGCAAGGAAGAGTGTATTGTCAATGCCATTCAGGCGGGAGTTTACCTTGGCATCCTCAATGGCTTCAGGCACATACTCGATACCAATGACCTTACACGCTTTTCTGGCCACGAAGTTGGCAATGGTGCCAGTGCCTGTATAGAGGTCGTAGATTAAAGGAGAAGGATGACTGCCGTCAAGAGCCAGTTCGCGTACGACAGAGTACAGTACGTGGGCTTGGTCGGTGTTTGTCTGGTAGAACGACTTGGGCCCCACCTTGAAGCGGAGGTCCTCCATCTGTTCCGTGATGTAGTCTTGACCATGGAATGTCAGGATTTCCTGATCGCCGATGGTATCGTTACACTTCTGGTTGTCTAAATAGAGTAGGGAGGTTATCTGCGGAAAACGGTCAGCCACGTGCTGAAGAAGTGTCAATGCCTGTTGCTGGTCACCTTCCTGTTCGAAATGGAATTGCACGATGACCATCCATTCGCCTGAGTTGGAGTTGCGTATGATAACGTCGCGTAGCAGACCTGTTTGCTGACGCAGGTCAAAAAAGGTCATACCCTCGTTGACAGCATAGTCGCGTATAAAGTTGCGTATCTCGTTGTGTAGCGGGTCCATGAGGTGACATTGCTCAATGGGCAGAATCTTATCGAACGCCCCCGTAATGTGGAAACCTATGGCCGGCACGTCCTTGGCACCCACGCCTTGGGAGGGGGCAGGGGGAAGGTTCGCTATTTCTTCATTGGTCAGGTATCGACGATTCGAGGCTCCAAAGTCCAGCTTGTTACGATAATAGCATGTCTTCTGGCTGCCCAGGATAGGTCGAAATTCGGGTAGTTCGACCTTACCGATGCGTGTAAGCTGTTCCAACACTTGCTGTTGCTTCATGCGTAACTGTTCGTCGTAGGGTACGTGTTGCCATTTGCAACCCCCGCACACTCCAAAATGCTGGCAGAAGGGTGTCGTACGAAGAGGGGATGGTTGAACGAGACGGGCTATTTCGGCCTCCATGAAAGAATGTTTCTTGCGTTTTACCTGCAGGTCACAGATGTCGCCAGGCATGGCGTAAGGAACAAATACCACGATGTCATTCACTCTTGCAAGGGCCTTGCCTTCAGCTGCATAGCCTGTTATCTCAATATTCTCGAGTAGGGGTAGGGGTTTCTTTTTTCTTGTCATGCGGCAAAGGTACATATTATTTTCGAGTCTGCCAAATGTCAAGGCTAAAAAGTGTTCCCCTTAAGACACCCTTGAAGCGCAGAACGTAAAAAAGCATGAAAAAAACAGTTAATTATTTGCGTAAGAAAAAAATGTTTTGTATCTTTGCACGAACTTAAAAATACAAAGACTATTATTAACAATTTAAACGTAATAAAAACAGAACTTTTATGAGCCAAAAAAGAGTTTACCTCTTCGGCAATGGTAAGGCCGAAGGTAATGCAAAGATGCGTGAGGAACTGGGTGGCAAGG
>DGTH01000147.1:0-336 GCA_002393705.1 Prevotella sp. UBA4341 | reverse complement strand
TTGGTGTTCCCGTTCCTCCAGGTTTTACAATCACTACCGACTGCTGTAACGAGTACTATCAGGTTGGCCAGGAGAAAATCATGGAGCTGCTTAACGACGACGTGATGGCAGCTGTGAAGCACATTGAAGTGCTAATGAACTCTAAGTTCGGCGATAAGGAGAATCCCCTATTAGTATCGGTACGCTCGGGCGCACGTGCTTCTATGCCTGGTATGATGGACACTATTCTGAACCTCGGTCTGAATGACGAGGTGGCCGAAGGCATGGTGAAGAAGACCAACAACCCGCACTTTGTGTATGACAGCTATCGCCGTTTCGTACAGATGTACGGTGACG
>DGTH01000187.1 GCA_002393705.1 Prevotella sp. UBA4341 | reverse complement strand
AGACCAGATAACCTGGGAGAAGGTAGGTGCATGGATCCGCACTCTATATCGCCGCACACTCGGATGGGAGGAATAAAAGGAAAATAGTAAAAAGGAAAAAAAGTAAAAAGAGTTATGAAAACGATTTGTTTATATTTCGAGATACATCAGATTATACATCTGAAGAGATACCGTTTCTTTGATATCGGTACCGATAATTATTACTACGATGACTACGAGAACGAGCGTAGCATCACCGACATTGCCAACCGCTCCTACATGCCGGCACTGAACACGCTGGAGGAAATGATCAAGGAGAATGGCCAGTATTTCAAGGTTGCCTTCTCGCTCTCAGGCACGGGCATTGAGCAGCTGGAGATGCACGCTCCGCAGGTGCTGGAGAAGTTGCAGAAGCTCAACGAGACCGGCTGCGTGGAGTTCCTGGCCGAGCCCTACAGCCACGGACTCTCGTCGCTGGCTAACGAGGAGACCTTCGCCCTCGACGTGAAGAAGCAGTGCCAGAAGATAGAGGAGTACTTCGGCAAGAAACCCACCGTGCTGCGCAACTCGTCGCTCATCTACAGCGACGACATCGGCGGACAGGTGGCTGCCATGGGCTTCAAGGGCATGCTGACCGAGGGTGCCAAGCACGTGCTGGGTTGGAAGTCGCCGCACTACGTCTATAACTGCAACATCGCTCCCAACCTGAAGCTGCTGCTGCGCGACGTGGAACTCTCTGACGACATCTCGCTGCGCTTCAACAATAGCGACTGGGAGGGCTACCCCCTCTTTGCCGATGCCTATATTGACCGCATTGCCCGTCTGCCGGAAGAGGAGCAGGTCATCAACATCTTCATGGAACTCTCGGCTCTCGGCATCGCACAGCCGCTGTCCAGCAACATCCTCGACTTCCTGCACGCGCTGCCCGCATGTGCCAAGGAGAAGGGCATCACCTGGTCAACGCCGTCGGAAATTTGCGCCAAGATGAAGAGCGTCAGCAGCATCGACGTACCCGACACCCTCAGCTGGGTTGACGAGGAGCGCGACTGCTCTTGCTGGCTGGGTAACGCCATGCAGCGCGAGGCCTTCAACAAGCTCTACAGCGTGGCCGACCGCCTGCGCATTGCCAACGACCCGCGTATCAATCAGGACTGGGACTACCTGCAGGCCTCCAACAACTTCCGCTTCATGACCACCAAGCCGTCGAACGTCGGTCTGGACCGTGGCATCTACAGCGGACCGTTCGATGCCTTCACCAACTACATGAACATTCTGGGTGACTTCATCAACAGGGTCAACGCACTCTATCCTGCCGAGATTGACAACGAGGAGCTGAACAGCCTCCTGACCACCATCCGCAACCAGGGTGACGAGATTGAGATGAAGGACAAGGAGATTACCCGCCTGAAGGCAAAGCTTGAGAAGCTGGCTCCCGCTGAAGCCAAGCCCGCCAAGAAGGCAGCCGCCAAGAAGCCCGCTGCCAAGAAGGCTGAGAAGAAGGCTTGACACTACCGCGTTTTAGAATTGATCATCATTTTCAAAGGGGTCACGGTGCTTCCGTGGCCCCGTTATTTACTTACCTTTATGAAGAACAACCGACTTACTATCCTTTTCTTCGCCCTGCTGGCCGTACTCACCGTTCAGGCAGCCGACCGCTTCGTCAGCTTCACCCGGGGCGACGTGCTCATTCATGGTTCCGGAAACGTGGTAGGCGGCATGCCAGCCACGATTTACGTCGATGCTGACGACGAGCGGGGCGTGCTGCGTGCCGCCCGCAGCCTTTGTGCCGACTTTGGCCGCGTCACGGGTGTCGAGGCTAAGTTGCACACGGCCGCTGTTCCGCCCACGGCCACACGGGGCGGGGCCGACGGTGCCTTCATCCTCGTAGGCACGCTGGGTCACTCGGCGCTCATTGACCGCTTGGTGAAAGACAAGCGCATAGACCTCAGCCTGCTGAAAGGCAAACGCGAAATGTTTGTTATCCAGACCGTGGGCGACCAGCTGGTCATCGCGGGCAGCGACCGCCGAGGCACCATCTTCGGCATCTACGAGCTGTCGCGCCAGATGGGCGTCTCGCCTTGGTACTACTGGGCCGACGTGCCCACCGAGCACCACGACAGCATCTTCGTCAGCCGTGGCACGTTTACCGACGGCGAGCCCGCCGTGCGCTATCGTGGCTTGTTCCTCAACGACGAGGCTCCCTGTCTGACGTCGTGGGTCAAGAACACCTTTCATACCAACTACGGCGGCCACGAGTTCTACGAGAAGGTCTTTGAGCTCATTCTTCGCCTGAAGGGTAACTTCCTCTGGCCCGCCATGTGGAGCTGGGCCTTCTATGCTGACGATGCGCAGAACTCGCCGCTGGCCGACGAGATGGGCGTCATCATCGGCACCAGCCACCACGAGCCCATGGCCCGCAACCACCAGGAGTGGGCCCGCCATCGTGCCGAGTACGGAGCGTGGAACTACCAGACCAACCAGCAGGTCATTGACCGCTTCTTCCGCGAAGGCATAGAGCGCGTCAAGAATACCGACGACATCATCACCATCGGCATGCGTGGCGACGGCGACGAGGCCATGAGCGAAGATGCCGACACCAAGCTGCTGAAGAGGATTGTCGATAACCAGCGCCGCATCATCAAGGAGATCACAGGCCGTAACCCCAAGGACGTGCCTCAGGTGTGGGCGCTCTATAAGGAAGTGCTCGACTATTACGACAAGGGCATGAAGGTGCCCGACGATGTGCTCATGCTGCTCTGCGACGACAACTGGGGCAACGTGCGCCGCGTGCCCACGGCCCAGGAACGCAAGCACCCGGGCGGCTGGGGACTCTACTACCACGTTGACTACGTCGGCGCACCGCGCAACTCGAAGTGGCTCAACGTCACGCCCGCCCAGAACATGTGGGAGCAGCTCACACTCGCTTATACCCACGGCATTGACCGCATGTGGATTCTCAACGTGGGCGACCTCAAGCCCATGGAGTACCCCATCACGCTCTTCATGGACATGGCCTGGCGCCCCAGTTCCGTAAGTAGCGATATTATCGCTACGCACATGGCGCCCTTCTGCGCCTCCGTCGTCGGTGAGCAGCACGCCAGGGAGGCCGCCCGCCTGCTGAACCTCTGCTGCAAGTATGCCGGCCGCTCCACGGCCGAGATGCTCGACGCCACCACCTACAGCCTCGCCGAGTGGCCCCGCGTGGTGGGCGACTACCAGCAGCTGGAGCGCGATGCCCTGCGCCTCTTCGTCCAGCTGCCCGTTGCCCAGCACGATGCCTACCGTCAGCTCATTCTCTTCCCCATACAGGCCATGGCCAATGTCTATGAGATGTACTACGCGCAGACCATGAACCAGCAGCTTTACAAGGAGCAGAACCCCGACTGCAACCTCTGGGCCCGCAGGGTGGAGGAGTGCTTCCGTCGTGACTCCCTGCTCTGCGCACAGTATAACCACGACATTGCCGGCGGCAAGTGGAATGGCATGATGACCCAGAAGCACATAGGCTACCGTACGTGGAACGACGACTTCGGCCCCGCCGATGTCATGCCCGCCGTGTCATACATCACCTCCCCCTCGGGCGAGACAGAGGGGGGCTTCGTCTTCACCCCCAGGGACGGCTATGTAGCCATCGAGGCTGAGCATACCTACGCCCGCACTGATGCCCGGCAGGCCCAGTGGACGGTGCTGCCCTTCGTAGGCCGTACGCTCAGCGGCATCACGCTGATGCCTTACGACCAGCCCGTCGCGGGTGCCTCGCTCAGCTACCGCTTCGTCGGCAACGCTGCTGCCGCCACGGCTAAGGTCCACGTCATCGTGAAGTCAACGCTCGACTACCTGAACGTCGGCGGTCTCAGCTACAGCGTGTCGTTAGACGGTGGCGAGGCGGTCAAGGTCAACTTCAATGCCGAGCTCAACGAGAAGCTGGAGAACATCTACAGCATCTATTACCCCACCGTGGCCCGCCGCGTCATTGAGAAGGTTGTCGAACTCCCCCTCAGTTCCCAGACAGATGTCCACACCCTGACGCTGCGTCCGGAGCACCCGGCCATCGTCTTCGAGAAGGTGGTCATCGACCTTGGCGGCTACCAGCCCTCTTTCCTCTTTGGCGAAGAGAGCCCCAAGACGGTAGAGGCGAGCCGTTAGGTAAGGCTTATTCAAATATCGTAAGTTCTCTTTTTTGAAGTTAATGAAGTCCTTTGTTTTCAAAGAACTTCATTAACTTCAGAAAGTTGAGTCAATAAGTTCTGCATATCCACATCTCAAGAAACCGGTCAGCCAAGCAATAAACCTTTGTTCTTCCTTTGTTCTGATAGGTCAGAAGTTGTTTTTCAAGCAAGGTGCCGATGGCATACTGGACAGAACTGGGAGATTTAAGCGCATGTTTTTTTACGAAGGCGACTGATGTGACGCTGCTGGCCATACCTTCTTTGGCAATGGCAATCAGGGTTTCTTTTTGCTGGTAGTTCAGCTGGGCCATTAATAAAACAAAGGTACGTCCTTTCTCTTCCAACATGTCAGTTAGCGTTTTTTTTATATCGTCTTTATCAACAACAGTTTCAGAACTTATATAGGCGAAAGCGTTGTGGAGCACATTGTGGACGTAGTAAGTATGTCCATCGAAAAGGTCATAGGCAAAAGATGCGGCTTGGGGATAAATCTTTCTTCCGGCTTTTGCAAACTGTTTTTCAGCAAACTCAGTATAAACATCCTTATCGATGCAGTCCAAGTACATCTGTTCTGCACTGTTATAGAAAGGCTTGGCGGCAGAGTTGAACATATTCTCAAGTATATGTCGGTTACTTCCTGCATAAATAAACAGGCAATTGTTCATCTTCTGAATATGAGTTCGGAGCATTGCCTCCACGTTCTTCTCAGGATAATTGGCGATTTGCTGAAATTCATCAATGGCGAAGATACAAGGCTTGTCTGCCTTTTCAAGATAGCGGAAGATTTCTTCTATTGTGAGTTCGGGCGAGCGAATGTCACCCAGTTTGATTTCAAACGTAGGAGTGTTATTGACTGGGTCATATCCGAAGCATCCCGCCAAGGAGTGAAGTCCCGCTATGAAACTGTTCAGCACCGTTATTCCTTTTGGTACCAATACAGAGTAAATCTCCTTACTGAGGAATAATACAAACTCATGCAGACTGGTGGTGGGGTAGATGTCTGTATAGAAAGTATAGTAGTTATCTTTGATGGGCTGTTGTTCGAAAACATGGCGTATTAACTGCGTTTTCCCCATTCTTCTGGGTGAGGAAAGCAGAATATGCGCCTTGTTTTCAAGTGTACGAATGATCCACGTAGTTTCTTTCTCCCTGTCACAGAAATAGGGCTCAGGTATAATGCCGGTGATGTAAAAAGGATTCTCCATAATGTTTCTTTTGTTTGCAAAAGTAAGCAAAAAAATCCAATTATACAAATTCTATCATAGAAAATCTATAATCAGGATTAATTCCTGTCCCGAAAGGGAGTGATGTGGAGTATATGGCCCCTGTCAGAAGGGATTTATTCCCAAACGACGAAGTCGCGAGGCAGGGCGGCATTCTTGGCTTTGCCCCTTAGCCTGTCAACGTAATAATGTCTGGCCATCCGGCCACCCAACTGTCCGACAAAGCGGCACAAAGTCTTCGTAGTCCGAAGCCTTGTGCCGCTTGTCGCTTATTATGGATGAGTCAGGTGGTTGTTACCAGTCAGCCTCCTCGTCCTCTTCGTCGTCAAAGCCACAGTAGCCGGGGGCTGACGGGTCTTTCGTACCGCCGCTATCCACGCCGCCATAGCCTATCTTGCCTCCCTTGCCGCTGACGCCACTTGCTGCCAGCATCTGCATGGTTGACACCGCAACCACACTTATCATTGGAATCATATATTCTTTCTTCATAGTCTTTTTTACTTTACTATTACCGTTTTACCATTACGAATATACACACCCTTCTGCGGAGTCTTCACCACGCGACCGTTAAGGTCGTAATAGTTCGAATCCTCACCGTCAATGTTCAGCTGGTCAAGGCGTGTTGTCTCATCGCCGAACGAAATGAAAACAGGAGCACCATATACATCCTCCACGTCAGTGAGCACATCATTGAAGTCGAAGTAAGCGCGGTAGGCCTTCATCTTCGTTGCTCCAGTAGAATACCAGAACTTGTTGTCGCTGAGGAAAAGGCATAATTCCGGAACTTCTGTTTCGGCCACATAAGTTCCGACTATGGCCTTTGGCTTTCGGTTGGTGCCAAGATTAACCATTGGCTCCTCCTCCGGTTCAACATCGACACCGTCAACAGTAAACTCAGAAACGGCTGTAGATACCTTAATAATATACGGATGATTGGCCTCGATGGCTGTAACATCGTCGAACTTCACGTTAATGCCGACTATGTCTCCCCCGTCGTCTTTAGTCACCTCGTAGCCCTTGAAGTCACCCAACTCCACATCGTCACCGAATGCGGCTTTCACCTGCGCCTCCGTCATAGCGAACGGCAGACAGATGGTGCTCCACTCGTTAGCCTTGATGGTGCGCTTCACTACCACATTGACACCTGCATTTTCCGTCGGCATCACGGTAGATGTCTCGTCGAGCACAATAGTATGCGTATTGACTACGTTAATATTAAACTCCACCGTCGTGCTAAGCGTAACACCGTTAACACGAATATTGTTAATGGTGACAGGATAGGCCCCTATGGCTGTACCTTCCGGGACGTTGACTTCAACGGAAAAGACATCGCCTTCGCCATTAAAAGCCCCGTCTGACGAACTAATTGCACCGACGACGCCACCTTCTCTGGACATCATGCAGTCCCATACCGAAGCATTCTTTGTAACGGCAGTCACGCTGAAGCCTGCTGGCAATACTATTTCAAAGTGTGTTGAGGTCATTGCCACGGCATCGGCAATATGAAGTTTGAAACTGACAGTCTCACCTGATGAGAGGGCCTCCACGTCGCCTGCCACTGAAAATGTCTGTGCAGAGCTTCCTATGCCAAAGGCAAGAAGCGTCAGCAAACTAATTAGAATTCTTTTCATTTGTACTTATTTATTATAGTTCATATTTCTTACCATGGCTTCACCGTAGCCACCGAATAGTCGAGCACTAATTGCGCGTTTACTTCCAATGCTTCGGCATTTCCGCCAGGAACGTTAATGGCTTTAGGAACAGCAAGGTCGTTCAGGCTGATATTGCCTACCGATACATCCAGAATGAGCTGGGCATCCACCTCATTCACATCACCGTCACCATTCACATCACCCGGCAGGATGCTCTTCACCTCGAATGTGCTCTGGAGAGTCTCGTCACCGGCATATTTGTTGTCCATTTCGCTGGTGCCAAACTTAATGTTAGTTAGGCTGACGTCATAGATGCCTTCAGGTACCGTTTCCCCTTTTGGCTTCAGTTCAATGGTCATCACCTTTCCATTGCCAGCTGCCACACTGCCGCCTGTCAGGAAGTAGCAGAAGCAGCGCAAGGTGTTACTGTCTATCTGCCGCATCGTCACGGTCATGTCCGTGGCACGATCGGTCACCGTATAATTATTGTCGAACGGTTCAAAATATGTTCCTGGGTAAGTCAGGTCAAACTGCAATCCTGTCATCGGGTCGTAGTTGTCTGTTGATACCTCTATTTGTAAATTATCATCCGAATAGACATCATTCGCCGTGATACTGACGTAGTTGGGGGCAAACCGGCTACCTGTCACCGTCACCTCGCGCAGTCGCAGGCCGGGGTCGTTGCTATACAGCAGCATCGTTGCCTCAAAGGCAGTTTGCTCTACGCTGCTATAGACAACCGTCACGTCCTGACTCTCCCTAGACTGAATAACCAGTGGCAACGATTCAGCCACGCTCAAGTTCTCATTGTTAAACACAATACGACTAATCGTCAATGGTGCCGAGCCATAGTTGCTGATGGTAAATGGCTGCTCACAGGTTTCTGTGACCGATACTGCCCCAAAGTCCAAATTGTCGTTGGTGCTGATGGTTGGGCTACTGATGCCAACATATCCCCCTGTCACGTCTGACACCACGTTCTCCACCTTATTATTAATGGT
>DGTH01000109.1 GCA_002393705.1 Prevotella sp. UBA4341 | reverse complement strand
CTGTTGGTATTCCCGAAGAGCAGCTCCGCAAGGCCTCGAAGAGCGCCGTCTGCAAGATTAACATCGACTCTGACTCGCGTCTGGCCATGACGGCTGCCGTACGTAAGTACCTGGCTGAGCATCCTGACCACTTCGACCCGCGTCAGTACCTGAAGCCCGCCCGCGAGAACATGAAGAAGATGTACATCCACAAGATTGTCGATGTGCTCGGTTCTGACGGCAAGCTGGCTCAGTGCTAAACAAAGCATTTCCACATGTCTTTTTATATGGGGCTGCGCATCCTGCAACGGGGTGCGCAGCCTTCTTTTCAGCCCCTCCCGACAAGGACCGGGGGAGTTTCCCCCCGTAAGTTTAGGGAAAAACACATGTGCCTTTAGGGATAATCCTTTGCCAGGCAGCCGAAAATGCCTTACCTTTGCCAACGAAAACAAGAAGCAACATGTCGAACAATTAAAACGATAGGATTATGAAGAAGATGATGGTTCTCATGGCAATGATGGTAACGATAGCTACCCGTGCCGCAGGTATGTCATACACAGAGGTAAAGGCTGAGACCTTGTTCCTGACCGACAAAATGGCTTACGAGCTGCAACTCAGCAACGAACAGTACGAGGCCGTGTATGAAATTAATTTCGACTATATCGCAGCCCTCGCCTACAACGACGTCTTCGGCAGCAGCTGGTCACTGCGCAACAACCGCCTGAGCCGCGTGCTCACCGCCTGGCAGTACGACCGCTACATGGCTGCAAACTACTTCTACCGCCCCGTGAGCTGGACCAACAGCAGCTGGCACTTCAGCATCTACAACCGCTATACTGACCGTCGCCACCTCTACCGTCCGCGTCCTAACGCCTACACCAACTACAACGGTCATACGGCTCACGTCACGCACCGCTCGAACCAGAACACGTCGTGGCACCGCACCACAACGCCGCGCACCTCGACACCGGCCACGCACAACGGCAACACCGGTCATCGCCGCACGACGAACACCGGAAACTCGGCCACAGGCTACTTCGGCGGACACAGATAACGCAACGATTAATAAGCAGACGGAGTCCACTCAGAACGGGTGGACTCCATCGTCGTTTTGTGGCATCTATCTCTTGTAATGAAAAGTATCAAGCCATTCTGCCTGCCCAACCGTTGCCAGCAAGAGAATGATGAAGACAGAGAGAACCAGCACTGAAACCCTGTTCTCCTTATAATATAACGCTGCCAACACAATGCTCACTATAACCACAATAGGCACAAACAGGGAGAATAATGTTTCAGGAAACTCCATCACTCTGAGCGGAACGTCTAAAACGATCCTGCCTGCGACGACGGCGACAACAAAAGGCAACCCGAAGGTCCCCGGCTTAGCATAAGTCTTCAAAACGTAATAGGTCAGCACAAAGAAAGCCACACTTTCAGCCAGACAAGCAGCATAAAGTGAATAACCGGCTGTCCAAAAGGTCAATAGAAAGACCAACAGCGACATGAGAAACGTGATAAGAATACTTTTTTCCATACTAAACAGGTTTAAATACATAGATTTTAATTCTCATCTTAAATAATTTTTCTGCAAATGTAAAAATAATTACCAGAGAATCCAAATCTTTTTCTGTTTTTCAAAAGCAAGCGTTGCACGTGTTACACATAATCTAACATACTGATAATAAGAATATTCCGTATCATTAATATAAAAATATATAATAGAAAGTGCAACGCTTATGCCTTCCGGTTTTTCTCTATTCGCAGGCGATAACTACGTATTGTGCTGGCTTTCACAAAGAGTATGGTCTGTATGTCGTTGTCGTTATAGCCCATCCGCTTCAGTATAAGGTAGGTGGTGTGACGAAGCGAAAGGGAGAGGTAGGGGGCGACGAGTCCTGCGTATTCCTGAGGAAAGGAAAAGGCATAGAAGTCGATGAAGCATTGCTCATGCTCAATGGAGATGTTCTTCATAGAACCGCCACCCGTCACGTTATCATAGATTTGTTTGCCAACTCCCAGGCGTTCTGACGTATTTTCACTCATGCGCCTTGCCTGTTTGTTAAGATGGTTTATTTCTTTCTGAAAGTCTTGGATTGCTTTATACTTACTTTGCTTGTGTTGAACGAATAACAATACGGCAATAGCTATCAGGAGAAGAATAACCGAAATCCAGTAAAGAGGTTTATTGAGAACCGCTTTTCTGGCTGATGCTACATGCTCTTCCGAATGATGTTGAACCAAGGAATCGGTAGCCAACAATTCCGTCACAAGATTCTCCTTCAGACTATCATTCTCTGGCGTTACAGTCAAAACAACAAGTTTCTCCAATAGACCAACTGCTTGCTGCTTGTCCTTCTCGTCTTCCGCCTGCATAATAACGAGTCGCAGCCACTGCTTAGCTTTTTCTATGTCATTAGATTGTAGGCACTTGCAGGCTTTGTTATAACGGGCAACTGTCAGACACTGACTATAATGGCCTCGAGGAGCATAAGGTTGAAAAAGAATGCTGTCAGGTATGGAGTCTATCAACACCATGGCATGATAAGGGGCTGATGTCATTTGCCGTTCCGCACGCTTCAGCATAACACCATTACTGTCCTGATTTGTACAGGAAATCAGGACAGTAATCAAAGTAAGGACAATCGCTACGCGAAGTGGCAACTTCATATCGGCACACCCTACTTTGCCTGCTCGGCCTCAATCATTTCTACGCCGCCGTTGACGGGGTTCAGGCGCAGGTGGGTGGTGTAACGCTTATTGAAGAGTTCCGCGCTGAGCAGTTCGACGGTGCCGAACTGTCCGGCGGTGAACTCGTCACGGTAGAGCTCGCGGCCGTGGTTCGTCAAGGTCACCTTGATGCGGCCGGGAATGTTGACATAGATGCCCTCCTCCTCGAGCTTCTTCTTTTTCTTAGTCTCGACGGGAGCCGGCACGGTGTGCAGGTCTTCAACCGTTAGGTAATACGGATCGCCCGAAAGGTCATCGGCATTGACAATGCCGAGGTGCTGAGACAGACGGAAGAGCACCATGTCCTGAACGGCCGTCATGGGACAAGTCTGGATGATGTACTCGGTGGTGTCGCACTCGGTGACGCCGGTAAAGAGCTGGGTCAGTGCCTGCTCCTGGCTGTCGAGCTGGCTGAGCATGATGCGCAGCTGCTCGCCGTCCTTCGGCATGTAGTCAGCCTCGCCACGCGTCAGCTGGTTCTTGCTCTCGCGGATGTTGTAGATTTCCTGTGCAATGAGTTCTGCACGCTTCGTCATGCTGCCGGCAGCAAGAATCTCCTCGTTGAGGTACTGTCGCGGGTTCAGGGCCTGAGGCTTCGGGGCTGGCGAAAAGTGGCGGGGCCGCTCCTGTCGGATGCCCTGACTGTTCAGGGCCAGCAGCACGCCGTCGTCAGCCAGCTCCATGTTCGAGGCGGTCGATTTGGCATTAAACTTCACGGCGAAGCACTTGGCAGTATCAGCCACGCCCACCGTCTGCATCAGCACATTAGCGACACGGTAGCTGACGTTCTTCTCATTCTTCACACCCCGCAACGCAAGGTAACGCTCAGCGTAGGGCGCATACTCGCCGGGCGTGTAGGTGGTTTTCTCTACTTGAACCAGGAAGTTCAGGGCCGTCTTGGGCAGATAGTAAATGGCACCTTCGGCGGTTATGCCCGGCTGGTACTTGCTCAGTTCCGTCTGAGCCATGCAGACGGTAAAGCAGCTCACGAGGAGCGATGCTAAAAGGAATGTAATGCGTTTCATCTTATTCTAATGTTTCAGTCTTCTATTTTCTTAAATGCTTCGGGCAGACACTGAATGATGTCGCTGGCCATCAGGCTCTCCTCGCCAAGGCGGCGGGCGGCAATGTCGCCGGCCAGACCATGCAGAAACATGCCCGTCATGCAGGCCTCACGCTGCTGGTAGCCACGAGCCAGAAGGGCTGTCAGCACGCCCGTCAGCACGTCGCCGCTGCCCGCCGTGGCCATGCCGGCATTGCCCGTGCTATTGAACATGACGTGACCGTCGGGACAGCAAAGAGCGGAGTGGTGACCCTTCAGAATGACGTAGCCCTGCAGGCGCTCTGCCATTTCGCGGGCTTTGGTGAGCCGCTCGTAGCTGTCGGCAGAGTGGCCCTCCATGCGGTCAAACTCCTTCGGGTGGGGCGTAAAGATGATACCCTTGGGCAACTGCATCATCCACGCGCGGTGGTTGGCCAGCATGTTCAGCGCGTCGGCATCGGCCACGATAGGACACTGCGCCCGGCGCAACTGGGCTATGAGTGCAATGGCCGTGGTCTCACTGGTACCCAGGCCCGGGCCGATGCCCATAGCGTTGAAGTCCTCGGTATCGACGGCCTCAGAGAAGATGGTCTCCTCAGAGTCTAACTGCACAATGGCCTCAGGCACAGATATTTGCAGAATGGCATTGTTACGGCGCGGAGAGCGGACGGTCACCTTGCCGGCACCCGACCGCAGACAAGCCCTGCTGGCCAGAACGGCGGCTCCAGCCATGCCGTAACTGCCGGCCACAAGCAGGGCGCTGCCCATGTTTCCCTTGTGTGCATAGCTGTCGCGGTGCTTGAGCAGCGGACGTATGTCACTCTCCTCGATGATGTTGTACTGGGCCTCTATCTTCTCCATGCCTTCAGTGCTCAAGCGGATGTCAAGTACACGGAAGCGCCCAATGAACTGCTGGTTCTCCGGAAAGAAGAAGGAAAGCTTGGGCTGCTGCAGCGTCAGCGTAAGGTCGGCCTTGATGATGTTGGAGCGTACGTTATAAGTGTTGTCCTCGCTCATGAGTCCCGACGGCAGGTCGATGCTGACCACACGCGACGGCGCACTGTTAATATACTTCACTAACGAGGCAAAGCCACCTGCCAACGGCTTGTTCAGCCCAGAACCAAACAGTCCGTCAACGACGAGCATGTCGGCCTCTAACTGCGGGGGTTCAAACTCCTGAACAACCTCGGAAAAAGCTTTCAGGCGCTTACAGTCCTTCAGGCGTTGCCGGTTGACGGCACAGTCGCTCGACAGGTGACCGCTGATGTTGAAGAGATAAGCAGAAACACTATAACCTCCCTCAGCCAACATGCGGGCCACAGCCAAGGCATCGCCGCCGTTATTACCCGGTCCGGCAAACACGACGACGGGGGTGTTTGCAGACCACTGATCGCAGATGGCACGCGTGATGGCCTTGGCCGCACGCTCCATTAAATCTATCGACTCGATAGGCTCGTGTTCGATGGTGTATTGGTCTAGCTCATGTATCTGAGCACCGGTAAATATCTTCATACGCATGCAAAAATACAAAATTATTGCTAATCAAGCGTTATTCTTTGGAAGAAAATTCGTAATTTTGTAGCAAATTAATAAAAAGTAAGCTATGAGTACAGTAAAAATCAAGGACAAAACGTTCAAAACATCCTTTTCGGAGGACGAAATCAAGAAGCGTATAAAGGAAGTAGCAGCACGCATCAGCAAGGACATGGAGGGCAAGAACCCGCTGTTTATTGGAGTGCTGAACGGTTCGTTTATCTTTGCTGCCGACCTGATGCGCGAGGTAACCATCCCGTGTGAGATTTCTTTTGTGAAGCTGGCATCGTACCAGGGAACCACCTCAACCGGCAAAATCAAGGAGGTGCTCGGTATTAACGAAGACCTGACGGGCCGCCACCTTGTCATTGTGGAGGATATTGTCGATACGGGACAGACCATGAAGCAGATGATCGAGTCGCTGGGAACGCGTAACCCGGCGTCGGTACACATCTGCACGCTCTTCGTCAAACCCGACAAACTGCTCGAACCCATTGACATTGAGTATGCCTGCTTCTCTATTCCCAACGACTTCATCGTGGGCTACGGACTGGACTACGACCAGCAAGGCCGTAACCTAAAGGAAATCTATACTTTGGTTTGAGATTTGAGATTTTAGCGTATGAGAGAAGTAAAGTTGCCGCACCTGCCCAGTGACTTGGAAGAGGGCAAAGGAAAGAAAGACCTGATGACCGACTTGTGGTACAAGTGGAAGGGCAAGGAAGCGCAAGTAAAACATGACGAACAAAAACAAAGAATTGTTATGAAGAATATCGTGATTTTCGGAGCTCCCGGCTCAGGCAAGGGGACCCAAAGCAACCTGCTCATCGAGAAGTATGGGCTGGGCCACATCTCGACCGGCGACGTGCTGCGCAACGAGATTAAGAAAGGAACAGAGTTGGGCAAGACGGCCCAGGGTTACATTGACAACGGCCAACTGATACCCGACGAGCTAATGGTCAGCATTCTGGCAGGCGTCTATGACGGTTACGGCCGTGGCCATAAGGGAGTCATCTTCGACGGTTTCCCCCGCACCATTCCGCAGGCAGAAGCCCTGAAGAAGATGCTTGAGGAGCGTGGCGACAAGGTGGCTGCCATGATTGAGCTCGACGTGCCCGAGGAGGAACTGATGAAGCGCCTCCTGCTGCGCGGACAGCAGAGTGGTCGTGCTGACGACAACGAGGAGACCATCAAGAAGCGCCTCGTGGTATATCACTCGCAGACGCAGCCCCTCATTGAGTGGTACCGGCAGGAAGGTCTGCACCACCACATTAACGGTCTGGGCACACTGGAGCGCATCTTCAAGGATATTCAGGAAGTGATAGACAGTCTATAGTAACTATAGCAACTATAGAAACTATAGAAACTATAGCAACAACCACGATATGGAAAGTAATTTCGTTGACTACGTAAAGATATACTGTCGCTCAGGCAAAGGCGGCCGGGGCTCCATGCACCTGCGCCACGTCAAGTACAACCCCAACGGCGGACCCGACGGCGGCGATGGCGGCAAGGGCGGCAGCATCATTCTGCGCGGAAACCATAACTACTGGACGCTGCTGCACCTGAAGTTCGAGCGTCACATCTTTGCCGAGCACGGCGGCAACGGCGGCAAGGACAAGTGTCACGGCACCGATGGTAAGGATGTCTATATCGACGTGCCCTGCGGCACGGTAGTCTATAACGCCGAGACAGGTAAGTATGTCTGTGACGTCACCTATGACGGCCAGGAGGTGCTGCTGCTGAAGGGTGGACGTGGCGGACTGGGCAATTTTCAGTTCCGCTCAGCCACGAACCAGGCCCCCCGCTACGCACAGCCCGGCGAGCCCATGCAGGAAATGACCATCATCCTGGAGCTGAAGCTTCTGGCCGACGTCGGACTGGTAGGATTCCCCAATGCCGGCAAATCGACGCTGGTGTCAGCCCTGTCGAACGCCCGGCCGAAGATAGCCAACTATCCCTTTACCACGATGGAGCCCTCGCTCGGCATCGTGGGCTACCGCGACAACCAGTCGTTCGTCATGGCCGACATTCCGGGCATCATCGAGGGAGCCAGCGAGGGGCGCGGCCTCGGACTGCGCTTCCTGCGCCACATTGAGCGCAACTCGCTGCTGCTATTCATGGTGCCGGGCGACACCGACGACAT
>DGTH01000014.1 GCA_002393705.1 Prevotella sp. UBA4341 | reverse complement strand
CGAGAAGTACTTGACGCCCGGGCCCACATAGACCTTGCGCTCGGTAGCATTATTGCCGTAGTTGTGGTTCCACTCGCCCAGCGTCTGCACCTGGTAGTAGCCGTCCCAGAAGCCACGGTTGAAGACCGTGGCAAGCCGGCGGTCCCAGTCGTCCTTCCGGTCTTCAGTAAACGTTCCGTCCAGCACGGCCTGAACGGCCTCCTTGTAGCACTTCACCACGTTATAGACATACTCGGGCCCACGGGCACGGCCTTCAATCTTGAAAACCCTCACGCCGCTCTCCATCATGCGGTTAATGAAGCGAATGGTCTTCAGGTCTTTGGGCGACATGATGTATTGATTGTCTATCTCCAGCTGGTGACCCGTCTCGTTGTCGGTTACGGTATAGCTGCGTCGGCATATCTGCACACACTCGCCACGGTTAGCCGAACGGTTGGCAGCATGCAGCGACATGTAGCACTTGCCGGAAACGGCCATGCACAAGGCTCCATGACAGAACATTTCTATGCGTACCAGCTCGCCCGAAGGGCCACAAATGTGCTGCTCCTGCACCTGCCGGTAGATTTCGGCTACCTGCTCCATGCGCAACTCGCGGGCCAGCACGACCACGTCGGCAAACCGGGCATAGAAGCGCAGCGCCTCAGCATTCGAAATGTTCAGCTGCGTAGAGAGGTGAACCTCCATGGGCTGCTGGCCGGCCCGGCAATACTGCATGACGGCTACGTCGGAGGCAATGATGGCCGAGATACCGGCCTCGCGGGCAGCATCAATAATTTGGTGCATCAGCTGAATGTCCTCGTCATAAATAATGGTGTTGACCGTCAGGTAGCTCTTCATTCCGTGCTGCCGGCACGTGGTGGCGATGTCGCGCAGGTCGTCGAGCGTGAAGTGGTTGGCCGAGTGTGACCTCATGTTCAGCTGCTCCACGCCGAAATAGACCGAGTCGGCACCGGCCTGAATGGCTGCCGCCAACGACTCACGCGAACCCACGGGAGCCATTATTTCGTAGTCTTTTATCGTAGTTTGTTTCATTGTCCTTTGTATTCTTTGAGGAAGCGAATGACGGCATTGCGAATGCTGGAAAGTCCGAAGTCGGGCGGACAGACCTGGCTGAGCGGCAGCCAGAGGCACTCGGCGGCATCGTCGGCAGCACGCACGCTGACGTCTGCAGCCACGCGCACCAGGTAGTCCATGTCGAGTGTGTGGATACCCATGCCGCTATACATATAGACATTGGGGCTGGAGAAGAGGTACTCCATGTTCTTGACCTGCAACCCCGTCTCCTCCAGAATTTCGCGGCGCATGCCTTCTTCGGCCGTTTCGCCCATATCGACAAATCCGCCGGGCAGGTCAAGCGTTCCCCTGGCCGGCTCCTTGGCCCGGCGCACCACGAGGAGCATCTCCTCGTCACCCTCCGCCGGCAGCGGCTGACGCAGAATGAAGGCAGCCGTGGCCGAGCAGGGATTGGCATAGTAGCTGAACCCGCAGTCCTCGCAGCGTTTGCTCTTGAAGTTATTGATGACGAAATGCCGACTGCCACAGACGGGGCAGAAGGCAAATTTCTCTAAGGGATGTTCCATTACCAGTTGTCAGTGCGGAAGGGGAAAAGGGGCAGACCGCCCATGTTGGCAAGGTTTCCTAACTGGAAATTGCGGAAGCAGTAGCGCACGGCGACAGGATGCTGAACCTCAGGCGACGTGACGATGAGTGCCTCGTCCCACTGCCCGCCACCGGGCTGCCAGAAGTGCTGGGCCTTGGCTTTATGAAACACGCGGTCTTCACCAGCCACCTCAAAGCCCTCAATGTCTTCGAAGCGGCTCAGTCCGCCAAACTCGTTGTTGAAATGCAGATAGACAGTATCGCCCTTGACGGTCATTTCCTTGAACGACGGGCTCTCGCAGATGACGGAACTCATGCCGTAGGTCTTGTTCAGCGCCAGGAATGCCAGGCGCTCGCCCACCTTCTGCTTCTGCGTGGGGTGTATCTGAGTGTACTCGTACGGATAGGCACAGTCGTTGGTACACACCAGCCCGCTGTTGGGTATCATCTGCGCTGCCTTGAACTGCTGCTCGCGCAGGCGGGCTCCGGCATCGCCCTCACAGTTGTCGTACCAGTAAGGAGCTATCTCGACGAAGTAGAACGGAATCTCGCCCAGCCCGAACTGGCTGCGCCACTGCTCTACGAGCAGCTTCATGCGCTCTGAGTACTGATTACCCGGGTCGCCCACGTTCGAACAGCCCTGGTAGTACAGAATGCCCTTGACGGTGAAGTTCAGCACCGGGCTAAACGTACCGTTGCCCCACACCATCGCACGGTGGTAGTCCCAGTCTTTCTTGAAGTTGACGATGCCCATGGTGTCGGTGGGTTCGCTGGTGTATTTCTCTAAGTTCTCCTTGGTCAACCAACTCTCCACGCGCGAACCGCCCTTGTTGGCCTCGATGAGTCCTACGGGAATGTTCAGCGTCTTATTGACCAGGCGGGCAAAGAAGTAGCCGGTAGCCGAGAAGTCAACCACGTTCTTCGGCGTACACTCGCGCCAGTAGCAGTCGGCATCCTCCTGCGGAGTCATGCGCATCACGCTGGGAATCTTCACGCTACGCACCCCGTTGGGGTTCTGGGCTTCCAGTACGTGACGGTTCACGTCTTCTACAGGACACTGTCCGAAACCCT
The DNA here is from genome assembly GCA_002393705.1 of Prevotella sp. UBA4341. GTDB lineage: Bacteria > Bacteroidota > Bacteroidia > Bacteroidales > Bacteroidaceae > Prevotella. The sequence goes on along the minus strand of DGTH01000014.1, from coordinate 4,337 downwards.
TGACCGGCATTTCCATGTTCGACTGTCCGGCGCATACCCATACCTCGCCAGCCAGCACATTCTTGATGGTGACAGCCCCCTCGCCGTCGTCGAAGGTAATGGTGTAGGCATTATACGAGGCTGCCGGCGTGGCCACCTTTACGAGCCACTTGCCAGCTTTGTCGGCCTTGGCCGTTACGGTCTTGCCGTTCCACGACGTCGTTACCTTCACTTCGTTTCCAGCCTTTGCCCAACCCCAGAGGCGGGCGTCAGTCTGCTGTTGAACCACCATGTTGTCACAGATGAGGTGCGGCAACCTTACTTTTGCCTGTCCACTGACGGTTATCAGAGCCAGTGCGGCTAATAAGAGCTTTCGTTTATCCATACAATTCTCAAGTTTATCGTTTTGTGCGTGCAAAGATACAAAAAAGTCTCAACTTTCCATGCCCTGCTCTAAACTTTTTTATAACTTTGCAGTCAAAATAAAAAATACAACATATATTACTAAACTCGCACAACGATGCAACAGTACTCGCCAAACTTGTTTTTTGCCGGAGCGGCTACAGCATATTTTACCATCAACGCCCTCAACTTTCTGCTGAAAAAGGACAGGACACGCCTGCAAACCATATTAGGATGGATTTTGGCCGTCTGGGCTGTACTGAACCTGAAGGACATCATTACGGCCTTTCCCGCCTTCCAGACCAAGGAGTGGGCCAACAACATCCTTTTCATCGACTGCTGGTCAACGGTAACCTACATCATTTTCATTTTCGAATTGAGCAAGCCGCGTTGGACTACCTGGCGCAAGGTGGCAGCACTCATAGCCCCATTTGCCGTCTTTACCCTTATTTATGCCTTTTGGAAGAACTATTACGTCCTCAACAGCTATATCGTGTTTGTATGGATTTGTGCCTTCACGTTCTTTACCATCGGTTTCTTTCTGGTAAAGGACTACTCACAATACATCCGAAACAACTACTCGAATATCGATGAAATCGACATTTCCTGGCTAAAGAGCTTCTACCTCTTCGCCATTCTTGAGCAGAGTCTGTACTTCGTGCTGTGCATCAACTACAACGTCTTCCTGGCCATCGCCTACTACGCCTCAGCCATCAGCATGTGGCAGATTGCCATTCACTATAGCAGGTTGCTGCGACCCATTCCCATGGTCGAACCAAGCGTAAGCCTCAACACTGAGGAGGAGGAGGAAAACCGTACTTATACCTTTGCGGGAACTATTGAGAAACTGGTGGAAGAAAAAGAGTTGTACCTGAATAAGGACATCATGCTGAGCGACCTGGCCAAGAGCGTAGGAACCAACCGCACCTACTTGAGCGACTACTTCTGCAACGTGAAGCACACCACGTTCTACGACTACATCAACCAGCTACGCATAGAGCAGAAGGCCATACCCCTGATTCAGCAGCACCCGGAATATACGCTTGAGTTCATTGCCAGCGAGAGTGGCTTTAAGTCTATCTCCACCTTCCGCCGTGCTTTTTCCAAGTTTGTGGGTAAAAGTCCGAGTAGCTACCGCAGCGAATTAGAGAATGCTGGAAAATGTTAACAGCGTGTCTCACGACACGCTGTCAACGGATATATAACACACTTTCCTCAAAAGTACGCTGCAAAGATAAGCGTATTTTTGAGAGAATGTTCTTGTTTCCGCCTCGCGTAAGGAGCAAATTAACAAAAACAATCGGTCAAACAAACAAAAACAGCCCATTTTATCGCTTCTTGCGTGGTTTGCGGATGGCCCACCCTTCTTCGGTGAAATCGGGCTTTTCGCCCTTCAGCTTCATGTTTTTGGGGTTCATCAGCGCCATCCAGTTGTCTTTTTTGTATTTTTTCTGTTTTGCAGGAGATTGTTGCCGCTGTTTGGCCGTTTTTGTCGGACGTTCTGTCTCTGCGGCATCGTTGCAGCGTACTTCACGCCGCTTGTAGCGCTGACCGTTGAGGGCCTTCATGACCCTACGGGCATCCTCTTCGGGCACGTCGAAGTAAGCAAACTTCTGCAGCAAGTCAATGTGGCCCACATCTACATGGTCCTGCACGTGCTTGTTCAGGAACTGCATGAGCTCACCCGGGTAGAAGCCGTCCGTCTTGCCCAGGTTGATAAACAGTCGCCTGTAGCCCGCCTGGGGTGTGGTCTTCGTGGGTTTGGGCTTTCGCTCTTCCTTCTCCTGCTTGGCCGTTACTACGGCTATTTCGGGTGCCTCGGCGTAGTAGGCCAGGAACTTGCCAAACTCCAAGGAGACGATTTTCTTGATGAGTTCGTCCTTTTCTATGTATTCAAAGTAGCGGTTAATGTCCTGCATGAAGGGGGCTATCTCCTCGTCGTTGACGTCGGCCTTCACAATCTGGTCCATGACCTTGTAGAGCTGTTTTTGGCAGATTTCCTGCGCTGAGGGTATCTTTCCTTCTACGAACTGCTTGCCTATCTCTTTCTCAATGGCCCGTATCTTGTGCTTCTCGCGCAGATGGACAATGCTGATGCTCGTACCTTTCTTGCCGGCGCGTCCTGTTCTGCCGCTGCGGTGGGTGTAGCTCTCTATGTCGTCGGGCAGTCCGAAGTTGATGACGTGCGTCAGGTCGTCAACGTCGAGTCCGCGTGCTGCCACGTCGGTAGCCACAAGCAGCTGCACCGTGTGCTGCCGGAACTTCTGCATGGTCAGGTCGCGCTGCTGCTGGCTCAGGTCGCCGTGCAGCGACTCGGCGTTGTAGCCGTCGCGTATCAGCTTGTCGGCTATTTCCTGCGTCTCCAGCTTTGTGCGGCAGAAGATGATGGCAAAGATGCGCGGGTAGTAATCGACGATACGCTTCAAGGCCAAGTACTTGTCTTTCGCGTTCACCATGTAGTATATATGGTTCACGTTCTCCGCACCCTCGTTGCGGCTGCCCACTACTATTTCCTTATGGTCGTGCAGGTAGCCTTTGGCAATGCGCTCTATCTCGCGGCTCATCGTGGCCGAGAAGAGCAGCGTGTTGCGGTCGTCGGGTATGCGCTCCAGAATGGCGTCGATGCTCTCCGAGAAGCCCATGTTGAGCATTTCGTCAGCCTCATCGAGCACCACGTTGTAGGCCTCGTCAAGATGGGCTACGCCACGGTTCATCAGGTCTATCAGTCGGCCCGGCGTGGCCACGATGATGTGGGCGCCGTGCTTGAGGGCCCTTATCTGCTGGGCGATGCTTGCTCCTCCATAGACGGCCTCAATGTGTATGCCGCTCATGTATCTGGAGAAGTCCTTCAGGTCGTCGGCTATCTGCAGGCAGAGCTCTCGTGTGGGCGAGAGGATGAGCGCCTGCGTCACGTTACGCTGGGGGTCAATACGCTGCAAGACCGGAATGCCGAAGGCGGCCGTCTTGCCGGTGCCCGTCTGGGCTAAGGCAATGACGTCGTTGCGGCTGCCAAGCAGATATGGTATAACTTCTTCCTGTACGGGCATGGGCTGGGTGAAGCCCAGCTCTTCGATGGCTTTACGAATCTCTTCGTTAACGCCAAGTTCTTCAAATGTCTTCAATCGCTATAATTATTTAATAAAAAATTTTTCGTACCTTTGCACCCACTAAACAGTGTTTGCGTATGAAACGGTACTTATTATTACTCATGGCCCTGACGGCAGCAGTGCTCACCACCAAAGCCCAAACCTACCCTCCCAAAGATGCCCCACAGCTGGAGTTTGCCCTGCAGCTGAGGGTGACCATTGACCAGCCCTACACCGTGGGCGACACCAGCAACGGGCGGCGCATCGTCATTCCCATTACGGGCGGCACGTTCGAAGGACCGCTGCTGCGCGGAACCATTCTGCCTGGAGGTGCCGACTATCAGCTGGCTAATGCCGACGGCACCAGGACTCAGTTAGAAGCCATCTACTCCATCAAGACCGATGACGGTGTCTATATCCATGTGCGCAACCGGGGACTCGTATGCGACGGGAAGGACAAGGACGGCAATCCGTATTATTACTTCAAGGCCGCGCCCCAGTTCGAGGCTCCTGCGAACAGCCGCTACGACTGGCTGAATAATTCACTCTTCGTCTGTCAGCCGGAATGGTCAGAAGACTTCAAGGGCATCATTCTCAACGTTTGGAGAGTGATGTAATCTTGGTGTAAGATTCTATCATCCTAACATGTTTGGGGTCTCGGGTGCAAAGATAAACAAAAAATATGAAATAACAAAGCATTAACATCATAATTCTTCGAAGTGTAACGACAACGGGTCAGATTTATAATGCACGGTGAAGTGGTGGTGGCGGTAGAACAGGGAGAAACCCCGTACCAAACAGGGAGTTTCTGCCGGGGAAACAGGGAGTTTCTGCCGGGGAAGCAAGGAGTTTCTGCCGGGGAAACGAGAA
>DGTH01000116.1 GCA_002393705.1 Prevotella sp. UBA4341 | reverse complement strand
TCGAATTCAACTTCCCGTTCGGCTTCAAGGAAATCGAAGGCATCCACAGCCGCACGAACTTCGACCTGGGGAACCACCAGAAGTTCTCCGGCAAGAAGATCGAGTACTTTGATCCGGAGGAGAATGTCTCCTACACCCCGTACGTCATCGAGACGTCCATCGGCGTGGACCGCATGTGCCTGGCCGTCCTGGCCCACAGCTACACGGTCGAGAAACTCGAGAACGGCGAGGAGCGCGTCGTGATGAAGATTCCCGCCCCGCTCGCCCCGATCAAGGTGGCCGTGATGCCGCTCGTGAAGAAGGACGGCCTGCCCGAGGTGGCCCAGAAGGTGGTCGACGAGCTCAAGTACGACTTCTCCTACCAGTACGACGAGAAGGACTCCATCGGCAAGCGCTACCGCCGTCAGGACGCCATCGGCACACCCTACTGTGTCACCGTCGATCACGACACGCTCGAGGACGGCTGCGTCACGCTTCGTTTCCGCGACACCATGCAGCAGGAACGCGTCAAGATAGAGCAGCTGGCCTCGATTATTGAAGACAAGGTGAGCATTGTCTCGCTGCTGAAGAAACTGCAGTAACACAGCATGAAGAAACTACTCTACATATTGAGCATTTGGGCCCTGGTGGCTACGGGCTGTAGCACCAACGACGGCACCGAGGAAGAGTACCCCGACTGGCAGAACCGCAACGAGGCGTACTTCGAGAAAGTGTACCAGACCTATAGTGCTAATAACATCATCAGCAAGTGGTCGTTGGGCGAGGGCATGACCCCCGCCCACACCGACTGCATCCTTGTAGATCGTATTGAGCAGGGAGCCGGCGAGGTGTCTCCCTACTACAACGACTCCGTGCTCATACACTACAGCGGACGGCTCATTCCCTCGACCACCCACCCCGAGGGCCTGCTGTTCGACAAGAGCTTTACGGGCCGCCAGCCCGACCTGCACGTGGACCAGCCCTGCAAGTTGGCCGTCACCGTGTCGGGCGTCGTCACCGGCTACCGCTTGCCCGTCTGTTCCGACTTCGTCGCAGGCTTCACCTCGGCGCTGACCCGCATGCATCGTGGCGACCACTGGCGCGTCACCATTCCCTACCAGTTAGGCTACGGAACCACCGAGCACGGCAGCATTCCGGCCTACAGCACCCTCATCTTCGACATTTGGCTCATCGACTTCTGGACCAATAAGCGGGGCGACCGCGAAAACTAAGCCGTTTTATGCAGAAATACGCGAACTACATCAAGCAGATAGAGATAGACTCCCTTTGGGGCGGCAAGAAGCACATTCTGTGGAACCTGGACCCGAAGGTGAACATTCTCAGTGGTATTAACGGCGTGGGCAAGAGCACCATCCTGAACAAGGTGGAGAAAGGGCTCTCGGCCGGCGGCGAGTTTCCCAGCCACATGCTGAAAGGCGTCAGACTCAAGGTGGAGCCCGAGGACGCCAAGTGGATTCGCTACGACATGATACGGGCGCAGGGCGGCGACGACAACATGCTGGCCCGCTTGCAGCATAAGTACCTGGACTACCAGGTGAACATAGGCAACCGCATCATTGCCGAACTGCAAAAGGGCAACACCGAGGCGGCCCAGCTGCTCTCTGAACCCAAGCGCCGTTTCCAGGACATCATTGACGACCTGTTTGAAGAGACGGGCAAGAAAATCATTCGCACCGAGAACGAGATACGCTTCTCCCAGATAGGCGAGACGCTGACGCCCAACCTGCTGTCGTCGGGCGAGAAGCAGATGCTGGCCATCATGCTCATGGTGCTCGTGGAAGACCAGCAGCCCTACGTGCTCTTCATGGACGAGCCGGAGGTCAGCCTGCACATAGAGTGGCAGAAGCGGCTCATCGACCTGATACTGGAGCTGAACCCCAACGTACAGATTATTCTGACTACCCACTCGCCCGCCGTCATCATGAACGGCTGGCTCGACAGCGTGACGGAAGTGAACGACATCACTATTCAGTAGCCTGGACCCATGAAACTCCGTGACAACATTACCAGCGGCTACCTTGACGCGGCTAACCGCCTGGCAGCCAAGAATAAGCGACGACGCATCGTAGCCTATGTGGAGAGCTACGATGACATCTACTTCTGGCGCACCGTGCTGAGCCGTTTCGAGGACGACACGCGCTACTTCGAGGTTATGTTGCCATCCCACAAGAAGCTGGAGCGCGGCAAGAAGTCGGTGCTCATGAACTTCATAGGCAAGAGCGTGGGCCCCAGCATGATAGCCTGTGTCGATGCTGACTATGACTACCTGCTGCAGGGAGTGACGCCGCAGTCACGTAACGTCCTGCAGAGTCCGTACGTGTTTCACACCTATGCCTACGCCATTGAAAACCTGCAGTGCTACGCTCCCTCGCTGCACGACGTCTGCACGGCCGTTACGCTGAACGACCACCGCATCTTCGACTTCCGCGACTACCTCAGGCAGTACAGCGAAGCCATCTTCCCCCTCTTTGTATGGTCCGTTTGGATTTACCGTACCGGCAACCATAACCGCTTCTCGCTGGCCGATCTGGCCCGCATCATTGACCCGGGCGGCTTCAATGTGCAGCAGCCGCAGCCCTCTATTGACCACCTGCGCCGGAAGGTAAACACCAAGATACGGCAGCTGCAGAGCGAGTTTCCCGGCAACAAAGACGCCTACCTCCAGACCAAGCAGAGCGTGCGCGACCTTGGTGTTACGCCGCAGACCACCTACCTCTACATTCAGGGCCACTCGCTCTTCGACAATGTCGTAGTGCCCATTATGACGAAGGTGTGCAACCGCCTGCGACAGGAGCGCCAGGAGGAGATACAGCGCACGGCCATTCACCACATGCAGCGCAAAAACGAAATGTCCTGCTACGAACACTCGTTGCAGGACATACGTCAGATGCTCAAGAAAAACACCGGTTACATTAATTCAGAACCCTTCCGCCGTACGCAAGATGACGTGGAACGGTTCCTCGCTTCTACTCAGTCGGCAGAGTCGTCAGACAATACGTAAGTCTCCAGAAACTTGACCGTACCCCTCGCGCGTACATTATTTATATAGGCCGGCAGCAGGATGGTGTCGCCCTTGCCGAAGGCTACTTCCTCGCCGTCTATGTCGAGCGTCCCCTCGCCCTTCAGGCCAATCAGGATGACAAAGCTGTCCAGTTCGGAGTAGTCGATGGCCATAGGCTCCGTAAGGTCATAGACGGCCGTGTTGAAGTAGGGACACTCCACCAGTAGCTGCCCCTCGTTCTTCTGGGGCGTGTATTGCTGGCGGTAGTCTTTGAGCACCGTGTAATTGATGCTCTCGGCGGCCAGTTCGGTGTGCAGCTCGCGCAGGTTGCCGTCCTTGTCGCGGCGCTTGTAGTCGTAGATGCGGTAGGTCACGTCGCTGGTCTGCTGTATCTCGGCCAGGTAGCAGCCGGCACCAATGGCGTGGATGCGCCCGGCGGGTATGAAGAAGCAGTCGCCCTCCTTGACGTTGTAGCGGGCCAAGGCGTCACAGATGGTGTTGTTCTCTACCATCTGCTTGTACTCCTCGGGTGTTATCTGCTGCTTCAGTCCGTTGTAGAGCGTAGCCGTAGGGGCAGAGTCCATGACGTACCACATCTCCGTCTTGCCGCGAGGCTTGCCCTGACGGTGCGCTATCTCGTCGGTGGGGTGCACCTGGATGCTCAGGTCTTGGTGGGCGTCGATGAACTTGATGAGCAGCGGAAACTCGTCGCCGAAGCGGCGGTAGTTGGCCTTGCCTACGAGGCGGCCTTGCAGTTCTTTTACTAACTCGTTGAGGGTTTGGACGCTGGAGGCGTCCGTCACGGTTTCGTTGCCGGGTACGCCGCTTATCTGCCAGCTCTCGGTACCCCAGATGAGCGTCTTCAGCAGGGGTGTGAATTTGTAGTAGTTTGGCATAACTATAAATGATGAACTATGAACTGTAAACTTTAATTGTCTTTCCAGTAGCTTCGGGTAAAGAGCACCAGCACGGAGAGAATCTCCAGACGGCCTACGAGCATGAGGAACGAGCAGGTCCACTTGATGTAGGCTGGCAGCTGGCTCCACGACATGGAGTCGCCTATCTCTAAGTCAAGCGAAGGACCCACGTTGCTGATGAGGCCGAGCGATATGCCAATGGCATTGATGGTATCCACCCCGGCCGTGTTCATGATGATGGCACAGGTGGCACAGATGATGATGTAGATGGCGAAGAACGACATGAGCGTCGTAATCTTCGACTGCGGTACGGGCTGTCCGCTCACCTTGACGGGCAGCACGGCGTTGGGGTGGAGAATGCGGCGGAACTCGTTGCGCATGACCTCGAAGACCATCAGTGCCCTGACACACTTGAAACCGCCACTGGTGCTGCCGGCCGAAGCACCGACGAGCATCAGCATGCCCAGAATGACCCACGTAAAGTGGGGCCAGACGGCCGCATTGTCGCTGAACATGCCCGTAGTAGTCATGAACGAAACCACCTGGAAGAGGGCCGAACGCAGGGAGTGCTCCAAGCCGTAGCCTACGCGGGTGTAGAGCTGGTACATAATGGCGAGCGTGGCCACGACGACGATGCCCAGATAGACCTTGAACTCCGAGTTGCGCAGCAGGTCACGCCAGCGGCGCTTGAAGAGCGAGAGGTAGAGCAGGGTGAAGTTGATGCCGGCCAGAAACTGGAACAGTGCCGATATATACTCAACGGCGGGTGTAAAGAACAGTGCCGCATTGTCGTTGTGAGTCGAGAAACCGCCCGTCGCCGTGGTGGTCATGGCAAAGTTGACGCTGTCGAACCACTCCATGCCTACCGCCCAGTAGCTGAGTACGCAGGCCACGGTAAGACCCAGGTAGATGGTCCATATCCACTTGGCGTTGGTGGAGAGCTTCGGGTGCATCTTGGTGCGGATGGGGCCAGTAGCTTCGGCTGCGAACACGCGCACGCTACCCCCTGCCATGGACGGCAGGATGGCAATGGTGAAGAAGACGATTCCCAAACCGCCTATCCACTGCGACAGGGAACGCCAGAACAAAATGCCGTGGGGGAGCGCCTCTACGTCGTCGAGGATAGAGGCCCCGGTGGTAGTAAAGCCCGACATGGTCTCGAAGTAAGCATCGGTCAGGTTGGTGATGTAGCCGCCAATCATGTAAGGCAACATGCCAAAGACGGAGAACGTCACCCATGTGGCCGTCACCACGAAGTAAGAGTCGCGGCGGCTCATGTTGCTGCTCGCGTTGCGGCCGGCATACAGGAAGACCAGACCGCCCGAGAGCGTTAGGATGGTAGAAATGAGGAACGCGATGCTGTCGTCCTCGCCATAGCCGTAGCTCATGGCTACGCACCACGACATGAGGAAGCTCTCCAGGAACAGCAGCTGTCCGATGATTTTCGATACCAGTCCGAAGTTTACCATAGCTTGCTTGGCTTGAAGTATTTCTCTACTTTCTTCAGGTTGTGTTCGTGGCAGAACACCATGACGGAGTCGCCAGCCTGTATCTGTGAGTTACCGTTGACCA
>DGTH01000172.1:2435-4546 GCA_002393705.1 Prevotella sp. UBA4341 | reverse complement strand
AGGTGTGACTTCTCGCGCAGGATGATTTGCTGCGAGGCGTGCTCGGTAACGAGGGTACTGATGACGCAGGTGACGAGAATCATGATGACCACGCCGTTGAGCATTTCGTCGCTTACCAGGTAGTGGCCGGGCGACACCTCCAGGCGCATGCCCACCATGACCATGGCAATGGCTCCGGCGGCATGGGCGCTGGTCAGTCCGAACATCATGTTGCCTTCGGCCTTGGGCAGACGGAAGAGCAGGCTGGAAAGGTAGGCTGCCACGGCCTTGCCGAAGGTGCCGAAGAAGGCGATGAGGGCTACTATCCAGAGCATCTCGCCGCTCTCGAATAGCGTGCGCACATTGATGAGCATGCCCACACCGATGAGGAAGTAGGGTATGAAGAGCGCATTGCCGATGAACTCTATGCGGTTCATGAGCGGTGATACGTGGGGGATGTAGCGGTTGAGGATGAGTCCCGAGAAGAACGCTCCGAAGATGGCCTCCAAGCCGATGGCCTCGGTGAGCGCTGCCGAGAGGAACATGACCGAGAGCACGAAGATGAACTGCATGACGGCGTCGGAGTAGCGCCTAAGGAAGTAGCGGGTAAGACGCGGAATGAGGTAGAAGCTGCCTGCGCAGAACAGGGCAATCTTCACGAGGAACCACAGCCAGAACAGCAGTTGTGGCCCCAAGGAGGCGTGTTGCGTGTTGAACGATGCTGCCAGGCCGGCCAGCATGACCAGGGCCATGAAGAGCGAAATCATGGACGAGCCGACGCTGAGCGACACGCTGCTGTTGCGCCCCAGTCCGTAGCGTGTGACGATGGGGTAGGCGATGAGCGTGTTCGAAGCCATGATACAGCCCAGCAGGAACGACGCCGATGGGCTGTAGTCAAGCAGCCATATAGCCATGACGTAGGTAAGGAATAGCGGCACGAAGCACGTCAGTGCGCCGAAGATGAGGAAGCGTACGGAGTTGCGCTTCACGCCCTCCATGTCCATTTCCAGCCCGGCCAGGAACATGATGTAGCAGAGTCCTACGCGCCCGAAGAGCTCGAAGGAGTTGTCGCGCTCCAGGATGTTCAGCCCGTACTTGCCCACCAGGATGCCCGCCAGCACCATGCCGATGATGTGGGGAATGCGTAGTTTGCCCATAATGATAGGGGCAAACAGTATAATGAGCAACACGACGAAGAAGATGAGCGTCGGGTTGGTAATAGGGAAGTATTCCATAAATTTCTTTGCAAAAGTACAACTTTTTTGCGAATTTACTATCAGTTTGCTACTTTTTTTGTACCTTTGCGCCCGATTTTAATTCTTAGGACTTATGAAAGTAGCTATTGTGGGCGCTTCAGGCGCCGTGGGTCAGGAATTTTTGCGCATTCTGGACCAGAGAAATTTTCCGATGGATGAACTAGTGCTGTTCGGCTCGGAGCGGTCGGCTGGCACGAAATACACCTTCCGTGGCAAGGAGCTGACGGTGAAACTGCTGCAGCATAACGACGACTTCAAGGACATCAACATTGCCTTTACCAGCGCCGGAGCTGGAACGAGCAAGGAGTATGCCGAGACCATCACGAAGTACGGCTGCGTGATGATAGACAACTCCAGCGCCTTCCGCATGGACGACGACGTCCCCTTGGTGGTGCCCGAGTGTAACGCCGAGGACGCCCTGAACCGTCCGCGTGGCATCATTGCCAACCCCAACTGTACGACCATCATGATGGTTGTCGTGCTCCAACCCTTAGAGCAGCTCTCGCACATCAAGCGCATCCACGTAGCCTCCTACCAGAGTGCCAGCGGAGCCGGCGCTGCCGCCATGGCCGAGCTGCAGCAGCAGTACAAGGAAATGGTGGAGACCGGCCAGGTGAAGACCGTCAAGAAGTTTCCCCACCAGCTGGCTTACAACGTCATACCCCAGATAGATGTCTTCCAGCCTAACGGCTACACCAAGGAAGAGATGAAGATGTATAACGAGACACGGAAGATCATGCACACCGACGCCAAGTGCTCGGCCATGTGCGTGCGCGTCAGCTCGCTGCGCAGCCACTCCGAGTCCGTTTGGATTGAGACCGAGCGCCCCTTGAGCGTCGAGGAGGCCCAGCAGGCCATCAGCCAGGCTCCCGGCTG
>DGTH01000172.1:0-2326 GCA_002393705.1 Prevotella sp. UBA4341 | reverse complement strand
GCCGGCAAGGACGACGTCTATGTAGGCCGCGTGCGCAAGGACCTGAGCGACGAGAACGGCCTGACGTTCTGGCTGTCGGGCGACCAGATTCGCAAGGGTGCCGCGCTGAACGCAGTCCAGATAGCAGAGTATCTGATTAAGGTTGGCAACGTGAAGTAGCAGAAATACCTAAAAATAGTGATTGCACAGTCACTTATTAATGTGTACCTTTGCGGCAAGCAAAAGTACACATTATTTTTATTCAATAACTTAAACGATTTTTATGACAAGGAATTCTACTTTCAAGACGATGCTCCTCGCCCTCCTGATGATGCTGGGTGTGGGCACGACATGGGCCGACGAAGTGCCGCAACCCGTGTATTTCAACGACTTCTCGTCGCAAGACGGGCTGACCGTCGTGGGAAATGGAGTGTTTGAAACCGACGCTGACGCGCGCTTCGGACAGATTTTCCACAACGACCCCAACCTGACCAAGGCCATTCGTACGAACTACCTGCTGCTGCCTGCCGACGTACTGTCGCACTCAGCAGAGAGTCAGCAGATGACCATCGCCTTCTGGGTGAACGTGAAGAATGCTGCCGACTTCTGGTTCTCGCCCATCTTCTCGGCCTACGGCATGTCGCCGGTTGAGAACGCTGCAGCGGGCCACCAGGGTAACGAAGGCAACTGGCCGATGTTTATTCTGCAGAGCCGTGGACTGATGCAGCTGAACAATGACGGCTGGTGCGACTTCGGCGTAGAGCTGAACGACAACCCAGTGAAGAACGGCGAGAATGTCGATGTAAACAACGAGAACACCTTCTGGTTGGACGACAAGGGGTGGCACCTCTACACCGTCACGCTGACCACGTCGAAGGTGGCCATCTACATTGACGGCGAAGTGTTCAACTCGTGGACACTGAACGGAACAGCAGGCCAGCAGACCTCGGGCTTCTTCACCTATGGTGCCAACTACCAGCACATTTGTCTGGGCGGCAACCAGGCCTGGAACTGGGCAGACCCCGACCCCGCCTACGGTTTTGACGACTTTGCCGTCTATGACAAGGCGCTGACGGCTGACCAGATCAAGCAGGTCATGGCCGACAAACTGACGCCCACGGTGACGTTCGACTTCACTGACCCCGCTATCAGCGACCATATAGGCACGAGCGTGAGCGACGCCACGGCCAACATCTACAACGAGACGTTCACCGTTGACGACGTGACGCTGCAGGTGACAGCCGGCGCCGCTGCCTCGAAGATTTACGTCGATGCCAACCGTGGACAGAACCTTGTGACCTACAAGGACTACACCACGCTGACCTTCCGCGCTCCTGAGGGCATGGCCATTACCGGCATTACGTTTACCGCTGCCGGCACGAGCAACATCAACAGCATGACGGCCTCGTCGGGCACCATAGAGGGCATGACGTGGACGGGCAATGCCGACGGCGTACGCTTCAGCCAGGGCGGAACGTCCTGGTTGGCCAATGCCATGGTCACCATGACTGCCAAGAGCGGCGAGACGGCCGCCCTGCCCGCCATCAGCTACACCGAATGTGCCGACATTGCTGCCTTCAACCAGCTGCCCGTCGGCACCTACGCCAAGGTGACGCTGAACGAGGCCGAGGTCATTGGCAAGTCGGCCGACGGCTTCTCTACCGTATGGATTCAGGACGCTACCGGCGGTGCCTGGATGCAATACACCTCGCTGAACGCCCAGCTCAACGAGCAGACTAAGATAAGCGGCGTGCTCTACACCGTGAAGCGCGAAGCTTCAGGCAACACACAGTTCAAGGAGGCCGAGGACACGCCCGACAGCCAGTTGGCCACGACCGACATTACAGAATACACCCTCTTGGAGGGCACGCTGGCCGAGCTGAACGTTGCTGCCAACAAGAACCGCGTGGTGAAGATAGCAGGTGCCTCGTTTGAGGCCACCAGTGCCACGGCCGGCAAGCTGACTCAGGGCGAGGTGACCATCGACGTGAACAACGGTACGGCCACTGCCAACCAGCAGCTGCACAAGATTACCGACGCGTGGACAGCTGGCGAGACCACGATGGAGAACGTCACCATCGTAGCCATCCTGGTGGGTAAGTCGAACACGGAGAACCAGTTGCTGCCCATCTCGATGGAGGCTGTAGCTGTTGAGACCGCCGATGCCACGTTCGACTTTGCCAACAACCCGGAGAACTGGCCCACCAGTGCCGCCCTCTTCGACGACAATAATGGCGTGGTGACGGAACTGACGGTGAACGACGTGACGCTGACCTCGATACAGAACAACGAGTGGAATGCCAACCTGCTCTATAAGGCCGACGATGCTGACCCCGTCTTCCGCGTT
>DGTH01000012.1:8537-13660 GCA_002393705.1 Prevotella sp. UBA4341 | reverse complement strand
CGGGCTACTTCTTCTCAACCCGCTACCTGACTGACGAAGCCACCTTCGTCAAGAAGCGGCTGAAAGGGCTCTACTGGCCCTTCGTCAAGTGGAGCGTCATCTTCCTGCTGCTCCATAACCTGATGTTCGAAGTAGGCATACTCAACGAGGTCTATGGCAACGAGCAAGGCGGCGTAACCCACCCCTACTCGTGGCGCCAGATGGAGCAGTGCTTCTGGAACATCCTGACGGCCATGGGCGGCTACGACCAATTCCTGAACGGAGCCTTCTGGTTCTTCCGTGGCCTGCTCGTGGCCAGCATCCTCTACCTTATTTTATATAAGCTGGTCGATAAACTCTATAGTAACTATAGAAACTATAGAAACTATAGAAACTATAGTAACTATAGCAACTATAGAAACTATAGCAACTATAGCAACAACAGCACCCCCTACGTGGTCTGCATCATCGTGCTGCTGCTCTGCGCCTGGAAGACCTACGAGGGACTGAAGGTCATCACCCTCATACAAGGAGGCTACCGCGAGCTGATGGGTACCTTCTTCTTCGGCTGTGGCTACATCTTCCGACAGTGGGAGCAGAAGTATCGCGTCAAGTGGTGGACCACCTTGCTCTTTGCCGTCATCGTCTGGTGGTTCTCGCAGTACCACTGGGCCAACATGAACTGGCGCTCTTCGTTCGAGCAGTTCCTCTCGCTGCCACTGCCCGCTCTCTGCGGATGCCTGATGGTTTATAACGTCAGTACGTGGATAGACCGGGGAGACAACGTCGTCAAGCGCTTCCTCGTGTTCTGCGGCGACAACACGCTCTCCATCTTCGTCTTCCATATCCTGAGCTTCAAGGTGGTCAGTCTGCTGAAGATAGCCTACTACGGCCTGGACCCGCGACAGATAGGCTGTCACATGGTCATTCACGAACATGCTAAGGAGGATTGTTTCTGGGTGCTCTACACCATAGCCGGTGTAGGACTGCCGCTACTCTTTACGTGGGGGTATCGAAAGCTCAAGACGCGATGGCGTCGAGCATCATGAACATCTCTGACTCACGGATGCCCTTGGCTTCAAGCAGTGCCTGCTCGCTGCTGATTACGCTGTAGGCCGTCTCGCCCGTTTCCTGCAGGTAACGCCGGAAGCTGTCAACAGTTTCCTGCATGCCGCCCCCTGAAAACCAGAGACAATAGCCTTGATTCAGGAAGTCGTCGGCCTCGGCTTCTGCCAGAGCCGTCAGTTGCTGATACATGTGCAATGCCTGCTCGTACTTGCCCGCACACGTCAGGGTCCAGGCCAGCACCCGCTGGACGGCCAGGTTGTCGGGCTGCTCATAGTTCAAGCGGAACAAGTCCTTCTGTGCGTCGTCGTAGCGTTGCAGGTTGGTCTGACAGACGGCCCGGTTCAGCACGTAAATCATCTTCGAGGGCTTGGCTGCCACCAGCTTGTCGTAAAGCGCCAAGGCTTTGCTGTATTGCTTCTGCTTAAAGCAGATGCGTGCCAGTTCGCGCATGGCCTTTTCGCTGTCGGGCTGAAGCTCCAGTGCTTGCTCATAGTTCTTTTCCAACATGAGGTAGAAGGTGGCATCCTTCTTCTGGTGTTCAAGGTGTTGCAGGCACGTGCCCAGCATCATGAAGTAGTTATAGCTGTGGAAATCCTGGCTGTGCATGTTCAGCAGGCCATAACAGTCTTCGTAACGCCTCTGGCGGATAAGGAAGGCGGCCACCTGTTCGAAGTACGGCTCTAAGGCCGTGCCCTTAAAGAGAGGCGACTTGAAGAAGAGCAAGTGGCTGAGCTGCTCTTGCTGCTGGAACGGATGTTCGAACTGGGAAGAATGGGGGAAAAGCCGGAAGAAGCGGAACAGGTCCTGCAGGTACATGCGCCGTATGTACTGTGCTGAGTGCTTGTCCTCAATGGCATAGTCGGCTAAGGACAGTTCTCCCTGCTCAAGCATTTGGCGGATGTTCTGCGGAAAACGCTCCATCACCTGACTGAAGGCTAAGGAGAACGAGTACTTGTCGCTGTCGCAGAACGGACCCGTAGCCAGCATCTTGTCCAGGAAGGTGCGGCTCTTCATGGCTGTAAAAGTCTCGGTCATGTCAGGATGGTCGGCAAAGAAGGGCGTGAACCAGTTGCTGGTTTTCTGGAAGAAGGGGAAACGCTTCATGTGAGCGAAACCTCCGTAGTAGATGTCAGAACCCTGCTTCTGCATCTCAACCATCTTCTGCATGCTCTTCTCCATGCGCTCCATGCGTTCCTCCATGGCCTCCGGGTGCAGAATGTCCTCGGTCGTGTCGTCCTCCACCTCTTCTATGCCGTCGCGCGTAATGCGGAAGCTGCTGCCACGCATCAGGTCGGGCATGATTTCCGACTGTATCTTCTGGTGGTCGTTCATGGCGTTCACCGTATAGACCAGCTGTATCTGCAACTCAGTCAGGTCGTGCTGTACCTGTTCTTCAGCCAGCAAGTCCTTTACCAGCACACGCTCTTCGGGGAAGATGGAGCTGATGGTGTAGTTGCGCCCTAACACCCAGCCGACCAAGGCTCGCTGACGTACAGCCTCGTCGGACGACTGCCGATAGACACTGACCAGGACGCGGAACTTCTCGAAGTCAAACGTGTTCATCAGCGACAGCGTGACGGCGGAGACAAGCAACTGCTGGTCGCTGCTGTTGACGGTGGGCAGAAGGAGTATTTCCTCAAAGCCGGAAGCTGTTGAAACCGACCACTGGCGCGACGTCAGGATGTAGTTGAACAGGGCGTCCATATTCGCCTGGTGCTTGCTGTAGAGTTCCTGCCGCCGGGCTTGCTGCTTGTTGGCTGGCTCTAACTCTACCAAGGCAATGTTGCTGACAAAGGTCTCCATTTCCTGACGAAAACTGGCTACCGACCATTCGCGCGAGAGCAGCGACAGGTTGGTATAGATGTGAGAGAGAAACGGCGAACTGCCTATGCGGCGCCAGCGTGACGTGTCGGCATAGAGCTGATAGGTGCGTTGTAAGAGCCGCTGGTAGTTCTCGTCGAGCGACGGGTCTTTAAAGCCTTGCTGCCAGTAGTGCTTCATAACCTGATAGTCCAACAGCAGGCTTTCGAGCTCTGCCAGTATCTGCGGCTGCTGATAGGTTGCAGCAAAGTTCTGCATCTCCGTCAGTGCCAAGGGCACGTTGCGTTCCGTAAGAACCTTCAGGACCCGTTTTAATGCTTCGTTCCGTTCCATTTGCTTACTTGATGTTTTTCAGCCAGGCCCCCACCCGCTCGATGTCTGCCTGCAGGGGACCACGGGCATGGTTAAACTTCAGGTCTTTAGGCAGCGAGTCAACCAGGTTCGGATTGATCTTGCAGTAGCGGGCCACCAGGTCACGATAGTGGCTGATGCCGTTCTTGTTGATGGAGTCGCACGCTGCGTCATAACCCTTTACAAAGGCTTCTAACTGCTTCTTGCGCTCGTAAGTCTTCATCTTTTTCATATTGAAGGCCACCACCCCGAAGTTCATGTTCAGCCGGCGGGAGTCCAACAAGACAGGATGCTTCTCCAGACGGGCCACGGTGGCTTGCGGCTCGGTCAGCCAGAGGGCATCAACCATTCCGTTCTGAAGCATCTTCAGTCGCACGTAAACGTCATTCACCTGAATGCGGAACACGTATTCCGTCTTCACCTTCGCACTATCCACTGCCCTGTCGGAGAGCATGTCGGTCACGGAGTATCGGGTCATGGCCATTGTCTTATCCTCTAAGTGCTTCAACTGGCGAATGCGGGCTGTACGGTTCGTCAGGAGTTGCCAGTAGGCACCGGTCTGTGCCACGTACTGCACCTTCTCGCCATGCTTGACCAGATACTCCATGCGTACCAGATCGGTCACGGCTCCTTCGGCCGACGTGCCGACGAAAGCCGTGTCACAGTCCATCTGGGCCGTAAACGGCTTCAGGCGCACATCGACGACGGCAGTATCAAACAGCTCTAACTGCTTGGCAACATAAAGGGGCAGACAGTCGAGCGTGGGCAAGACGGCAATCTTCAGGGCTGCCGAGTCTTCCTTTGCCAGACGGATGCGGGTTTGCTGCCTTTCACGCTTCGTCTCTTCATACGATTTCCCGCAGCCGATAAGCATTACTGAGACAACAAAAAACCATAATAACTTCTTCATACTGTCTTCTATATACCTAAAGTTACTGACCCCACCCCTGCCCCTCCCCTACATGGGAGGGGCAGGGGTGGGGTCAGTATTGTTATTAATCATGCTTGCTTTCGACCATTCGAAAAGTTTTCTGCAAAGGTACAGCAATCGAAGCGAAATGCAAAATAAATCTTTCTTTTTCTTTGTTTTTCGCATAGTTTTATGTACCTTTGCACCACGATTCGTGAGAACGACATTATAATATATTATAAACATTATGAATTTTACTTTGTTAATTACCGTCTTACTGACGGCTATTACACTGGTGGCGGGAGCTTACGTCATGGCTAAGCTTATTGGTCCACGAAGCTACAACAAGGTTAAAGGCGAACCCTACGAGTGTGGTATTCCCACGCACGGTTCAAGCTGGTTGCCTGTCCATATAGGCTTCTATCTCTTCGCCATCTTGTTTCTCATGTTTGATGTGGAAACAGTTTTCCTCTATCCATGGGCAGTAGTAGTGAAGGAGTTCGGTGCAGCAGCCCTGCTGAGCATTGGTTTCTTCCTGGTAGTTCTTGTCTTAGGCCTGGCATACGCTTGGCGGAAAGGAGCGTTAGAATGGAAATGAAGCCGAAAATCAAGTCCATTCCCTATGAGGAATGGAACGACAACGAGTCGCTGGAGCGGCTGGTTGACGAACTGCACGAGGGAGGCTTCAACGTTGTAACCGGACAACTCGACAAACTCATTAACTGGGGTCGCAGTAACTCGCTCTGGTCGCTGACCTTTGCCACCAGTTGCTGCGGTATTGAGTTCATGGCTTGCGGCTGCTCCCGTTACGACTTTGCCCGTTTTGGTTTTGAGGTGACGCGTAACTCTCCCCGTCAGGCTGACCTGATTATGTGTGCCGGCACCATTACCCACAAGATGGCTCCCGCCCTGAAGCGTCTTTACGACGAAATGGCCGAACCCAAGTATGTGGTGGCCGTGGGTGGCTGTGCCATCAGCGGCGGTCCGTTCAAGT
>DGTH01000012.1:0-8495 GCA_002393705.1 Prevotella sp. UBA4341 | reverse complement strand
GCGGTCCGTTCAAGTCGAGCTACCATGTGGTGAAGGGTATCGAGGAAATTGTACCCGTCGATGTTTTCATTCCCGGCTGTCCCCCACGTCCTGAAGCCATCATGTACGGCATGATGCAGCTTCAGCGTAAGGTGAAGATAGAGAAATTCTTTGGCGGTGCCAACCACAAGCAGTCGAAAGAAGAGAAAGAACTGGGTGTCAGCAACGAAGAACTGGTAGCCCGCCGCCTGGGTGACCACCGCAGGGAGCCCATCGTGGTAACTGACGTGCCCGAGGAGTTTATCGCAGAAATGAAACAAGGAAAGGAGGAACAGGCATGAAGTTAGAGTTTTTATCGTTCGAATTCAACAAGTTCGCACAAGAAATGCAGAACTTAAAGAAGAAAGGCTTCGACTATCTGGTAACCATCGTCGGCGAAGACTTCGGAAGCGAAGAAGGCCTCGGCTGTATCTACATTCTGGAGAACAGCGAGACACACGAACGCCGCTCGGTGAAGATGATAGCCAAGACACAGAAAGACACTCCGTACCTGCCTTCAGTCATTGACATCTGGCACGTGGCAAATCTGCTGGAGCGTGAGGTCTATGACTTCTACGGCATTGTCTTCCTGGGCCATCCCGACATGCGCCGCCTCTTCCTGCGCTCTGACTTCAAGGGCTTTCCCTTCCGCAAGGACTGGAAGTTCAACGACAGCTACACGCTGAAAGACGACGTGGAACCCGACTACGGCTTAGAATACTATCTGGACAAGGACGGCATCCTGCAGTCGAAGCAGAACAAGCTCTTCACCAGTGAGGAGTACGTCATGAACATCGGCCCGCAGCACCCGTCAACCCATGGTGTGCTACGCCTGCAGACTGTTCTTGACGGAGAGACCGTCAAGCGCGTCTATCCCCATTTAGGTTACATTCATCGCGGCATCGAGAAGATGTGCGAGACAATGACCTATCCTCAGACACTTGCTTTAACCGATCGTCTTAACTACCTGAGTGCCATGATGCACCGTCATGCTCTGGTAGGCGTCATTGAGGAAGGCCTCGGCGTAGAGCTGACTGACCGCATCAAGTATATCCGCACCATCATGGACGAGCTTCAGCGCTTAGACAGTCACCTGCTTTACGTGGGCTGCTGTGCTCAGGACATGGGTGCACTGACGGCTTTCCTCTACTCTATGCGCGACCGCGAACACGTGCTCAACTGCATGGAAGAGACCACCGGCGGACGACTTATTCAGAACTACTACCGCATAGGCGGACTGCAAGACGACATAGACCCGAACTTCGTGGAGAACGTGAAGAAGCTCATTGCCTACATGAAGCCCATCATTCAGGAGTATGTCGATGTGTTCGGTGACAACATCATTACCCACAACCGCTTTGAGAAGGTTGGTCCCATGTCGAAGGAAGACTGCATCTCGTATGCTGTTACCGGCCCTGCCGGACGTGCTTCCGGCTGGAAGAACGACGTGCGCAAGAACCATCCGTACGACATGTACGACAAGGTGGAATGGGAGCAAGTCACGATGACGGGCTGCGACACCATGGACCGCTACACTTGCCACATTACGGAGATGTACCAGAGCCTGCACATTATTGAGCAGCTCATTGACAACATTCCTGCCGGCGACTTCTATGTGAAGCAGAAGCCCATCATCAAGGTGCCTGAAGGCCAGTGGTACTTCTCGGTGGAGGGTGCCTCGGGTGAGTTTGGCGTCTATCTCGACTCACGTGGCGACAAGAGCCCTTATCGTCTGAAGATGCGCCCCATGGGCCTCTCTCTGACGGGTGCCCTTGACCCGATGCTTCGCGGGCAGAAGATTGCCGACCTCGTGGCCACGGGTGCAGCTATTGACTTTGTAATACCTGATATTGACAGATAACGATGATTTACGATTTAGCGATTTACGATTTTCGATTTAAACGTGTCGGAATGAGGATGTCGCAGGTCAAATCAATCGGAAATCGAAAATATGTAAATCGAAAATAAACAATATGTTCGACTTTTCAATAATAACAAAATGGTTCGACGAATTGCTCAGGATTACCTTAGGCCTGAACGATTTTTGGTCGATATTAATTGAGTGCGTGCTGGTAGGCGTGTTCATCTTGGCCGCCTACGCTCTCATAGCTTGCGCACTGATATTCATGGAACGTAAGGTATGTGCTTACTTTCAGTGTCGTCTAGGCCCGATGCGTGTGGGTTACTGGGGACTGCTGCAGGTATTTGCCGACGTCTTCAAGATGCTTATCAAGGAAATCTTCTTTGTCGATAAGGCCGACAAGTTCCTCTATGCCGTAGCTCCGCTGCTGGTCATCATTGGTTCGGTGGGTGCTTTCTCGTTCCTGCCTTGGAATAATGGTGCCACCATTCTCGACTTCAACGTGGGCGTGTTCCTGCTGACGGCCATTTCCTCTATTGGCGTGCTGGGCATCTTCCTGGCCGGCTGGGGTTCCAACAACAAGTACTCCGTCGTATCGGCCATGCGTGGTGCCGTACAGATGATTAGCTACGAGATGTCGCTCTGCCTCTGTCTCATTACCGCCGTCATCCTGACGGGTACCATGCAGATGTCAGGTATCGTGGAGGCACAGACAGGTCCCTTCAAGTGGCTGATCTTCCAGGGGCACCTGCCTGCCATCATTGCTTTCCTCGTGTTCCTTGTGGCTGGAAACGCCGAGGCCAACCGTGGCCCGTTCGACATGGCCGAGGCCGAGAGCGAGCTGACGGCAGGTCACCACACCGAGTATTCGGGCATGGGCTTCGGTTTCTTCTATCTGGCCGAGTTCCTTAACTTGTTCATCATCGCTGCCATTGCCGCTACGGTGTTCCTGGGCGGCTGGGCTCCCATCAACATTGGCATTGACGCCTTCGACCAGGTCATGAACTACATACCGGGTATTGTCTGGTTCCTGGGTAAGGCCTTTGCCCTGGTTTGGCTGCTCATGTGGATAAAGTGGACTTTCCCCCGTCTGCGTATTGACCAGATTCTGAAGTTAGAGTGGAAATACCTCATGCCGCTGGGTCTCATCAACCTTGTGCTGATGACCGCCGTCGTGGCATTGGGCCTATATATTAAATAAGGTATAGCAATGGAAGATAATAAAACATATTTCGGAGAACTGGGGCACGGCATCAAGACCTTGGCCACAGGCATGAAGGTAACCTGGAAGGAGTACTTCAAGGACTTCTTTACCAACAAATCGACCGAGCAGTACCCCGAGAACCGCAAGACGACGCTCCACGTGGCTAAGCGTCACCGTGGACGCCTTGTGTTCAAGCGTAACGAGGATGGCAGCTACAAGTGTACCGCCTGCACGCTGTGCGAGAAGACGTGTCCGAACGGCACCATCAAGATTACGTCACAGATGGTGGAAGACCCTGAGACGGGCAAGAAGAAGAAACAGCTGCTGGACTACCAGTACGACCTTGGCGACTGCATGTTCTGCCAGCTGTGTACGAATGCTTGCAACTTCGACGCCATCGAGTTTACCAACGATTTCGAGAATGCCGTCTTCGACCGTAAGAAGCTCGTGCTGCATCTCGACAAGGAAGTCTATCAGGGAGGTTCGCTGCCTCAGCTCATTGACGGCGGTGCTCCTCAGGAGATAGGTAAGTTTAATACAAAAAAGAAATAATGCTGCTATGGGTAATATAGTAATGTTTACAATATTGGCTGTCGTCATCATTGCCTCCGGGCTGTTGTGCGTGACGACGACACGCATCATGCGGGCAGCAACGTTCATGTTGTTTGTCCTGTTTGGAGTAGCAGGCATTTATTTCCTGCTCGATTACACCTTCCTCGGAGCGGCCCAGATTGCTGTCTATGCCGGTGGCGTGACGATGATTTACGTCTTCGCCATCCAGCTGGTCAGCAAGCGTACGCTGCAGGGCCTTGAGGAACGTCTGAAGACCAGCCGTCTGCTGCGTGGTGCGCTGTGTGCACTCGTCGGTCTGGTAGTGGTCACTCTTATTCTGCTGAAGGCCGGTTTCTACAGCATGGAGATTCCCAACGTTGAGGTTCCCATGAGCGACATCGGCCGTGCGCTGGTAGGTTCCGGCAAGTACCAGTACGTGCTGCCCTTCGAGTTCATCTCGCTGTTCCTGCTGGCCTGTATCATTGGTGGTCTTATCGTAGCAAGAAAGGAGGAGCAGGAGTCATGATACCCGTAGAATGTTATTTCGTACTCAGCGCCCTGCTGTTCTTTATCGGTGTGTACGGTTTCGTTACCCGTCGCAACCTTCTGGCTATGCTCATCTCGGTTGAGCTGGTATTGAACGCTGTCGATATTAACTTTGCCGCCGTTAACCGTCTGCTCTATCCCGAAGGCATGGAGGGCATGTTCATGACGCTCTTTGTCATCGGTGTGGCAGCTGCCGAGTCGGCCGTGGCCATCGCCATCATCATCAATGTCTATCGCAACTTCAAGAGCGACAGCGTTGACAGTATTAAAAACATGAAATGGTAAACAGTTATGGAAGCAATATACAGTTATTCTTTCCTGATTCTTCTGCTACCCGCCCTGTCGTTCGTCGTCTTGGCGCTGGCCGGCATGAAGATGTCGCATAAGGCCGCAGGTCTTATCGGCACCACATCGTTAGGACTGGTGACGCTGCTGTCGTACCTCACGGCCTTCAGCTACTTTACGGCTGAGCGTCTGGCTGACGGCACCTTCCCCACCCTCGTGCCTTATAACTTCACTTGGCTGCCTCTGGGTAACCTGCACTTCGACATGGGCATTCTGCTTGACCCCATCTCGGTCATGATGCTCATCGTCATCTCGACGGTCAGCCTGATGGTCCACGTCTATAGCTTTGGCTACATGCACGGTGAAAAGGGCTTCCAGCGTTACTACGCTTTCCTGTCGCTCTTTACCATGTCCATGCTGGGTCTGGTGCTGGCCACCAACATTTTCCAGATGTACCTGTTCTGGGAGCTGGTAGGCGTATCGTCTTATCTGCTCATTGGTTTCTACTACCCGCTGAAGCCAGCCATCGCAGCCTCCAAGAAGGCCTTTATCGTGACGCGCTTCGCCGATATGTTCTTCCTTATCGGTATTCTGCTGTTCGGTTATTATACTGACTCGTTCAGCTTCTCGTTTGCCAACGATATCGTGATGGGCGAAGGTGCCACGCCGTTCATTCAGGGCTCCGTCAGCAAGGCCATGGCTGCCGGTGCCTTCATCCTGCCTACCGCTTTGGTGCTGATGTTCATTGGCGGTGCCGGTAAGTCGGCCATGTTCCCGCTGCACATCTGGCTGCCCGATGCCATGGAGGGTCCTACGCCCGTGTCGGCACTCATCCACGCTGCTACGATGGTCGTAGCCGGTGTGTTCCAGATTGCCCGCATGTTCCCGCTGTGGATTCAGTATGCTCCTGAGTCGCTGAGCATCGTGGTCTGGGTGGGCGTGTTCACAGCTTTCTATGCCGCTGCCGTGGCTTGTGCCCAGAGCGACATCAAGCGCGTGCTGGCCTTCTCGACCATTTCTCAGATTGCCTTCATGATGGTGGCGCTGGGCGTCTGTCTGCCTGGCCATGAGGCCGTCATTGATGCCCATGGTTCGCTGGGCTACATGGCCTCTATGTTCCACCTCTTCACCCACGCTATGTTCAAGGCCTGCCTGTTCCTTGGTGCGGGCTGCATCATCCATGCCGTCCACTCTAACGAGATGGCCCTGATGGGCGGTCTGCGCAAGTACATGCCCATTACTCACATTACGTTCCTCATCAGCTGTCTGGCCATTGCCGGCATTCCTTTCTTCTCGGGCTTCAGCTCGAAGGATGAAATTATTTCGGCCTGCTTCCAGTACAGCCCTGTGGTAGGCTGGATTATGACGGCCATAGCAGCCATGACGGCGTTCTACATGTTCCGCCTGTACTACGGCATCTTCTGGGGTACGGAGAACGTGGAGGCTCACGCTCACCACACTCCCCATGAGGCTCCGCTCACGATGACCATTCCGCTCATTGTGCTCTGCGTCATCACGGTGGGTGTGGGCGTCTATAGCACGCTGGCCGGATTCCTTGGCTGGGGCGGTTCGTTTGGCTCGTTCGTTACGGCCAACGGTCAGGACTACACCATCCACTTCGATACTCAAATCGCCATTACTTCAACGGTTATTGCCCTGTTGAGCATCTGTCTGGCTACTTATATTTACAAAGGCGAAAGCCAGCCCATTGCCGACCGCCTGTACAAGACGTTCCCCCGTCTGCATCGTGCAGCCTACAAGCGTTTCTATCAGGACGAGATTTGGCAGTTCGTGACCCACCGCATCATCTTCCGTTGCGTCTCCACGCCTATTGCCTGGTTCGACCGCCACATCGTTGACGGAACGTTCAACTTCATGGCCTGGGGAGCCAACGAGGCCGGCGAGAGCATTCGCCCCTGGCAGAGCGGCGACGTCCGCCAGTATGCCGTCTGGTTCCTCTGCGGTGCTGTAGGATTAACATTAGTATTATTAGCCCTATAGTCTCTATAGTAACTATAGCCTCTATAGAATCTATAATAAGAAAAGAATATTATGTCAATATTAAGTTTATTCGTAGTAATTCCCGCCCTGATGCTTCTTGGCCTCTGGTTGGCTAAGAGCCTTTATCAGGTGCGTGGCGTGATGGTGACCGGCGCTACTTGCCTGCTGGCACTGTCTATTTGGCTGACCATATACTTCATCGAGCAGCGCGCTGCCGGCAATGCCGACGTCATGTTGCTCACCTACTCCACCCCGTGGTTCAAGCCGCTCAACATTGCTTACTCCGTTGGTGTCGATGGCATTTCGGTCGTTATGCTCCTGCTGTCCAGCATCATCGTCTTTACCGGCACCTTCGCCTCGTGGCAGCTCAAGCCGCTCACCAAGGAGTACTTCCTCTGGTTTACGCTGCTTTCCACGGGCGTGTTCGGCTTCTTCATCTGTACTGACATGTTCACCATGTTCATGTTCTACGAGGTAGCCCTCATCCCGATGTATCTGCTCATCGGCGTCTGGGGCTCCGGCAAGAAGGAGTACGCCGCCATGAAGCTTACGCTGATGCTCATGGGCGGTTCGGCCCTGCTCATTCTGGGCATTCTGGGCATCTACTACTTCAGCGGTGCCACCACGATGAACGTCAACGAGATAGCTGCACTTCACAACATTTCGCCCGACGTTCAAAAGGCCCTGTTCCCCTTCATCTTCATCGGCTTCGGCGTGCTGGGAGCCCTGTTCCCGTTCCACACATGGTCGCCCGACGGTCATGCTTCGGCCCCCACGGCCGTGTCAATGCTTCACGCCGGTGTGCTCATGAAGCTGGGAGGCTACGGCTGCTTCCGCGTGGCTATGTATCTGCTGCCTGAAGCTGCCAACGACCTGGCCTGGATCTTCCTCATCCTCACCACCATCAGCGTGGTCTATGGAGCCCTCTCGGCCTGCGTCCAGACCGACCTGAAGTACATCAACGCCTACTCCTCAGTGTCTCACTGCGGCCTGGTGCTCTTTGCCCTCTTGATGATGACCCGCACGTCGTGTACGGGTGCCATCCTGCAGATGCTCTCCCACGGTCTGATGACGGCTCTCTTCTTTGCCCTCATCGGCATGATTTACGGTCGTACCCACACCCGTGACATCCGCGAGCTGGCCGGCCTGATGAAGATTATGCCGTTCCTCGCCGTCGGTTACGTCATTGCCGGTCTGGCCAACCTGGGTCTGCCGGGCTTCTCGGGTTTCATTGCCGAGATGACCATCTTCGTGGGCTCGTTCGAGAATGCCGACACCTTCCACCGCGTAGCCACCATCATCGCTTGTACCTCTATCGTCGTCACCGCAGTCTATATCCTGCGTGTCGTAGGTAAGATTCTCTATGGCGAGGTGGAGAACAAGCACTACCTTGAGCTCACCGATGCTACGTGGGACGAGCGCGTCGCCGTCATCTGTCTTATTGCCTGCGTGGCCGGTCTCGGTCTGTTCCCCCTCTGGGCCAGCAATGCCATCAACGATGCCGTAGGCCCTATTTTGTCTAACATCATATAAAGAGAAAAAGGGAATAAATCCGTAAATCGTAAATCCGTAAATCGTAAATTGCATTATGGGATATAGTCAATTCTTAAATATGATTCCCGAGGCCTTTCTGGTCCTCGCACTTTTAGTGGTCTTCGCAGCCGACTTCGTGTTGGCCCGCGTTAAGGTCAAGGGCTACGCGCTGGCCTGCATCACGCTGGGCTCGCTGGCCGTTGTGTCGGCCGTCTGCCTCACCACGTCGCCTGCCGAGGCTTTCGGCGGCATGTATGCCTCGTCGCCCGCAACGAACGTGATGAAGGCCATTCTCTCTGCCGGCACGTTCATCGTGGTCATGATGGCCCAGCCCTGGGTAGAGTCCAGCGCCATGAACGTCAAGAACGAGGGCGAGTTCTACCTGCTGCTGCTCTCCACGCTACTCGGCATGTTCGTCATGATGTCCAGCGGCCACTTCCTGCTGTTCTTCCTCGGACTCGAGATGGCTTCCGTGCCCCTGGCCTGCCTCGTGGC
>DGTH01000136.1 GCA_002393705.1 Prevotella sp. UBA4341 | reverse complement strand
GTGCCTATTTTGACACACCCTCTCTCGTGTTTCTTTAGGATAGCGTGTGGCTGTCTAAATAGCGCTGCACGTCGTCCTTGTACGAGTCAGAGATGGGGATGTACTGGTCGCCATAGACCAGCCGGTTCCTTTCCACCAGGGGTATGGTGGGCATGCGGACGATAAACGAGCGGTGAACGCGCATGAACTCGGGCATGGGCAGGTAGTCCTCCAGCTTCTTCATGTTCATCAGGCTCATCAGCTTCTGTCCGTCCTTCAGGTAGAAGCGTACGTAGTCCTTCAGACCTTCAATGTAGGTGATGTCATCAAAGTCAATGCGCACCAGCTTGTACTCGCTCTTGATGAAGAGGAAGCGGTCCTTCGACAGGTGCTCCTGCTTGTCAATCAGCGTGAAGAAGTCCAGGGCCCTGTCGGCCGACTTCAGGAAGTCTTCGTAGGCTATAGGTTTCAGCAGGTAGTCCAGCGCGTTGACCTTGTAGCCGTCGATGGCGTACTGCGGAAAGGCCGTCGTAAAGACGATTCTCGTGGTTGAAGGCAGGATGGTTGCAAATTCGATGCCCGAAAGCTCCGGCATCTGGATGTCGAGGAAAAGCAGTTGTACTGGTTGCGTACGCAGCGTTCTCATCGCCTCAATGGCACTGTTGTAGGTTCCCGTCAGTTGCAGGAACGGCGTCTTCTTGACGTAGCTCTCAAGCAGTTGTGCTGCCAAGGGTTCGTCGTCGATGATTGCGGTTGTAATCAGCATGTTGTTGTTGTTGTTAGGGTTTAATTGTAATTGTTGAATAGTATTCCCCTCCGTCGTTGCTTACTCCGTAGTTCCACTGGTACTTGCCTGGGTACTCAATGTCCAGGTGGTGCTGCATCTGCCTGAGGCCTATGCCGTGGCCACTGTGGTCAGCTTCCGACTTCGGGTGGTTAGAGTTTCTGATGTCGCAGCGGACGAATCGCTCGTCGGCTGTTATCTCAATATGTATATACGAGTCGAGCGTAGGGCTGACTCCATGTTTAAAGGCGTTTTCTACCAGCGAGGCAAAGATCATGGGTGCCACCTCTATCTTCGCCGTGCCCTGACGCGGCAGCTTCGTCTCGTACGTCACCTCCACCTGCCGAGGCAGCCTGATGCGCATGAGCTTGACGTAGTTGCCCAGGAACTGCAGCTCCTCGTCTAAGGGCACGCGGCGCTTCTGGTTGTCGTAGAGCACGTGGCGCATGACTTCGCTGAACTCCTGTATCGTCTCCTGTGCCCGCTGCGGGTCAATGCTGGTCAGTGCGTAGATGTTGTTCAGCGTGTTCAGCAGGAAGTGTGGGTTCAGCTGCCAGCGCAGGTTCTTCAGCTCCGCCTCTGCGCGGGCTGCTTCGGCCTCGCGGCGTGCCGTCTCCAGGTGCTGCCAGCGCACGGCCATCTGTATCGTCGTGGCCACGAAGACGGCCGCTGCCAGCTGCAGGATGTCGTGCAGCACAAAGCTCAGCACCTCGATGGGTGTCAAGTCGTGGTCGGGAGCCATTTCGTCTTCGAACATGGTGTGTATGAAGTCCATCCAGTAGTGGATGGCTACACCCATGACGACCACAAGCACGGCATTGACCATCCAGAACTTCTGGCGTTCGCGGCGCATGAAGTATCGTGGTATGAGCCACAGGTAGTTGGCGTAGAACACGAGCATGGTGATGAGCGGCGAAACGCTGAGCATGACGAAGTGCTTGATGCTCATGTTCGGCGTGTAGCCGAAGAACGTCAGCGGCATCAGGAAGAGCACCACCCAGATGGCAGCATGCAGGAGGATAGCGGCTTGCTTACTCATGGCGTATGGCTTCTATGGGGTCCATGTTGGCAGCCTTCTGTGCGGGTATGTATCCGAACAGCACGCCTATGCATACGCAGACGAAGAACGACACCCAGATGCTCCAGGCGGGTACGGAGCTGGGCATGCCCATCAGTGGCACGAGCAGGGCACTGACGCTGCAGCCTGTCACGATGCCTAACAGTCCGCCCGTCAGCGATATGAGAACCGACTCAATGAGGAATTGCAGCGAGATGACGGCCCCGGTGGCTCCCACGGCCATGCGCAGGCCAATCTCCTTGGTGCGCTCGGTGACCGATACGAGCATGATGTTCATGATGCCGATGCCGGCCACGAGTAGCGAGAAGGCCGCCGCCACCACGAGGATGATGGTCACGGTGTCCATGGTGGTTGACATGGTCTCCATCATCTCCGCCTGCGACCGTATGGTGAAGTCGTCGTCGGCCTCCTCCTTGAGCTTGTGGTTTGTGCGCAGTATCTGGGTCAGCTCCTCGATGGCAGCGTCCGAGAGTTCCTCGGTAATGGCCGAGCAGTTGATGCTCGAGAAGAAGGTCTGAGCGGCAATGCGCTTCATCACCGTGGTGTAGGGGGCTATGATGACGTTGTCCTGGTCCATGCCCCATGAGTTGTAGCCCTTCGACTTCAGCACGCCCACTATGCGCATGGGTATGCTCTTGAAGCGTATGGTCTTGCCTATGGGGTCCTGGCCGTCGGCAAAGAGTTCATCGACGATGGTTTTTCCCACCACGCAGACCTTGCTGGCCTTCTTGATGTCCTCGTCGGTGAAGCAGTCTCCCTCCTCAACGCTCCAGAGCTTGATGTCCAGGTACTCGGTGCTCTCGCCATAGACGGTGGTCGTCGTGTTGTTGTTGCCGTAGATGACCTGTCCGCTGGCCGTTACTTCGGGCGACACCTTCGTCACGAACTTCTTCTGCTTGACGATGCTCTCGTAGTCGGCCATCTTCAGCGTCTGCATGGCCGAGGGGTCTTGTCTTACGCCGCCTCTCATGTCGGCTCCCGGCCTGATGGTCAGCAGGTTGGTGCCCATGGTTGAGAGTTCGGCGCGTATGCTTTCCTTCGAGCCTTGTCCTATCGACATCATGATGATGACTGCCGCCACGCCGATGATGATGCCCAGCATGGAGAGGAACGACCTCATCTTGTTGTTGGCTACGGCCCGAATGCTTACTTTAAACAGGTTTAATATGTTCATCTTACTGATTTTCGATTTACTGATTTTCGATTTACTATTTATTACTCTCTTGCCCCCTACTG
>DGTH01000017.1 GCA_002393705.1 Prevotella sp. UBA4341 | reverse complement strand
GTCAAGCACGATGTCACGGTGGTTGGAGACGAAGGTGTATCTTGATTGAGAGTTGAGAGTTGAGAGTTGAGAGTGGAGAGTTGAGGATTGACAATTCTCTCTTCTTAATGATGTATCATCAAACGAGCATCCGTCCGTATGCTTACGGATAATCCACTTGACCACTGGTTTCATAAAGCGCAGCTGGAAGTCAAGCGGTGTCTTCACACCCGTAAAGGCCAGACGGAGCACCCCATTACGTACCCATTTGGGCAGCCACGGGGCAAAGCCCTTCAGTACTAACGAGAACTGGCGGTCGTTCAGCAGTTCCTCAAAGGCTTGTTTCATTTCGCCAGCCTCATAGGGGCGGATCTCGTCGAATTCATGCCCTATACCCCCTCCTAAGTTAGGGGGCAGGGGGTCTGAACAAGCAGACTGAATTAAATTCTTTGTATCTTCCATAATCATCGGGTTCTTCAGACCCCCAACCCCCTAACTTAGGGGGCGACAGGGGAATTGGTTTTCTACGATGTCTGTCAGCACGTCCTTCATGTCGAGACCGGCGGCACGTACCTGCTGGGGAATGAAGCTGGTGGCGGTCATGCCCGGCGTGGTGTTCACCTCGAGCATGGTGATTTTGCCTTCAGGCGAAATGATGTAGTCAATGCGGATGATGCCGTTGCAGTGCAGGATGTCGTAGATGTGGCTGGTAATCTGGCTGACGCGCTGAGCCAGCTCGTCAGAGATGCGGGCCGGAGTGATTTCCTCAACCTGGCCGTTGTACTTGGCATCGTAGTCGAAGAACTCGTTGCTCGTCACCACTTCGGTAATGGGTAGGA
Organism: Prevotella sp. UBA4341; assembly: GCA_002393705.1. Lineage (GTDB taxonomy): Bacteria > Bacteroidota > Bacteroidia > Bacteroidales > Bacteroidaceae > Prevotella. The sequence goes on along the minus strand of DGTH01000017.1, from coordinate 4,027 downwards.
GCACCTGCTTCTCGCGGGTCTTATAGACTCCCTGGGTAATTTCGGTACCCTCTAAGTACTGCTCGACCATAACCTCGGGGCTCTCGAGCATGGCCTTGCGAATGGCCGGGGCCAGCTGGTCCTTGTTCTTCACTTTGCTGACGCCAAAGCTGGAGCCGTCGGAAGCCGGCTTCACAAAGCAGGGCATGCCGATGCGTTCCTCCACCTCGTCGTCGCTGACCAGCTGCTCGTAACCCTTGCGGATAAGCAGCGAGTCGGCCACCGAGACACCATAGCTACGCAGGTACTGGTTCAGGACGAACTTGTCGAACGTCATGGCCTCGACCAGCACGCCACTCGTAGAATAAGGCAGACGTATCAGGTCGAAGTATCCCTGCAGAAGTCCGTTCTCGCCCGGTGTGCCATGAATGGTGATGTAGGCGTAGTCGAAGTATTTCGCCTTACCGTCCTCCACGAACGAGAAGTCGTTACGGTCAATAGGCGTGGTGATGCCGCCAGGCAGTTCTACCTTCCAGTCAACACCTTTCACATCAACAATATATACGTTATAGCGTTCCTTGTCGAAGAAGGAATAAAGTCCTTGGGCGGAACGCAGCGAGACGTCATGCTCTGACGAGTCGCCTCCACAAACAATTGCAATATTCTTTTTCATATTCTTTTAAGATAGTTTCTCCATTTCTCAATCAATGCCTCCATGTCGTTGGGCAAAGGGCTGGTAAAGTCCATCTGCTCATGACTCACGGGGTGAACAAAGCCCAAGGTGCGGGCGTGCAGGGCCTGACGACAGCAGAGCTTAAAACAGTTCTGTATGTACTGGCGGTAGCTGGCCGTGCGTTCTCCACGCAGTATCTCCATGCCGCCATAGCGCTCGTCGGCAAAGAGGGGGTGACCTATGTGGGTCATGTGGGCACGTATCTGGTGGGTGCGTCCTGTCTCGAGGATGCACTCTACAAGCGTCGTGTAACCGTAGCGTTCCAGCACGCGGTAGTGGGTAACGGCCGGCTTGCCCACCTCTGAGCCAGGGGGGAAGACGGCCATGCGCAGACGGTCCTTAGGGTCGCGCCCTATGTTGCCCTCTATGCGTCCGCTGTCTTCGCTAAAGTTTCCCCACACCAGAGCCACGTAGCTGCGGTGGGTCGTCTTGTTGAAGAACTGGGCGCCCAGTTCTGTCTTGGCTTCGGGGGTTTTGGCTATGACGAGCAGTCCGCTGGTGTCTTTGTCAATGCGGTGTACGAGTCCTACGCTGGGGTCGTTGGGGTCGTAGGTAGGAAGATTCCTCAAGTGCCAGGCCACGGCATTGACGAGCGTGGCGTGGAAATTGCCCACGCCCGGGTGAACGACCAGCCCGGCTGGCTTGTTGATGACCATGAGCTGCTCGTCTTCGAAGACCACGTCTAACGGTATGTCTTCAGGCTCTATGGTCGTATCGTAGTGCGGGCGGTCCATCATGAGCGTCACAACGTCGCCCGCGCGTACCTTATAATTACTTTTCACCGGGCGGTCGTTGACGTGAACGAAGCCGGCGTCGGCAGCTTTCTGAATACGATTGCGTGAGGAGTGCTGCAGCTTCTCGAACATGTACTTATCGACACGCACGGGCACCTGCCCCCTGTCCACCTCGAAGCGGTAGTGCTCGTAGAGCTGTGCGGGCAGCTGTTCGTCTTCCTCGTCAATAAGCTGAATGTCTGTAGTCTCGTCTATCATGGTTCGGTCTGATTCTGGCCTGTTGGTTCTACAGCTTCTTCATAGGCGGACTCAGCATCAACGGTCGCCATGTCGCCCGTAGGGTCGCTGCCATCCATGACTTCAGGGTAATCCTGCATGTCCTCGTCCTCACCTTCATAGCCGCCGTCGCCCACAATGAGGGTTAGCGGCGCGTCGGTGTTGACACGGTCGCCAGTGCCGATGCGGCGTCCTCGGCTGATGATGCCATAGACCCAGTCCTTCTCGCCGACGATGCGTTTCGGCGGCAGCAGCTTGAAGCCCATGGCAGCCAGCTTGGCCTCAGCTTCCCGCAGGCTGCTATTGTCAATAAGATCGGGTATAGTGACCGTTGGCGACGACGGCGAATTGACCGTCACATAGACCACGTGACCACTCTTTACGCGGGCCGAGGCACCCGGCGTCTGAGCCAGAATGCAATCGGCAGGCATGCGCTTGTTGAAGCCCGAGTCGGCCACCTGAATACGCAGGTCGTACTCGTCGAGCAGTAATTTCGCCTTGTCAAAATCCATGTTCACCACGTTAGGAACAGGCACCTCCTCTCCATGACGCGTATAGAGGTCAAGACCGAACTTGATGCCGATGCAGAAAAGCAAGAAAACCAACAGCATGGACAGCAAGTGGGCCCATAGCCGCCAGTCGGTAAATTTCCCTATTAGCTTACCTTTACTCATTTCTTTTAGAAATCACGTTAACTAACCGACAAAAGTACGAATAATAATCGACAATACCAAAAAAAAAGGCAAAAAACAAGAAAACGGGATGAAACACACGTGCTCCATCCCGTTATTCTTTACCTTATTCACATCCTTGGAGTGATTACTTTCCGTGACGCTCGTCAGATACGGTAAGCTTCTTGCGGCCCTTAGCGCGGCGTGAAGCCAGTACGCGACGACCATTCTTTGTTGCCATGCGTTCACGGAAACCGTGCTTATTCACGCGGCGGCGATTGTGGGGCTGAAATGTTCTTTTCATCTTTGTTATCTTTGTTTTTTGTTGTTATAATTCACGATTCGGGCTGCAAAATTACACATTTCTTTTTAATTACGCAAGTTTCAGACAAAAATTTTCCTTTCTGCTTTCCACTTTTCACTTTTTTTTGTACCTTTGCACCCACAAATTTATATAATAACAGCAATTTTTTCGTATGATTAATTCACAAGACATCAAGAAAGGAACCGCCATTCGCATGGACGGAGCCATTTGGGTTTGCATTGACTTCCAGCACCGTAAGCCCGGCAAGGGAAACACTATTATGAACATTAAGCTGAAGAACGTCACTGACGGACGTGTGCTGGAGCGTCGCTACAACATTGGCGAAAAGCTCGAGGACGTGGTCATTGAGCACCGCGACTACCAGTACCTCTACGAGGACCAGGAGGGACGCATCTTCATGAATCAGGAGACCTTCGAGCAGATTCCTATTGCCAACGACCTGGTTATCGGCCACGAATACATGAAGGAGGGCGACACAGTATCAGTTGTCAGCGACACGACCGACGGAACCATTCTCTATGCCGAAATGCCCGTAAAGACCACTCTGCGCGTCACTCACTCTGAGCCCGGCATCAAGGGCGACACAGCCACCAACACGCTGAAGCCCGCCACGCTGGAGACTGGCGTCGAGGTACGTGTGCCACTGTTCATTAACGAGGGCGACCTCATTCAGGTTGACACACGCGACGGCTCTTACCTGGCTCGCGCCAAGGAGTAAATATGAAGTATTCATTCATCGTCCCCGTATTCAATCGACCTGACGAGGTAGATGAGCTGCTGGCGAGCCTCTGCTCGCAGACGGCGAAAGACTTTGAGGTGATTATTGTAGAGGACGGTTCTAAGAAGACCTGCAAGGATGTTTGCGAAAAGTACGCAAGCATCCTTGATTTGCATTATTACTACAAAGAGAACTCCGGCCCCGGCCAAAGCCGCAACTACGGCGTTGAGCGTGCCCACGGACAGTGGGTCATCATTCTCGACTCTGACGTGGTGGTGCCACCCAATTACCTGGAGAGCGTGCAGCAGCAGACTCGCCCCCAACAGGTCTGCTGGGGCGGGCCCGACGCGGCACACCCCTCGTTCACACCCGTGCAGAAGGCCATCAGCTACTCCATGACCTCGTTCTTTACCACGGGCGGCATACGGGGCGGCAAGAAGAAGATGGACAAGTTCTATCCCCGCTCCTTCAACATGGGCATCCGCCGCGATGTCTATCAGCAGTTGGGCGGTTTTTCGAAGATGCGCTTCGGCGAGGACATCGATTTCTCCTACCGTATCGTGGAGGCCGGTTATAATCCCCAACTCATCC
>DGTH01000025.1:2995-3372 GCA_002393705.1 Prevotella sp. UBA4341 | reverse complement strand
GCCGTCTCCGGACGCAGGTAAATCTTCATGGAGGCGTCGGCCGAGGCACCCATCTCGGTAGAGAACATGAGGTTAAACTGGCGCACGTCAGTCCAGTTGCGGGTTCCGCTGATGGGGCAGACAATCTCCTCGTCCAGGATAATCTGCTTCAGCTCCTCCAGGTCGGGACCCTGCATGGCCTTGGCGTAGCGCTCGTGCAGCGCGTCGCGCTTCTGCTTGGTCTCCTTCACGCGCTCCGAGGTCTCCAGGTACTTCTGCTCGTCAAACGAGTCGCCGAAGCGCTTGCGGGCTTTCTCCACCTCCTTCTGTATCTTTTCGTCGTACTTGGCTATCTGGTCCTCAATGAGCACGTCGGCGCGGTAGCGCTTCTTCGAGTC
>DGTH01000025.1:0-2948 GCA_002393705.1 Prevotella sp. UBA4341 | reverse complement strand
TAGCGCTTCTTCGAGTCGCGGTTGTCAATGAGCGGGTCGTTGAAGGCATCCACGTGGCCCGAAGCCTTCCATATTGTGGGGTGCATGAAGATGGCTGAGTCTATGCCCACGATGTTCTCGTGCAGCAGGACCATCGACTTCCACCAGTATTCCTTGATGTTGTTCTTCAACTCTACGCCGTTCTGACCATAGTCATACACAGCGCCCAATCCGTCGTAGATGTCGCTCGAGGGGAACACGAAACCGTACTCCTTGCAGTGCGACACGATTTTCTTAAATACGTCTTCTTGTGCCATAAAATAATGTCTGTTTAAAAAATGTGCTTGCAAAGGTACGAAATAATCACGAACCTACGGCCAACAGGAGCGTTAAAAATGAATAACGCGCCGCGATTTCCAGGCGAAACATTTGCACCTGTTGAATATTTTTATTACCTTTGCACAGTACGGGGATGGCATTGCATCCCCAATCTTCTCCCTTTCAACATGGTCAGGCGGCGGGTGCTGTCAGTTCGGGCGGCGCCCGCTGTCGGAACCAGTGCCGCCCGTTGTCAGTTCTGACGGCGGCCGCCGTCAGAGCGTAAGCCCCCGCCTCTCGACCACTTTGCTACCGAGTCTCGGCCCTTAAGCCGCCGGCTCTCTGCCCCTCAGCTACCGAGTCTCCGCCTCCCGGTCCCCCGTTCCCGAGGGCTCTCCCGAGGGCCCGCCCCTCTATTCCCCGAGTTCGCCCTCAGAACGGGCAATACTCTGCGCCACGACAAAGGCGGTGGTCCAAGCACACTGGAAGTTAAAACCACCAGTAACGCCGTCAACATCAAGCACTTCGCCCGCAAAGAAAAGGCGCGGCCGCTCGCGGCTTTCCAGGGTTGCAGGGTTCACGCTCTTCAGGTCAACACCGCCACAGGTAACAAACTCATCCTTAAACGGAGCACGCCCGCTGACGAGGTACTCGTCGTTAGTCAGCGTGTTGAGCAGACGGTTCAGCTCTTTCCGGTTCAGTGAGCCCCAGGGCGCACGGCTTCGCTCGCCGAGTGCTTTCTGCGTGAGGTACTCCCACAGGCGGGCGGGCAACCCGAAGGGGCGCAAGTTGGGCAGCAGTTTCTGCGGAGAGTCTGCCGACAGCCGCGACAACTCCTGCTGCACCGTGGCGGAGCCCTGTCCAGCCCAGTTAACGGAAAGCGGGTGGCGATAGCCCTTTTCGGCCAGAAGACGGGCTCCGTAGCTGGACAGCCGGAGCACGGCGGGCCCACTCATGCCCCAGTGGGTCAGCAGCAGCGGACCTTCGGCCTTCAGCTTCGTACCGGGCAACAGGACGTGAGCCTGCTCGACCACAGTGCCCATCAAGGCATGGAGCTGCTCGTCGTCAATGCGAAAGCTGTAAAGCGAAGGAACGGGCCTTTGGACGAGGAAGGATGGAGGAAGGAGGTGGCTTGAAGGTTGGACTCCGCCAGTAGTGACCACGACGTACTCGTGGTCGGCCGGGGAGGGCAGGCTGTCGATGCGACACTCGGTGCGTATCTCAACGCCAAGGCGGCGGGTCTCGCGGAGAAAACAGCTGATGACGGCCTGCGCGTCCTGCGCCTGAGGGAAGACGCAGTGGTCCGGCTGAACCGTCAGGGGCACGCCGTGCTCCTCAAACCAGCGGTAGGTGTCCTGCGGCGAAAAGACGTTGAAGAGGCGCTTCATGAGCCGGTGGCCGCGCGGATAGACCGCCTGCAGGTCGCTCACGCCCTCGAAGGTGTTGGTCACGTTGCAGCGGCCACCGCCCGAGACGGCCACTTTTCTCAGTACACGGCGGCCGCTTTCGCAGATGCACACCTCCATCCTGGGGCACATCGTCTTGAGCTGTATGCCACAGAAAAAGCCTGCCGCACCGCCGCCAATAATCGTTGTTCTGGGTTGCATGGTCATAACTTTCGCCCACAAAGATACGAAAAAAAGCTAAAACCAAGGCAAGAATTTTGCGTATTTGCGCTTTTTTGCGTATCTTTGCGGGGGAAACCTAAAAGACAGAATGAGAAAAGCCGCTATAACAATCCTTCTGCTCGCCATCGGCCTGCTGCAAGCCATGGCCCAGCACACCGTAGCCAGCATACGCGAGACCTACCAGGCCGTGCACGAAACCATCAGCATGATGAGCGACAGCTTCCCCAGCGAGGGCATTCCCATGGAGCGTTACCACCTGGACGTCCGGCAGAACCTGCCAGCCACGGGCCTCCACCACGAAAGCATCTATATGTACTATGGCGAGTTGGAGGACGACAACGAGGAGGAGCCGCGCATCTACGATCGCCACTTCCTGCGCTTCGCCACTACGTCGTATAACTTTGCGGCACGTCAGTATTACGAGGAATTCCTGTACGACGAAAAGGGGAAGACATTGTTCGCCTACTTCCGGGCAACAGACCTCGATGTAGGAAAATACATCGATTACCGTATCTATCTCGACGGAGAACGGTTGCTGAAGCTGAACGTGAAAGCCACTGACGACATGCATCATGACTTCGGCAGCATTCCAGCCACAGCCTTCCGTCAAGTGTATGACGGAGCGAATCCGCCCGACGAGTATCTTGAGCAAATCAAGTGGAGCAAGCAGAAAGCAAAACAATTCCTCAACATGTTCAAGAGTATTGAAGAAGTAACCTACCCCTACGATGAATAAACTATGAGCGACGAAATAAAAGACAAAGAAACAGCGCTCGACGGTTCCCCCGTCGAGCCCACACCCCCCGACGAAAATACAGCGCTCGACGGTTCCCCCGTCGAGCCCACCGAAGAGGCCCACTCCGACTACAAACCCGTAAACCGCTTCGACGCTGCCGCCGTTCACCACCTCAGCGGCATGTACCAGAACTGGTTTCTCGACTACGCCTCCTACGTCATACTGGAGCGAGCCGTACCCCACATCGAGGACGGTCTGAAACCCGTGCAGCGACGCATTCTGCACTC
>DGTH01000049.1 GCA_002393705.1 Prevotella sp. UBA4341 | reverse complement strand
CCTCGGTCAGCTTGCCTTCGTCGTATAGCTTGCGGAACCATTCGGCGGCAAACTTATGGTGCGTCTCTGAGGTGGTGCGGCTGTAGATGTCAAACGAAATGCCAAACTCCTGGAATGAGTCCTTGATCATTTTATGGTAGCGATCGACCACGTCCTGTGGCGTAATGCCCTCCTTGCGGGCACGTATGGTGATGGGCACGCCGTGCTCGTCGCTGCCGCCAATGAAAAGCACCTCTTCCTTCTTCAGTCGGAGGTAACGCACGTAGATGTCGGCCGGCACATAGACGCCAGCCAGGTGACCAATGTGCACGCCGCCGTTAGCGTAGGGCAGTGCCGAGGTCACGGTAGTTCTCTTAAACTTCTTCTCTGCCATTCTTCTGTATTTCTTTTTTGTTCTGTTTCTGGAAATTTGGGTGCAAAGATACAAAGAAGCGAAAAGAAAACCAAATGAATTTTGAGTTTTCTTGAGTGAGACACCTCAGCGTATCTGTAATATTTTGTGCGTCTGCAGCGACAGCCGCCACTCGGGGTGCTCCTTGATGTACTCCACGCACTGGCTCGTCAAGAGCGTGTTACGCTCTGGGTTGCCCGTGTCGCAGGGCTGGAGGTAGAGGAGGGGAGCCCCTTCTGACTCCCTCAACGGGGGGAGTAAGCTGTGGGGGGCAGTCTTGCCGTCAAAGATGACCTTCAGTTCATTGATGCGTTCCGGTCTCTCCCCCGTGGGGGAGTCAGAGGGGGGGCTCTTGGGCGATACCGTCACCCAGTCTATTCCCTGGGGTACGGCGTGGGTGCCGTTGGTCTCCATGGCCACGTAGAAACCCGCTTGGTGCAGGGCTTCTACGAGGGCGTCGTCAGCCTGCAGTGAGGGCTCGCCGCCTGTCAGCACCACGAAGCCGCAGTGCCGCCACATGCTGACGGCCGTCATGATGTTGCCGAGCGTCATCTCCTGATAGGAGCTGAAGTCGGTATCGCAGAACGGACACTTCAGGTTGCAGCCACTGAAGCGTACAAACACGGCAGCACGTCCCGTGTGGTGCCCCTCGCCCTGCAGGGAATAGAATATTTCGTTAACGCGATAGGTTGTCATAGCAGGAACTTTGCGTCAATGGGGAACTGGTCGTCATAAACTTGAGCCACGTTGCCGTACGACTCCTCGACAATGACCTTATAGCAGTGTTGAAACTGCTTGACAATCCATTCGGCCACGTTTTCCGCAGTGGGGTTGAAGGGCAGCAGCTCGTTCAGGTTGCCGTGGTCTAAGTAGCCGTGTACTTTCTGCTTGATGTGTGTAAAGTCATCAACCATGCCGCTTTCGTCAAGCTCCTCTGAAGCCAGGAACACGGTGATGCTCCAGTTGTGTCCATGTAGTCTGCTGCATTTACTCTCGTAGGGCAGCGTGAGCTGGTGACAGCCAGCCACTTCCATCTTCTTCGATATGCAATATACCATAATACTCCTTTTATTATACTTTCAGGTGGAGCAGCTCGGGCAATTGCCCAATCTCTTTTATCTCCACCATCCTGTCGTGCTTGATTTTCTCGTGAACCTCTAACTGCCACGTAACGTGAAACGGTATGTGGACAGCCTGTGCCCCAATGGCCAGTGCAGGCGCTATGTCGCTCTTTAGCGAGTTGCCCACCATGAGCAGCTCGTGCGGCTCAATGCCGAGGTGCTGGCAAAGGGCCAGAAATTCCTTCTCCGTCTTGTCGGACGTAATTTCCACGTGGTCAAAATACTTGATGAGCCCCGACCGCTTCAGCTTGTTCTCCTGGTCTTGCAATTCACCCTTGGTGAAGCAGACTACTCGAAGTGGAGTAAGGCCCTCTTCCCTTAGGGAAGGGCGGGGGGATAGGCTCCTCAGTACCTCCACTACCCCCGGCAACGGTGTGGCGGGCAGGTGCAGCAGGTGCTTGCCGGCCTCTAACAATTCGGTCAGCTGGGTGGCTGAGAGGTCATTGCCGCAGATGCGTAGGGCGGTCTCCATCACGCTGATGGTAAAGGCCTTGCAGCCATAACCCAAGTCCTCCATGTTCTGGCTCTCGGTTTCGAAGAGTTCGCGTTTGGGGTCCTGACAGTAGGGCCCGATGAAGGCATAGAGCAGGTTCTCTACCTCTTCGAAGTGCGACTGACAGTCCCATAGTGTGTCGTCTGCATCGAAGGCGATGACCCGTATTTCGTCAATGTTCAGTTGGTTCATGGCTGCAAAAGTACAAAATAAATATGAATTAAGCGTGAAGAATTAAGATTTATTTCGTACCTTTGCGCCATAATTGTAAAAACAAAAGCTATGGACAACAAACTTTTACAGCCGGGAACCATGCTCAGAGGCGGCGCCTACAGGGTAGAACGTTCGCTCAGTTCGGGCGGCTTCGGCAATACTTATGTAGTGACCAACGTGAACTTCGACGAGACTTATGCCCTGAAGGAGTTCTTTATGAAAGAGATAAACCTGCGTGACGGCGAGACGGTCACCGTCAGCGTGCCCGACAATAAGGCTACTTTCGACAGCCAGCGCTCGAAGTTTATGAAGGAGGCCCAGCGACTGCGACGGTTGAAGAACAACCACATTGTCGGCGTGCATGACCTCTTCGAAGAGAACGGTACAACCTATTATGTCATGGACTTCATTGACGGCGAGTCGCTCAGTTCACGGATTAAGCGTACAGGTCAGCCCCTTACAGAGGAAGAAGCAAGTAACGTGCTGAGCCAGGTGCTCGACGCACTTGACGCTGTTCACCAGCAGCACATCTGGCATCTCGACCTGAAGCCTGCTAATATCATGATGGACAAGACGGGCAAAGCCCTGCTCATCGACTTCGGTGCCAGTAAGCAGATGTCGGGCGGTGAAGGTCTGACCACCACGTCGGGCCTCTGCTACACGCCGGGTTATGCACCCATCGAGCAGATAGAGCAGAGCTTAGACAAGTTCGGCCCATGGACAGACCTATACTCATTAGGAGCCACGCTCTACCACCTGCTGACGCTCAACTCCTTGCCTTCGCCCATGGAGCTGGTGGAGGAGGGAGCTGAAGCCTTGCAGTTCCCGCCAGCAGTAAGTCCGAAGATGCGGCAACTCATTTGCTACATGATGCAGCCCAACCGCAAAAATCGACCGCAGTCGGTAGCGGAGGTACGTGCGATGCTCGGCGAAAAGCTTGCTCCGCAGGCTTCCACGCCCCCCAAGGTTCCCGTGTCCGAGGAAACCATTGTCCTGGGTAGTCCGAAAAAGGAGGATGAGAAACAGGTCGTGGCCAAGCCAACGCCCAAGCCCGAACCCAAGCCCGCGCTCAGAACAACCCCAAAACCGAATCCAAGTGCTTACCAGCCCGCACCAAAGTCAACCCCTAAGTGGCCTTTCGTTCTGGGAGCTGCCGCCGTGCTTCTACTCCTGCTGGTAGGTGGAGGCCTCTTCCTTGGTAGCAAGTTGTTGAAGGGCACTGATGACCCAAGTCCTGTGGCAACAGCCACTATCACTGGGCCTGCTGAGTCTGCTGGGCTAACTGAGACTTCTGAGCCTACTGGGCCTGCTGAGCCTTCTGAGACTATTGAGCCTTCTGAGCCTACAGAGACCACTAAGCCTGCTGAGACCACTAAGCCTGCTGAGACCACTAAGCTTACTGAGACCATCAAGCCCCAGTCGGCCCAGGAGACCCAGCCGGCTCAGCCCCAGCCCACCGAAACCACAAAGGTCGTGGAGGCTGACAACAACGTCTATGACGTGGTAGAGCAGATGCCCTCATTCCCCGGTCTGCAAAACTGGCTGGCCAGCCACATTAACTACCCCGCTGTGGCTGAGGAGAACGGCATACAGGGCCGCGTCATCGTGAGCTTCATCGTAGAGAAGAACGGCTCCGTCTCCAGCGTACAGGTAGTAAAATCCGTCGATCCGTCGCTCGACCGTGAAGCCTTGCGCGTGGTCAACTCTATGCCACGCTGGACACCAGGTAGGCTGAACGGTCAGCCTGTCCGCGTAAAATACACGCTTCCTATAACCTTTAGGCTGTAACAATCATTAAAAAGCGTAAATTATTTGGCAGTTCGCCTAATTGTTAGTACTTTTGCACCCAAATTAAGAGAGAATTCTAGAAAATATTTAGACTGAGACATGAAGAAAGCAAGTGTTTTGTTACTTTTTGCTGCATCGCTGCTGATGACAGCATGTTCGAACGGGCTTGGTGCTTTGGGCCCAGAGAATTTTAAAGTTACTCCAAAGCCACTGGAAACACAAGGAGGACACGTTGAGGCTACGATTAACGGTATGTTCCCCGAAAAGTATATGAACAAGAAGGCCGTGGTAAAGGTTATTCCCGAGCTGCGCTACAACGTAGGCGGCACGCAACAGGTGGAGCGTGGCGTAGGCAATACGTTCCAGGGAGAGAAGGTCATGGGCAACAACCGTGCCATCTCCTACAAGCTCGGTGGTCACTACACCATGAAGAGCGACTTCCTCTATAAACCCGAAATGCTGCAGAGCGAACTCTGGCTGACCTTCCAGGCCCGTGTGGGTGACAAGCTGGTCGATGTACCGGCCGTGAAGGTGGCCGACGGCATCATTGCCACCTCAGAACTCTACCGCCTTACTATTCCTACCATGGCTCCGGTACTGGCGGCTGACTCCTTCCAGCGCATCACGCAGATTCGCCAGGAGGCCAACATCAAGTTCCTCGTAGCTCAGACACAGCTGCGCAAGAGCGAGTTGCAGAACAACTCTGTCACGCAGTTCGTACAGCTCTTGCAGCGCATCAACTACGAGCGTGCTACCATGATGCTCAACAATATCGAGGTTTCCGGCTATGCTTCGCCCGAAGGCCGTTTCACCATGAACGACCGTCTGGCCAGTGGCCGACAGAACGTCTCCGAAAACTACGTACGCCAGCAGCTGCGCTTCAGCAGCCTCGACGCTCCCGTCGATGTGCGCTACACCGCCGAGGACTGGGAAGGCTTCCAGGAGCTGGTGCGTGCCTCTAACATTCAGGATAAGGAGGTGATTCTGCGTGTGCTCTCCATGTACGACGACCCCGAGGAGCGCGAACAGCAGATTCGCAACATGAGTGAGGCTTTCCAGGAGCTGGCCGACGGCGTGCTGCCTGAGCTGCGCCGTGCTCGTCTCATTGCCAACTACGAGGTCATCGGACGCAACGACGACCAGATACGTGAGCAGTTCAAGGCCAACCCCGCCGAACTGAACGTCGAGGAGCTGCTCTATGCTGCCACGCTGACCACCGACCGCGACGAGCAGATGAAGATATACCAGGAGGCTGTGAAGATTTATGCTGCCGATCCGCGCGCCTATAACAACATTGGCCGACTCTACTTCATGGAGGGTAACTACGAGCGTGCACGCAAGTTCTTCCAGCAGGCACTCTCCGTCGATAACAAACTTGACGAGGCTAACGCTAACCTCGGACTCCTGGAGCTGATGAACGGTCGCGTGGCTGAGGCTGAAGACTTCATCAGCCGTGCTTCCGGTTCGCCCGACATTGCACAGGTATTGGGTAACCTGCACTTGGCGCAGGGTAACTATGTGCTGGCCGATCAGGACTTTGACCAGGTCGTCAGCAACAGTGCCGCCCTGTCGCAGATTCTGAATAAGAACTATGCCAAGGCAGAACAGACGCTCGGCAAGATTCGTCCTGCCGACGCCATTACCGACTATCTGCGTGCCGTGCTCTATGCCCGCAAGGGTAACAACGGCGTGGCAGGCACCTTCCTGCGTAGCGCCATCGAGAAGGACCGCTCACTGCAGACCTATGCTGACCGCGACCTTGAACTGAAGAAGGTCGAGAAATAAAAAGCAAAGAGGGTAAAAAGGTAAAAAAGTAAAAAGGTTATGTCGCACATAGTACATCGCTTCACGCATACGGTACTGCTTTACCTTTTTACCTTTTTGCCTTTTTACCTTTCTCTTGTTTCCTGTGGCGTCGATAACGGACGCTTTCGTCTGGAAGGACAGTTAGAGAACGTCGATCAGTCGGAGTTCTACATCTATAGCATCGATGCAGGCAATGCAAAACTGGATACCATTACGGTAGCACAAGGCCATTTTGTCTATGAGACCAACCTCAAGAAGCTGGCTACCTTCGTGCTGCTCTATCCAAACCTCTCTGAACAGGTCATCTATGGCAACTCTGGCGTAACGGCAAAGTTGAGGGGCGACGCCTCCCACCTAAAAGAGGTTGAGGTGACGGGTACCGACGAGAACGACCAAATGACGGCTTGGCGACTGTCCGTCAGCGAGATGACACCCCCGCAGGTCAAGCAAGAGGCTATCAAGTTCATACGCGAAAATCCTTCCTCCATCCTATGCAACTACATCTTGCAGCGCTATCTGCTGACGGGCGATGAGGCCGACTACAAGACGGCGGCCGAACTGGCGGCTCTCATGCTGAAGGCTCAGCCAGATAACGGGCACATCATCCGACTTGAGAAACAGCTGCGCGGACTGAAGTATGCCGTCAAGGGGGCTACATTGCCTGACTTCCAGGCTACCGACATCAACGGCAATGCCGTCAGCCGACAGTCGCTGAAGGGCGAGCTGAACATCATCTCCACCTGGTCTTTATGGAATTTCGAGAGCCAGACGCAGCAGCGTCGGCTTCAGGCACTGCAGCGAAAGTATGGTAGCCGGCTCGGACTGCTCAGCATCTCGCTGGATGCCAGCAAGAAGGACTGCCGTAAGTTCCTGGAGCGCGACTCTATACGCTGGAACGTCGTCTGCGACGGCCAGGTGTGGGAGACGCCGCTCGTCCTGCAGTTAGGCTTTTCTGACGTGCCGGGCAATCTGCTCGTTGACCGTCAGGGAAAGGTACTCGACGTAAACATACCGACTGCAAAGATTGAGGAAAAGGTTAGGGCCATTCTTAAATGAAACAACACTATACCGGACTTACTGATGCTGAGGTGCTGCGATCCAGGGCGGAGCACGGGGCAAACATCCTGACATCACCCAAACGAGAGTCGCTATGGAGGCGATTCTTTGAAAAGCTTTCCGGACCCTTTGGCCATTGCCTGAAGGGCTGGCAAGACGGCGACTCCCTCATCTTCATCCTCGAAATAGCGGCCCTCCTCTCGGTCTTTATATCGCTGGCGGAGTATAACGGCTGGTTCGGACTGCACAATCCGGGACCTTCCGTCTTCTTCGAGCCTTTGGGCATCCTCATGGCCATCCTGCTGGCTACGGGTATCTCGTTTGTCTTCGAACTGAAGGCTGACCGCGAGTTCTCCATCCTGAACATGGTGGGCGACGAGGAACCGGTCATGGTCGTCCGCAATGGTAATACCATCCAGGTGCCGCGTACCGACGTGGTGGTGGGCGACATCGTCATGCTCTCCACCGGCGAAGAGGTGCCGGCCGACGGTGAACTGCTCGAGGCAACGTCGCTCCAGATGGACGAGTCGTCGCTTACGGGCGAACCGGTATGCAGCAAGACGACCGTGGCTGCCGACTTTGACCCGGAGGCGACCTTCCCCAGCAACCACGTCATGCGTGGTACGAAGGTCATGGAGGGTCACTGCATAGCACGCGTATTGGCTGTCGGCAACCAGACGGAGCACGGACGTGTCTTCGTGGCGGCTCAGATTGACGACTCTGTGCGCACGCCGCTGAACGAGCAGCTCGACCGGCTTGGGGCTCTGGTGGCTAAGGTGAGCTATGTCGTGGCGGGCCTCGTCATCGTGGCACGCATCGTAGCTTATTTCCTTGACCAGTCAGTGGCTTTTTTTTCTTCCATTGATTTTGTTACTTACTTGCTGCAGACCTTTATGATAGCCGTCACGCTCGTCGTCGTCTCGGTACCCGAAGGCCTGCCCATGGCCGTTTCGCTGAGCCTGGCTTACTCCATGCGCCGCATGCTGAAGACCAACAACCTTGTGCGCCGCATGCACGCCTGCGAAACCATGGGTGCTACCACCGTCATCTGCACCGACAAGACCGGCACCCTCACCCAAAACCAGATGCGCGTAGCGCAGCTGGTCCCCAGTAGTCCCAGTAGCCCCATAAGTCCCAGTAGCCTCAGTCGCCCCAGTAGCCTCAGCACCCTCCTCTCCCTGAACATCGCCATCAACTCTACCGCCCAGCTTGACCTCTCCGACCCTAAGCACCCGAAGGTCTTGGGCAACCCCACGGAGGGCGCCCTCCTGCTCTGGCTCCACGATCAGGGCATAGACTACCGCCTCCTGCGTGATCAGGCCGAAGTGCTCGACGAGCTCCCCTTCTCCACCGAGCGCAAAATGATGGCCACCCTCGTCCACCTGAAAAGAAGTGCCGAAGGCCTCCCCCCTTCGCAAAATCTTCTTCTCCTGAAAGGCGCCCCCGAGGTCATCATGGCCATGTGTGAAGAAGACAACTCTCAACGCTCAACGCTCAACTCTCAATTAAAAAACTGGCAGCAGCAAGCCATGCGCACCCTTGCCTTCGCCTATATGGAGCTGCCGCCTTATTTCACCCCAGGCAAAGACAACCTAAAAGATCTGATAGCCTCTCCCAGTCGGGGGAGGTTGGAGGGGGCTGTCGCCATCAGCGACCCCGTACGTCCTGATGTTCCCGCTGCTGTCAGCGAGTGTATGAAGGCTGGTATCAAGGTGAAGATTGTAACGGGCGACACGCCGGGCACGGCTCGTGAGATAGGTCGCCAGGTGGGACTTTGGACCGATGCCGACGGCGAACGCAATATCATTACTGGGCCCGAGTTTGCCGCACTCTCTGACGACGAGCTGTTCGAGCGCGTGGCCGACCTGAAGATTATAGCCCGTGCCCGGCCCATGGATAAGAAACGCCTGGTGGAAGCCCTGCAGCGCAGGGGCGAAGTGGTGGCCGTGACGGGCGACGGCACCAACGATGCGCCGGCCCTGAAGGCAGCTCATGTCGGTCTGTCTATGGGCGACGGTACGTCGGTAGCCAAGGAAGCCAGCGATATTACCATCATCGACAATTCCTTCTCCAGCATCGGCCGTGCCGTCATGTGGGGACGCTCGCTCTATCAGAACATCCAGCGCTTCATTCTCTTCCAGCTTACGGTCAACGTCACGGCCTGTCTGGTGGTGCTCGTCGGCTCGCTTCACGGCATAGAGCCGCCACTCACGGTGACGCAGATGCTCTGGGTTAATCTCATCATGGACACCTTTGCCGCTATGGCCTTGGCCTCGCTGCCCCCGTCGCCGCAGGTCATGTACGACCAGCCCCGTCGGCGCGAAGCCTTTATCATTACGCGTCCCATGTGGCGCCGCATCATCGCCATCGGCCTCGCCTTCACAGCATTATTATTAGCTTTATTATATCTCCCGCAACTCACTCTCCTCCCCTTCGGCGAGGCTGGGAGGGGTTCCTTTTTCACCATCTTCGTCATGCTCCAGTTCTGGAACATGTTCAACGCCCGCGCCTTTGCTACAGGACGTTCCGCCCTTCACTTGGAGGGCTGTCGTGGCTTCCTGCTCATTGCGGCCATTATTTTCTTCGGTCAGGTGCTCATTGTCACCTTCGGCGGAGCATTCTTCGGCGTAGAGCCCCTGTCGCTCCGGGAGTGGGTAGTAATAGTAAGCGCCACATCGCTCGTCCTGTGGATTGGCGAAGTGGCGCGTCTGTGCTTGTCTGGAAAGAAGCGTTAGTCCCTCACAATCACCTTCTTCCCGTTATGGATGTAGAGTCCTCTCGCTGGCTTATCTACCCTACGTCCGTCGAGCGAATACCAAGCCCCCTCTTCCTTGGAGAGGGTCGGTGAGAGGTTTTCTATACCCGTTGCCGAGTTCGACACGATGAGCGGTTCGGTGCTGAACCCCTGGTCTTTATACCAGCTGCCGCCGCCTGTGCGGTCATAGATGGCGCTGTACTTGATGCTGCCCTCGCTGCTCGGTGCCGTAATGGTTTTGCGTATTTCTACGGTCTGCCCTGAGGCAATGTCGGTCGGAATGATGTCAGCAGTGCTGAATGACATTGCGTCTGACGGAATGAAGACAATGCCCATGGTGTAGGCGTTGGCACTGTTGTTCGCTACTTTAGCTATAATCTCCACCTCGCTGCCGGGCAGTACGGGGTTCTGGCTCCACTGTATATCTACCAAGTGCAGACATACGCCGTCGGCGTTCGTCACTTCAGGCGACAAGGTGCCCCCGTAGCCTAAGGGCTGAATGCCGAGTACGGCGTCCTGTCGGTTGTTGAAGCCGTTGCCGCTGTAGGCTGACGTGCCGCTCGGGTTCATGGCCGACAGCAGGTAGTAGCC
>DGTH01000069.1:14785-15755 GCA_002393705.1 Prevotella sp. UBA4341 | reverse complement strand
TGCACACGATGGTGTAGCGTGCTTTCGGTATGTTTACCGTCTGCGGCTGCTTCGTTGCATTGAGCACCACCACGATGTCGCGCCAGTCGTCACGGCCCGCATAGTTCTTCAGTCTGAAGGCCACCACGCTCTTCGGGGTGTCCAGAAACTCCAGGTGCTTGCGTACAAGGTCGGCCGAGCCTAAGCGGAAAGCGGGGTGGTTCTTACGCAGCTGAATGAGGTTCTTGTAGTACTCAAACACCTGCGGGTAGTGCGTCTTGTTCTGCCAGTCCAACTGGTTGATGCTGTCGGGCGACTCGAACGAGTTGTGTACGCCCTTCTTGTCGCGCAGCAGCTCTTCACCACACAGCATGAAGGGTACGCCCTGCGACGTGAACACGGCCGTCTGGGCCAGCAGGTCCAGGCGGATAAGCTCCTGCATTTGACTATTGGACAATTGAACCATTGGACTATTGCTGCTGGAATTGTCCAATGGTGAAATAGTCAAATTGTCCAATGCACTGGCTTTCAGCCTGTCAACGAGACACATGTCGTCGTGGCAGCTTACGTAGCTGATCATCTGCGTCGGCTCCAGTGCCCAGGGAACCTTCGAGTAGTTCACCTTCTTCATATCCACCTGCGGGTGGGCTATGCAGCCTGCAATGCCGAACTTCACGCTCTCCTCCAAGTCGGGGGCTCCTCCCAGCATGCCGGGCTTACGGTCGTTGTCGAAGGGGCCGCGCAGTGCGTCGCGTATCTCGTCGCTAAAGGCCGCAATGCCAGGCATCTTGGGTACGTTAGCCTTCACGCCGAGCTGCTCGCCGGGCAGTGCGCACGAACCGGCACTCCAGCCTTCGCCGTATATGAAGATGGTGGGGTCTATCTTATCGACCTCGGCACGTATCTGGTTCATCGTCTCTATGTCGTGAACGCCCATCAGGTCGAAGCGGAAACCGTCAATGTGGTACTCCCGAATCCAGTACTTCACGCT
>DGTH01000069.1:12779-14659 GCA_002393705.1 Prevotella sp. UBA4341 | reverse complement strand
CCGTTGCTGTAGTGGCCGTCGGCTGTCTTGCGGTAGAAGTAGTCGGGCCACATTTTCTGGAAGTTCGAGTTGTCAATGTTGTACGTGTGGTTATACACCACGTCCAGAATGACGCGGATGCCGGCCTTATGCAGGGCCTGCACCATCAGCTTAAACTCCTTGATTCTCGTTGCTGGGTCGTAGGGATTGGTCGAGTAGCTGCCCTCCGGCACGTTGTAGTTCACGGGGTCGTAGCCCCAGTTGTACTGTGGCTGCTCCAGGCGTGTCTCGTCCACCGAACCGTAGTCGTAACTCGGCAGAATGTGTACGGCCGTTACGCCGAGCTGCTTCAGGTGGTCTATGGCCCACGGCTCGGTCAGCGCCAGAAACTTGCCCTTATGTTGGGCGTCGGGTCGGTTGATGGAGAAGTCGCGGTGGTGCATCTCGTAGATGACCAGGTCGCAGGGCGACTTCACCACGGGCCGCTGGTCGAGGGTCCATCCTTCCGGGTCGGTGGTCTTGAGGTCGAGCACGTAGCCCCGCTGTCCGTTCACGCCGACCGCCGTAGCGCTGAAGCCGGGCGACTCCTTGCCCTTCACAGCCTCGAAGGTGTAGAACCAGCCGCGCCAGTCGCCCTTTACCTCGGCCCGGTAGTGGCAGTCGTCAGCCTGCACCTTCTTCATCTTTACTTTCTTTGTAGCCTTGCCGCCCGTGCCCTCTTTATAGAGTCGGAGTGTCACTTCGCGCGCATCGGGCGTAGCCACACAGTTAAACACCGTGACGCCGGCCGCCTCATCGTAGCGTCCGCCGTCTGTAACGTAGTCTTGAGCCTTTGTCAGCATAGCCATCATTGCTAACGTCATTGTCAGTAGTAACTTTCTCATAAGTCTTAGATTGTGATTTCTGCTTACAAAATTAATGGTTTTCAGTCAAACTGCAAAATAATTTACATCTTTTTTTCGCTCCCCCTTGTGCTATCGTTAGCATAGAACTGCTTGATGCGCTCCACGTAGCGTTCGCCCACGCTGCGCCCCATGTCATAGACCAGCCGCATTCTCGTTGCGTCGTGCGACGTGTGGCCAATGGGAATCTTGCCTTCCGGACGTATCACCAAGCAGCGCCCCTCCTCCTCGGCCTGGGCCACGAAGTCCAGCTGCCGGTTATACATCAGGTGCCTCTGGTCCATGGCTGCCACCATTTGCGGGTACTTCCTCAGTGCCACTCTCATCAGGGGCATTAGCCGGTTGTGCTCCTTCCTGTAGCCCTTGGGTTGCGTCAGTATGACCACGTTGCGGCTGTAGCCTATGCTTTCGAAGTATGCTAAGGGTATGGAGTCGCTCACGCCGCCGTCCAGCAGGAGTCGCCGGCCTATCTTCACCACCTTCGATGCCAAGGGCATTGAGGCCGAAGCCCTTATCCACTCGTAGGTCTCGTAGTTAGCCTCCTTCAGTGGCTGATAGACGGGCTTGCCTGTCTCCACGTCAGTACACACAACAATGAACTCCATGGGGTTTTCCTCGAAGGCATCGTCGTCAAACACGTCGTACTGCTTCGGCACCACGTGGTAGCCGAATGCTGCATTGAAGTAGTCGCCCGTCTTCAGGAGCGACTGCCAGCCGCTGTACCGGCTGTCGCGGGCAAAGCGCGTGTTGTAGCGGATGGCCCGTCCGGCCTGTCTCGACTTGTAGTTGCAGCCGAAGGCCGCTCCCGCCGACACGCCGATGAGTCCGTCTGGCTCTATGCCAGCCTCCATCATCACGTCGGTCACGCCGGCCGTCCACAGTCCGCGCATGGCACCGCCCTCAAGTACAAGTCCTTTTTTCATTTTTCCCCTCTGTTCTTCCCAATTATGTAATCGTTAAAAATAACTTGGAACGAATCGAGGTGCGAGGTACGAGATT
>DGTH01000069.1:0-12720 GCA_002393705.1 Prevotella sp. UBA4341 | reverse complement strand
TTACCTCGCAAGCCTTTCTCTTTTTATTCTTAACTATTCTCGTACCTCGTATCTCGTACCTCGTACCTCGAAAATCCCAACTTATTCTCGTTTTCGGCTAAGTAGCCATATACAAAAGGTCTGTTCATGCCTGCCTCGTATTGCTTTTCAAATGCAAATATAAACAATATCAACCAAGGTTGAGTCAACCCTGGTTGATATTTATAGAGATTTAACGATTCCTCATGCAACAGCATTAACAATAAAACGCCCCAAAGCCACCTAAAGAGTTGTTTTTGACGAAAATATTTGGTTTTTTTGCATTTTTCTTTTAATTTTGCAGCTCATTTGACAATAACACGTCTAAAAAACTGATAATTAAAAAAATGAACAAACATGTAACTTTGTTTTCCGCTTTCCTGACTGTTATTGGAACTGTAATGGCAGCAGGTGGTGACGGCGACATCTTAAAAAGCAAGGTTGAGACACAGGCCTCAACAGTTCAGCAATCTCCACAGGCACTCCACATCGCTTATCGCCCAACATTCAAACCCGCGACATGGCGTCCTCTCCAAGCTGCGGCTAACGGACTGACTGCTGACTTCAGTATTCAGGGGGGAACATCACAGGTAGAAGTATGGAGTGAAAACTTCGATACAGACTTGAGCCAATGGACCATCAATAACGAAGTAAACAGCGGCTGGGGACCTGTCACCGTAGAGTTGGCGTCTTCCAGCAACAAGAGAGAGGCCTTTTCCGTCTATGACGAGAACGATGTCACGTCGCTTCACATTGATGGCGACTACCGCGTCAGCAAGCGTAACACTGCTTATGTGACCAGCGGCAGTATTCAAGTACCCGCCAATGCGCAGTTCCATGCTTACGTAGGTTACACGGAATGGGAGGAATGCGGCCTTTACATCTCGGTTTCCACCGACGACTTTGAGACACAGACAGAACTGTGGAACAGTAAGAACTCTACTATTAGCAACTGGGCCTGGCACAAGATTGATGCAGACCTGAGTGCTTTTGCCGGCCAGACCATCAAAGTGCGTTTCACCTATGGCGAGGGCACCAAGAGCAACTACGGCATTGGTGGCTATCTTGGCGACTTCTATGTTGACGGTGTGTCCATTACTGGCGTGACAAGCGTGGAAAGCATCACCGTTACTACTGGCGAGGAGATTAACTTCGTTGACTTATCGGCAGGCACACCCACCTCATGGCAATGGTCTTTCCCTGGTGCTACTCCTGCAACATCAACAGAACAGAACCCCACTGTCATATACGAACACCCGGGAACTTATGACGTGACACTTACCGTAACCGATGCAGAAGGCTCCGATGTAGTCACCAAGACATCATTTGTCACAGTAGAAGGTGTTGGCCCTGTAGCAGGCGTAGAATGGCCCTGCGATTTCCGCGACCTCACCACTCGTCTGCGTATGGTGGCTCCATTTGCCCCTGTTACCTACCGCGACGCCTCAACAGGTTTCCCGACTACATTCTCTTGGACCTTCCTTTCTGAATATGACAACACGGGTGGCATTATCACGCCTACCGTCTATACAGATAAAGACCAGACTTACCAGCACGAGAAGCTGAACAAATATTTTGTCACTCACATTGCCCAGAATGAGACTGGCTATGACTATGTCGATGACCAAGTTCAGGTTCAGTTCGAAGGCATGGTAACCAACTTCCAACCCGAAGACGGCTATCAGACCAACTTTGTGGATGGTGACCTCACGCTTCCTGGAGCCAATAAGATGGGCATCACGGCTTGGGCCGAGAAGATTTCCAAACCTGCAGCCCCCGTTGTAATGAATGCGCTTTACGTCAACTTCACCAAGGCATCGGCCGAGGAACTGACTGACCAGATTGCCAGCGTCAGCTTCTATCTCTACACTAGCGACAACGGCATGCCCGGCGAGCCTATTGACCTGCTTGACTCATGGACTCTCTCGGAACTGAACTACGCCATGACCACCAACAACGGCATTGTGACAATAGAGCTCAGCCATCCGTACGTATTGGAAGAAGAAGTATTCATTGTCATCGACGGTATTCCAGAAAAGAACGACAACCTGGAGTGTGCTATCGCTATGGCTCCCATGCGCAGCTTTGGCAACACAGCCTTTATGTGTCGCAATGATGTTTGGCGTCCCTTTACTGGCTACTTCCAGGCTGCCCCTGGTGGACAGACTTCTTTGGCCGTTTTCCCTGTTTTCACTTATTCCGTACTGGTACCTGCCAATGTTGACGACGAAAACCGTGTTACGCTCGCTGACGACCTCCTTGAGGTGGGAGCACAGGCTGGCACAGCAGAAAAGACCGTCTTTGCTAACCGTGGTGTGCAGTACGTTGGCAGCAATGCCGCATGGTGCCGTCTGACGGGCCAGCCTGGCGATGAGACTGTTGATGTTCTCCATATTGAATACGACGCCCTGCCCGAAGGTGTTACCAGTCGCGAGGCCATCATTACCGTAACTGATGCCGATGCCGTTTCCACCCTTGACATTCATGTGGTACAAAGCGGAACCGCAACAGGCATTAAGGAAATGAGAAATGAGTATGGAGAAATGAGTGATGCCATCTTCACACTTGACGGCCGCCGTGTCGTTGACGGTCAAATGTCCAAGGGCATTTACATCAAGAACGGCCGCAAAGTCGTTATCAAATAAATAATTCTATAATAAAGACATGAAAAAACAAATTTCTTTCCTATTACTGACAGCATGCAGCATGCTGTCAGTTAATGCATGGGCAGCCGACTACGTGCCAAAGATAATTGCCGGCGTGGTGAAGGCCGACTCATGGACCATGAACAACAACCACACAGGTATCTATCAGTTAGAGGTCAAGGCTGATGGTTCGCTCACGCAGCTGAACGAAGGTGACGATGTGTATCTGGCCCCGTTGGGCGGTGCCGTTTATACTGACGGAACCATGCACGGCATTCATTTCCGCACTACTGACGACCCCTACACCGGCGGCACCAGCTACACCATCTACCATGTAGCCTACGACATGCAGACCTGGCAGCGCACATTAGGCATTGCCATGAGCGACACCTACGCCAACCTGATTTCCAGCTGTGGCATAGCCCATGACCCGGAGACTGGTCTGGACTTCGGTATCTTCTATAACTTCAACCTCAACATGGAGGTGTTAGGACGCCGACTGGCCACCATCGACTTCTCTAAGGACCGCCCCTCCAAGAGCATCATCGACGACGTGATGACCCCTTTTGCCGCCATTGCTTTCAGCCCTGACGGTCTGCTCTATGGTGTCGGACAGGACGGCTACCTCTACATCATCGACAAGACCGACGCTACGCTCTACCCGCTGGGTGACCTGGGCATCAGCGACATCTCTACCTATCCCAGCTCCATGACCTTCGACCCACGTACGAAGAAGCTCTACTGGAGCTACGTCACCAAGACGATGAAGAGCGTTCTCTACGAGATTGACTACAACCTGCTCTCCGTATCGGCTACAAAGGTGATGGACGTACCCGACAATGCCTTCCTGGTCAACCTCTACATTGCTCCCACTACCGACGGTGCTCCTGCTGCCGCTACTGATCTGGCACTTGGCTTTGAGGGTGAACAGACCACGGGCACCGTGTCCTTCACCATGCCGACTACCACACAGGACAATGAGCCGCTGACCGGCCAGCTGACCTATACCATTCTGGCCAACGGCACCCAGATAGCCACAGGCACAGCCGAAGCTGGCGCTGCCGTCAATGCTGAGGTTACAGTCCCCACCAGTGGTGAGACGGAAATTAGTGTTGTCATCAGCAACGAAAGCGGCGAGAGCCCCGCCTTGAGGGCTTCACAGTACATCGGCTTCGACACCCCGCTGGCTGCCACCAACGTACAACTGAGCTTCGACAACACAACCGGCATGGCCACGCTTACATGGACTGCACCTACAGAAGGTACGCATGGCATGACGCTGACACCTGCCAACCTGACTTATAACGTGGTTCGCCAGCCTGCTGGCGTCACCATAGCCACTGGCATCAGCGACTGCACATTCAGCGAAAGCCTGACTGCCACAGGCGACCTGACCAGCTACTACTACGAGGTGACCGTCCTCAACGGCGAACTGACCAGCGAGGCTGCAGCTTCTAACACCATCGTTCTGGGCGATGCCCTCACCCTGCCCTTCTACGAGGACTTCACCACCGATGCTGGCTTCAACCGCTTTACCGTTATCGACAGCAACGCCGACGGCAAGACGTGGACACGCTTCCATAAGTACTATCAGTACTCTGGCACAACGGTTGACTGTGCCAGCATCACGGCTGGCTACAACTCAGCCGATGACGACTGGTTGCTCACGCCTCAGCTCCAGATAGCAGCAGGAACAGCATGCAACCTCACCTTCTATGCTCACAAGGCATACTCTCCCGTCAGATACAACCAGTATGTGGAAGTATGGTACGGACAGGGTGACGACATCACCACCTATACCAAGCTGGATGATGCACAGGTCTTTGACGTCAACGACCAGAAGTTCTCTTACGACTTCACCATTACTGCCAATGGTCTCTATCGTGTTGCCCTTCACGCCATCAGTCCTGCCGGCTCCGACCAGTTGCTGCTCAACAGCATCAGCATCACGGGTCAGCAGACAACGGGCATCAAGGAAATGAGAAATGAGGAAGCTGAAAAGAGCGATGCCGTCTTTACCCTTGACGGCCGCCGCATTACCACCGGTCACCCCTCCAAGGGCCTCTACATCAAGAACGGCCACAAGGTCGTGATTAAGTGAGAAGAAAGCATGAGCTTGAAACTGTCAAGCATCACCTGCTAAAAGTTAATGGGCTGCGCAATTGCTGCACAGCCCATTTTCATTATTGTTAACTTCAGTCTTTCGACTTACCAGTCTTCCTCGTCTTCCTCGTCCCACACACTATGGTGACGGGGAGCAGAGAACGGACCATTATACTCTTCTTCTGTCGGTGTTACTGTTTGATTGTCTTTCGTTTGATCAAGCTTTGATACGGCAAGCATGCCCATGGTCTGAACAGCAAACACATCCATGAGAGGTGAACTATATTTCTTTTTCATATCCTTTTAAATTATTTAATTACAACTTTCTTGCCATTGATGATATATACACCCTTCGTCGGAGTATCAACGGGCTGACCCTGCAGGTTGTAAGCACCCTTCAGAATTTGTTCTGCCTCAATACCGCGAATGTAAGTAGTCTCACCATTCTCGTCGGTGAAGCTCAGCGTGGGAGCCGGAGCGTCAGCAGGCAGTTCGAAGTAACCACGGAAGCCAGGCATCGTTGCGTTAGCACCACCCTTACGAATCTTACCGTCAGTTGTCACACCATACTTACCTGCCAAGGTGCCTTTTGCCATCGGGGTGAAGGTTCCCTGGAACTTGGCACCATTATATTCATCTGACTTTTCGGTAGCAAAGCTTACATACGTCAGGATATAGCCGGGCTCTTCAATGGTCGGAACATTCTCGCAATATACGATGTAAGGATAACCTGCATATCGGCGACTTGCGGGCTGGAACCCTAATTCACCATTTGAATAAGACTTAAATTCGTAAACCTTCCAACCCTCACCAAAGAGTGCGGTTAAATCGTCATCGGCTAATGCAAACGGCATACAAATGGTGTTCCAACCTTGTTTTGCAGTATATTTCACAACAACCTTGTCCTGATAGCCTGTACCAAGTCCTTCGGGAGCCACTGCCTCATCAAGCACAACGGCTGCATTTGTTGAGATGGTCACCTTGTCGCTGGTCAACTCGATATTATCATTGGAAACAACAAAATAAGCATCGCCTTCTACCAAATCGTTGAAGCGGACAGCAATAACAAATTCCTTTTCACCACCGGCAGGAACAGTTTCTGTTACGGCCTCACCATACTGCACATCGCCAACAAAGAATTTAGCAGTCAGTTCTTCGTCCTTGCCTACCATTTCCTTCACGGTTACAGATACATTGTAATCGGTATATTGGTTGAATTTATTGCGAATGTTTGTTTCACTAATTACTGCATCATGTTCTTTCAGAGCAAGCTTGAAGCCGTTGAAGTTATCAACACCATTACCGCTAAACGAAGAAGTAAAGCGCAGATAGTAGTAACCGTCGGCAGGAGCAATGAACTGCATATCAAGTTTTCGTCCTCTATCACTATATGAAGATGCTCCATTGTCCAATGGACGATATCCCTTAGTTTGGTCCATGGTTAATCCATCGATTTCTACAGTCTTCCAATTTTCCTTCTCATCATCTGAGTATTCAACTTTAATACCTTCATCTGCCCAATCATAAAGAGCCTCCCAAATCAAAACATCATTTTCGTTGGCTTGCAGTCGAGGAGTAATTAGCGTAGCATTTGCTCCGCCAGCTTTTGCTATCTTTGTAGCGTTAGTTGAAGGATAAGAGAATGATCCTACACTCCAATTTGTAGCCTCCCAACCAGTAGGCATTGAATCTTCCTCGAAGTCCTCATCCCAAGCATTAGGATCCATTGCCTTTGCTGTTGCTGCAATTGTATATACCAGTTCCTCATTATAAGTAGGAGTCACAGTAACGGTTGCATTCTTGACACCATAGTTACCAGCAACATAGTTGAAAGTAATGGTGAAGTCTGCCGTTTCACCGGCAGCTATGTTCAGCTGTGCAGGAGCTACGGTGAATGCATCATTGTCAGAAGCAATATTCACTGTCAGCGTACCTGTACCGGCATTCTTCACGGTATAAGTCTTTTTTGCACTTGCAGTCACTTTACCGAAGGCAGCGGCACCAGTAGTTACCATTTCCATAACAGGAGCATTCTGGTCAAGGTGGAAACCGTTGACGGCAGAAATCTTATTGTCGTTAGCATCGAAACGAATCTTATAACTACCCGCCTCTAAACCTTCAATAAAGAAGACTTTATAAGTACCATTTATCAAATCACCATCTGCAATAGTCTGTTTTTTGGCGAAATCACCACCGTCCTTAGACACATAAATATCCATTGCACAACCAGAGTCTCGAGTCTTCATCACCTCAATTGCCATCTTTTCACCTGACTCAACAGTTAATGCAGGAGTAATCAACTGGTACTTCGTACTTCTATATGAGCCAGTTGCTTCGCCATTAGCAAAAGTCCAGCCTGTGTTTGTCCAACCATCAGGCAGCTTATTGCCGCTGAAGTCCTCATAGAACAAATCTGTATCTGCCACATAACCGCTTACGTTGAATTCTGCAGGCTCCTGGTTAGGAGCAGCAATGGTAATCTTACCTTCCTGGCCCTGTCCTTTCGTAGCAGCAGACATGGTAACAGTAACTTTTGCCATAGCACCAGGTTCTACTGATGTAGGAACGTCGCTGATAGTAAAGGCTGCATTGCTTGAAGTAACTTCAATGCCCGTCAGCGCAGACTTACCTGTGTTGGCAATCTCAAATGTGGTAGTAGTATCAGCAGTAATCATGCCAAAGGCGTAATCGCTGGCTGCTACCTTCATCACAGGCTCGGTAGAAAGCTCACCACCGTAAATATCGTCAAGAGCTGCACCATAAACAACGAACCTTATCTGCTTTGCATTAGCGGGGAGAGTTACTTCTTTTATCTGCCAATCACTAGTAAATACGGCATTGTCAAAAGCTCCTTCAGGAGTATCTTCCCACGTAACTCCATCTGAGCTATACTGGACAAGTATATATGCAGGATAAGATGCAGACGTTGCTTCCTTCTTCATCTTAAAAAGTAATTTTTCACCTTCGGTAAACTTCATCAAAGGAGAAACAAGAGAATGTTTATAAGAATCTGCGCTCCAAGATGATGATTGGCTGTATAAAGCATAGCCATTAGAAAAGTCCCACTTATAATTTGCAGCATAGCTTCCTGTCGTATAGCTTCCAATACCTACAGTTGTCCATCCCTCTGGTAATAAATTGTCAGAGAAATCAACAAACATCTTTTTAGGATCCTTGACGGTTGCACTCAAATTAATAGTAACAGCATCCAATCCTGTCGGAGTGAATGTAATTGTTCCATCAGCTGTTGTTTCTGGAGCAGTAATTTCCACCTCCACAGTTTCCTTTGCAGGGATAGAAATTGAAGATGTAGCCGTAAAACCTCCTGTAGTTTCAATGTTGACAGTTACAGCCTCTGTGCCTGGGTTCTTAACTGAAATCGTCTTCTTAACCTTAGGATCTATCAAGCCAAAGTTAAAGGTATCACCTTGATCATATCCTATTACTTTAAAGCCAGGACCATCTGCAGCAGCCAAATAGGTAATCGTAGTTTTGGGAATGAAATACTGCGCACTTCCATTTCCGCTCGAATTTTGCCTATATCGGCTATATATATTATCGAAACCACCCTGTCCATAGAAATATGCACGGCTATAAGTACCATTTGTTGAAACATAAATACCTACGAGTAGATTTCCTCCGTTATATTCATATTCATTAGTGAAGGCTATTGCCATTTCATTAGAAACAATACTCAATGCACCCTCATAAACCGTCGTAGATCCAGAATCACCACTGAATGCAGAGTTTAAAGCACCGTCGGCAACTTCTT
The DNA here is from genome assembly GCA_002393705.1 of Prevotella sp. UBA4341. Classification (GTDB taxonomy): domain Bacteria; phylum Bacteroidota; class Bacteroidia; order Bacteroidales; family Bacteroidaceae; genus Prevotella. Next base: position 4,182 of record DGTH01000069.1, on the reverse strand, counting down.
TTACATAAACCTTGAACTTTGCAGTTCCCCAACTGACAGATGCATCTGAAGAATAAAATTTTAAAGCCGTTATTGAAGCTCCTTCAATAGCCTGCAAATCGGTAGCAGGAATCACAAACTCGCTCAATTCTCCCTGAGTATCAGCATAATACCCATAAGTCGGGATGTATTGGTTCGTGGTTGTCCCGTCATACACCGTCAGCGTTTTTTGTGCGCTGACCGGACTCGTCATCCCTGCAAACAACGCAAGGAGCAAGGAAAGCGTCATTATCAGCTTTCTTTTTCTTAAAGTCAATAGTTTTTTCATAAATGTTATTGTTTTTGTTTTGTTAATGAGTTGCATTTTTGAAGACACTTTTGAGACAAAGCGTCACTTTTAAGCTCTTTTAAAGGTGCAAAATTAAACTATTTCGTTCAATTTCCCAAATTTATTTTCATTTTTCTTTCATTTTGCTGCCTTTTTGCCACCTTTTGCTTCCTTTTTGCTACGGTTAACAAGGAAGAAAGAAGTGCCGTTTCTCTACCGGAGAAGTGCCACTTTGGTTACGGAGAAGTGCCGTTTCTCTACCGGAGAAGTGCCACTTTGCTATGCTAAATATGCCACTTACGTTTCTAAGTGGCATACTTTCATGTCGCAAACATGTCGTTTACGGGAAGTTGCTCCCTATCGTGAAAGTTTTGAACGAAATTGGGTCAACACCTACCTCAATATGCCTGAAACCCCGATGCACACAGCGTTTCAGGCACGGTAGGTGTTGTCCAAACACCTACCTATGACCTACCTAAGACCTCACTTCGTTCGAAATGAGAAATGAGGAATGAGAAATGAGGAATGAGGTAGGTGTTTCAGCAACACCTACCACACCTCAAACGCTGTGTGCATCGGGGTTTCAGCGCGTCAGAGGTAGGTGGTAGGTGTTTTTGCGTGTTTTCTTATTTTTTTCTTACTTCGCCATGAGCGAAACGGCAAAGCCGCCGCCGGGGGCCTCGTGCAGCCGGAGGGTGTCGCCCTTCTTGACTACCCGCTTGGTGATGGTGTAGGCCTGCGGGTTCTTCTCGTAGTGGGCGTCCTTGGCGTCAGCGTAGATGGTGCAGTCGTACTTACGGCCCTTGTCGAGGAAGTCGAGCTTCACCACCGCGTCGCGGCCCTGCTCGTCGCACTTACCGCCAACGAACCAGTTGTCGGTGCCCTTGGCCTTGCGGGCTACGGTGATGTAGTCGGCCGGTTCGGCCTCGAGGTAGATGCTCTCGTCCCAATCGCAGGCCACGTCGCGAATGAACTGGAAGGCGTCGTCGAACTGCTCGTAGTGCTCAGGCAGGTCGGCCGCCATCTGCAGGGGCGAGTACATGGTGAGGTAAAGAGCCAGTGAGCCGCAGATGGTGATGCGTGCCCACGAGGGGTTGTCGCTCCAGGTGCTGAGACGGGTGACGAAGATGCCCGGCGTATAGTCCATCGGGCCACCCTGCAAGCGCGTAAACGGCAGGATGCAGGTGTGGTCAGGCCGTGAGCCGCCGAAGGCTTCGTACTCGGTGCCACGGGCTGACTCGCCGCCCACGAGGTTGGGGTAGGTACGGCAGAGGCCGGTGGGACGCGTGGCCTCGTGGGAGTTGACCATGACGTGGTGACGGGCAGCCTCCTTGATGACGTAGAGGTAGTGGTTGTTCATGGACTGCGAGTAGTGATGGTCGCCACGGGGAATAATGTCGCCTACGTAGCCCGTCTTGACGGCGTCGTAGCCGTAGCGGTTCATGAGCTGGAAGGCCTCCTTGATGTGACGCTCGTAGTTCTGCGTGGAGCTGCTCGTCTCGTGGTGCATGAGGAGCTTGACGCCCTTGGAGTGTGCGTAGTCGTTGAGCATCTGGATGTCGAAGTCGGGGTAGGGGGTGACGAAGTCGAAGACGTCGCGCTTCCACATGTTGGCCCAGTCTTCCCAGCCGACGTTCCAGCCCTCGACGAGCACCTCGTCGAGTCCGTTCTTGGCGGCGAAGTCGATGTAGCGCTTCACCTTCTCGTTGTTAGCAGCATGACGGCCGTTGGGCTTGACGCTCTGCCAGTCAATCTGGTCGAGCTTGATGCTGGGGTAGTCGTTGGTGTAGTTCCAGCTGGACTTGCCTACAATCATCTCCCACCAGACGCCGCAGTACTTCGTGGGGTGAATCCAGCTCACGTCGTCGAGGGCGCAGGGGTCGTTGAGGTTCAGGATGAGGTTGGAGGCCAGCATCTGGCGGGCATCGTCAGAGACGATGATGGTGCGCCACGGCGTCTCGCAGGGTGTCTGCATGCAGCCCTTCAGTCCGGTAGCGTCGGGCGTTAGGTGGCTGACGAAGGTGAAGGGCTCGGGCAGCGGGTAGGGCGACGGCTCGGGGTTGGGCGTGTAGCGGTTGCTGTTGCCGTCGAGCTCGGTAGAGAGTTGGCGCGTCAGGGAGTCAACGAGCTCCAAGTGCATGGTGGCGTAGTCCTTGCAGGCTGCCTCGTGGATGTTGATGTAAAGACTGCGTCTCTGTCCGTCTATGTCCATGGCGTCGGTCTTCATCTGCAGCGAGGTCTGTACACCGGTGGGGGAGAAGACGGCCACGGAGGAGTTGCCCCAGTTGACGGCTTTCTTGAAGCGCCCCCGAATCTCGGAGAGGCGCGTCTGCTGCGTCTCCTGCTCCTGCGTGTCGTAGTCGCCGGGCAGCCACCAGGCCACGTGGTCGCCCGTCATGGCGAACTCGGTGTGCTCTTCCTTGATGAGGAAGTAGTTGAGGTTCTTCTGCTGGGGAAACTCGTAGCGGAAGCCCAGGCCGTCGTTATAGACGCGGAAGCGCAGCGTCATGTAGCGGTAGTTGACCATGGGGCGCATGTGGATGTCGGGGTTGGGCTCGTAGGCCACTTTGCGCGGAATGCGTACCTCCTGCTGCAACTCTACGCAGAGCTCCTTGTAGTGGTTACGGATGTTACGCGTCTCGCCCCATACGGGCTGCCACGTCTCGTCAAACTCGGTGGTGTCGGTCTTCAGGATGAAGAAACCCTCCATGAGGTCCTGCTCGTCGAGGCCTAAAGAGGCGTGCTTGTCCTTGGCCAGCTCGAAGCCGAGACGACTGGGGCGCACGACCTCGCGGCCCTTGTAGGTGAGCGAGTAGGTGGGGCGCCCCCCGACGACGTCGAACGTCAGCACGAGGTTGCCGTCAGGCGAGGTGACGTCTGTCGCAAAGAGTGTAAGGGGCAGCCAAGCTAATAAAAGCAATTCGATTCTCTTGATCATCTTTTTTTTTGTTTTGGGTTGTTATGGGGCTTATGAGGCCTATGGGGCTTATACGGCCCCATAGGCCTTATAGGAACTATCGCCTGCCGCTCTGGGTAATCAGTTCTTTGACGGTCTCGTTGAACTCGTCGGCCTGTAGGAGCTGCTCGATGGTGAGGTGCATGCGGTAGCGCCAGTAGTGGCGCGGATTGGCCGGAATGTTGATGCGCTCAGCGTTCGGGTCGGGCAGACGCAGCTTTTCGTCGATGGAGAGCCAGTCCTGCAGCGAGAGCAGGCAGAGCATGGAGGGCGAGGTGAGCTGACGGCTCACGATGTCTTTAGCCAGCCAGCCGGGCAGCGGGTGGGGAGCCGCGCCGCTTCTGCGCAGGGGGATGTTGTAGTAGGCCTGCGTCTGCTCGTAGTCCTCGTCCCACCACTGGCGCAGCGTGGGCATGTCGTGGGTGGAGAAGGTGCAGACGGAGCGGTAGGGGTTGTGCGAGAGCTTACCGAAGCGGATGTTCGGGTCCTTCGGCATGGTCTGAATCTCGAGCGAGAGAATGCGCAACTCGTTCATCACCCAGGGCACGCAGTCGGGCACCATGCCCAGGTCTTCGGCACAGACGAGCATGCGCGTGGCCTGCGTCAGGCGGGGCAGCTTCTTCATGGCCTCCTGGTACCAGAACTGGTTGTTGCGGCGGTAGAAGTAGTCGTTGTAGAGACGGTTGAAGTTGTACTTCTGACCCTCGTCCAACTGCTGGTAGGCCTCCTGGAACTGTACGGCAATGCGGGGGTGCCAGCGGTCGTTGCGCTTGTGGTCAACGAGGAAGAGGCCGTCGCTGAACGCTACGCCGTAGCCCTCTATCTCCTCGCGGCTCAGGCCGAGAGCGGGGGCAAACTGGCCCATGAGTCCGGACTTCTCGGGTACGGGAATCTCCCAGATGCGGAAGAAGCCCAGCAC
>DGTH01000091.1 GCA_002393705.1 Prevotella sp. UBA4341 | reverse complement strand
GTGGCAAACTGCCAGCCGCCACCAGCCGACCAGTTGCCGAAGACAAGCGTGGGTGCGCCAGAGTTGTCGAAGCCCCAGTCGCTGAAGGCAACTGTTTCAGAAGCATTGAGGGTTAAGTCACTTGCAGCCTGCGCACTGAGTGCCAAGAAGGCTGCTGCAATAAGCGTAAAAATCTTTTTCATAATCGTTTTGTATTAAAATGAATGTTCAATATTCAAGTTTAACGTATTTCCTAACGAGACCGTCGCTCATGCGGACGACGTTGAGACCATGCATGGGCCGCTGGGACTGGCGGCCCTGCAAGTCGTAATAATGGTTGGGGGTTGTGGGTTGAGTATTGAGTATTGAGGGGATATGGGTGTATCCGCCTTCGCCGTAGTAGCCCTTGGCCATTGCCTCAACGAGGTCTGGCTGGTTGAACTCAGGCACGCTGCGGTGATTGCCGTCGGAGAGGCCCATCCAGTAGAAGGTGCCGAACCCTCGGGCCTTGGCCTGCTCCACGAAGTAGCGCACGAAAGCCTGCATGTCGGCATTCTTGTTGGTGTAGTCGTTTTCATTCTCATCATCGGGCACGCCCCACTCTCCGAAGATGACGGGTGCGCCCTTCGAGGCGAGGTGGGCCTCCACGGCAGCCATCATCTGGTCGATGCTGCTCTTGGCGCTGTTAAGACCATTGTTGAGACTGGGGTAGCTGTGTACCTCGAAGATGAGGTGACCGCTGGCATTGTCGGTCGGCAACTGCATCTGCTTCAGCGGATCTTGCAGGTGGCTGTTCCACGTACCCATGCCGCAGCAGGCGGCGTAAGTGTTGACAATGAGGTTGCGCTGGGCATTGTTGCCGCCAGTGGCACGTACCGCATTGACGAAGCTCTGGGCATAACTGTTGATGGCATTATAGGCTGCCGATGCTGCTGTGGAACTGTACTTACCCGCATTCTCCGACGAGGCATACGACCAGGAGTTGTTGGCATCGAGCATCTCGTTGTAGCCCTCAAAGAGCAGGTGCTCGTCGTAGTCGCGGAACTCGTTGGCTATCTGGGTCCACACGGCCTCGAAGCGTTCATGCTCCTGAGCATAGTTGGTCTCATCGGCAATGAGCCAGTGGGTGTTGCTGGTACCTGTGTCGTGATGGACATTGATGATGCAATACATACCCTTACTGATGACGTAATCAACTACTTCATGGACGCACTGCATCCACGCGGCCTGTATCTGGGTGCCGATGGGATCGGTTTCGGGATTCCAAGGGCTGGTCGTGAACTTTGCCTCCATGTGGGGATACCACGTGATGGGTACGCGGATGGCATTGAAACCAGCCTCCTTGAAGAGAGCGAAAAGTTCAGACCGGGTGACGGGCTGTCCCCACGCCGTCTCGTAGTCGGAGGGGCGGCGCGAGGTGTATCGCTCTATCCACATGTTGTTAACGTCGCCCGAATTACTTTCGAGCGTATTGCCCAAGTTCCAGCCCAGCCGCATGTTGGTAACTGCCTCAGTAGCTGTCTCGAAGCTCTGTGCCCATGCAGCAGGAGCAAGGAACAGGCAAAATACAGAAAAGAAAGCTCTAATCATCATTTCACAATGTATTTTTTACCGTTTACGATGTAAAGACCCTTGGTGGGGCTGCTGACGCGGTGTCCCTGCAGGTCGTAGTATTGACCTTCGACCTTTGACCTTTGTCCTTCGACCATAGCATTGATGCTGGTCAGCGAAGCGTCGCCCATCACCCACTTGTCGAACTGCACGTCGCCCTTCAGAACGAAATAGACGGTATGGGTTCCAGAGTTAAGAGTGAAGAGTGAAGAGTGAAGAGTCTGCCAACTGTCGCCAGTGCTGCTGACAGTGGCGATGTCCGTGCCGTCCTTGTCATCAAGGCGCAGGGTGACGCTGCCATTGCCCTTCAGCAGGCACTTCAGTGTGTTGGCAGTGCCAGTGAACTCCACGTTGCGTACCTCGATGATACCCTCGGTGGGGACAGGAGCCGTCAGGTTTGGCGTACCTACCTTTGCCACAGTATGGCCTTGTCCTTCGGCCTGCTCATGAACAATGCCGAGCGTGGCGGCAGCGGTAGAGGCATACTGCACAGCGTAGGGATTGAGGGTCTTGATGGCACTCACGCCCGTGAAGGTGGGCTTGCACTCCTTGATGATTACATTCGTCTCATCGACCTCAATCTCATCGACATAGATGCTGCGAAAGCCGCCGTTGGTGCCAATGGATGCCTCGAGGTTGTTGGCCTGGTAGAACAGGTACCACTTGCCCTGATACTTGTGCAGGTGGGTGTGGTTGTTGCCGTAGTTCATGCCGTTCTCACCGGGGTTCTTGAAGTAGTTGCCGCCGTAGGTCCATGAATTAGCATCAAGCGGGGTCTTGCTGGTGAAATAGACCATGCTGCAACCGGTAGGTTTCTCGCCGCCATAGTTCCACGGCTCGTGGTTGCTCCAGTCGTTATTATATGTATAGACGTACGTGCCGTTGATGAAGTTCAGCTCGTTGGCCTCGAAGTGGTAGGGCGTAGGCGGCAGCACCGGACCGGCAGCTATGGAGTGGAGGTCGGCACCCAGCTTGACGATCTTGCCCTCTCCGTTGCCATAAGCCAGCCATGCATCACCATTATCATCGACAACAGCACCCGGGTCGAAACCATCGGTCAGATTGGCGTTGAGCGGTGATGTCCACGGACCTAAGGGCGACGTAGCCTGAATGACGCCAGAACCCGTGCCGCTGTTGGAGAAGTAGAGCGAGAAGAGCGTGGAGCCGTCGGCCTGCGGTTGGCTGATGATGGAGGGGGCCCACGATGCCATGATCCAGGGGGCTACGCTCTTCACATCAATCAGTCCGTGGTAGGTCCAGTTCACCATGTCGTCGGTAGAGATGACGACGAGCGACTTGATGGCCTCGTAGGTGTTAGTGGGTGTACCAGCCTCATACTGCTGATGGTCGTTGGTACCATAGACATAGAGGCGACCGTCGTACTCAATGGCCGTGGGGTCGGCAATGTAGTGGAAATCGAGCAGCGGATTGGCCATACCCTTACCTAACTTGGGCGAGCCAACGGGCATCGTACCGACAACACCAGTAGAATCCTTGGCACGGATAACGATGCTGTTGAAGTAGATGGTAGTCGAACCACTGGGACCGTCCCAACCGATGGTGATGGCAATCTTGACGAGTGTCTTGTTGGCATCGAAGTTCACGGTGTGGTTCGTTGCACCCTTGGTAATCTTGGTTTCGGTAGCACTGCCGTCGCTGTAGGTGGCCACAACGTTGATGTTGTCGTAGTTCACAGCCTGGGCAAAGGCGAACTCCACCCGGTCATAGACATTGGTGCTCAGGTCGTGGATGTCCCAATAGTTCTCGGCATACTGGTTGTAGGAGAAAGCGTTGTGCTCCACATCCTTTGTGCCGCCGCCACCGTTCCAGCCGATGATGATGTCCTTCACATACAATCCAATGTCGTCAGTAGCTGCGAAGGTGCTTGAGGTCATTGCCATCAAAAGCAGTAGAAGGTTCAGAATTCGTTTCATATTTTCGTTAGTTTTTGATTTCCGCCTGCAAAGTTAAGCATTCTTTTTTATACAGACATATTCATTTGTAACGCGAGGCTATTCATTTGAATCCTTTATACCAAATGCCTAGGACTTCCTTACCATATCCGAATGAAAGTCTTCTATATAAATATTTAATGTATTATTGTAATGTCCTCCTCTTGAGTGTCTTCAAACTCGCAGAAGTGCCCCAGCAGGCTCCAGCCCCAGAAGGGGTCGAGACCGCAGCCCTCGCCCGTCTCGGAGTTGTAGTATTCACGGTTGCCGTTCTCACGGACCAGTTTGGTGGTGTAGTGGGCCAACAGTGAGGCGTACTCCTTCATGCCGTAGTAGCGCAGGCCGTGATAAATCATGTAGTTGGTGGGAATCCAGGCATTGGCACGCCAGCCGCAGCCGATGTCCGACGAATACTTGGTGGTGGTGTACCACGGGCACGACCGCGACAGGGCGGCAACGGGGGCTCCCGTCCAGAACTCCTTGGGGTTGAACAGATAGTCGCGTACCATGCGGGTAGCCTGCTCGGGTGTGGCGACTTCCGACCACAGCACGGCAAACGCTCCCACCGAGCGCACGGGTATCAGGTCCTTCTTCTTCCACTTCTGGATGTTCACGTCGGCCACGACGGCGGCACTCTTGGCAAACCAGTAGTCGGGTGTATGACGGCGGTCATAGTAAAAGCCGTCCTCCTCGTCCCAAAGCATCGTGCGGATACGCTCGGCCAGTTCGGCACTCTTCTTGCGGTAGTCAGCGGCCATCTTCTTTTTCCCTGCCATCTCGGCAAGTCGGGCAAACGCCTTCATCTCGCGCACTAAGTAGCAGTTCAGGTCAACACCCTCCGAACAGCGGTCGAGCCACCATCCGGCACGCTCGTGCTGGTTGTCCATGCCCGTATGCGGCGCCGACATCCACTCGCTCAGTCCGTTGCCGTCCTCGTCCATGTTCACGAGCCAGTAGTCCAGGTATTTCTTCAGTCGCTCAAAGGTGTTCTTCTCCAGAATCCAGTCTTTCTCGCCATACTCCTGCACGGCAAGGAGTGCTATCTGCGAGAGGAAGGGCTTGACGTGCTCGTTGTCGTGCGACGGGTTGGAGGGCACCGACCGGGCAATAAAACCGTCCTCGCGCTGGTTTTGCAGGAACAGCAGCACGCCGTTCTTGATATACTCCGACGACCAACCCATGTAAATCTGCACGATGGCCTCGAAATACTGGTCCCAGTCGTACAGCACGTTGTAACTATAGCCCGTGAAGTAAGGCAGTCCCGTGGCCTCGTCCTTCAGGATGCCCAAGCGCATCAGCGAGTCCTCCGTCTGCAAATCCTTACGCATCTCTTTCAGTCCCTCAATGTCGCGGAACGACTGTCCCTGTGCTACGGATGCCACTGCCAGCAGCACGAACAAACAAATCTTGAATTTCATTTTCTGCATAGTCTCTAATCGTTTTAGTTATTATTCATTCTCGGATGCAAAAGTAAGGTATTACCCGCACGTCCGCATCTTCATCTGTAACGCATGGCTATTCATTTGTAACACGATGGCAGGCAGACAAAAGAAACGCTGCCCGAACATCGTTTTACCGACATTCGGGCAGCGTTATAATATGCAGTTGATTTATTCAGCCACGATTACTCGTCACGGTCGTCCGCTCGGCATCCCGAAGGGTGACGCTTGCTACTGAAAGGACGCAAGAATCTGCTGGGTCACGCCGTCGTGATTGGCGTTAGTCAGTTGAGCCAGATAGCTCGTCGTCAGTGTTTTCTGTGCCATAATCTTCTGTTTTTAGTTATACAATACGAAAAGTTGTCATTTCCTTATCTCATAGTAGCACCGCTCACGGCGGAGAGGCATGTTCCTGTCCTCCAAGTAGCACCGCTCGCGGCGGAGAGGCTTGTTCCTGTCCTCCCGGTAGCACCGCTCGCGGCAGAGATGCACCGTCCTGTCCTCCAAGTAGCATCGCTCGCGGCGGAGAGGCATCGTCCTGCCCTCCAAGTAGCACCGCTCGCGGCAGAGAGGCTTTAGAGAGAAAGGGAGGGCGGCGTCCGTTCGCCGTGGCTTCCGGTGCCGCCCTCCGTGGTTTGTCACTGGCCTCACAAAGTGTCAGACACCTTGTGAGCTCAGAGGGTTACCCTCTGTACATTATCAGAATCAGTAGGCGAACACGGGACGAACGTAGCGATTGGCCTTGCTTTCCTTTGTACTGACACCATCAGTATAATGGAATCCTCGGCGTTCAATCACAACGGGATCGTCACTTGTCTGTCTATTATGGGGCAGGAAGTACCATGCATAATTGGTGTTTGTATTAATGTCCGAACTACTCCAATAATATACATTCTGCAGATTTAAATTGTATGTGTTAAGGGTTCCTAACAACGTCTCTGGAAATTGAATATCAGAATCAGACATGGGAGCTTTAATACCGACGGGATTGGTAGCACTGACACCGGCCAGTCCTTCGATGATGTATCTCCAGTCGGTGACGCTGGGCAGTCGCCAACCCTTCTGGGCATCGCCTGTGGCAGTAAGAGAGGATACGTCTTTGTCATTGCTCACTACATCGTAGGCATTGGTGCTTTGAGTGCTGGAGATTTGATAGACATGGTGCTTATCGTCGTAGTTGTAAGCTGCCGTCAGAGCCTTACTCCATTTCATCTGTTCACTGCCGCTCGTACCATCCTCCTTGGCATTGGTCAGACCTATGGCTATGAATCTGTCGAAGTAGTGGTCCACCTTGCCCACGTAGGCGACGACGGCATAGCAGCTGCTGGCATCATACGTCTTCGTGACATGAGCGTATTGATCCACATACCATCCCTTGAGATACGTATCCTCGGGCGTGATCTGATCTATGAACTTCAGCGTGCGTTCGGTCATTTTCACCTTCACCTTGTAGTATTTGCCGGGAGTGAATGTCACATGGGAGCGGTTGTAAGCAAAGACGTTGCCCTCGTTATCGATGGCATCGAGCACGATGGTGGCATCTGCGCCGACATTCAGGGCCATGGTGAAGATGCACGACTGGCCACCCGTAGTAACAGCATACGGCGAGTAGGTCAGAGGACCGTAGGTCTTCTCTCCTGTGAGTCCGTCGATGCTCTTGACAATCTTGCCCGTATTGGCATCCGAGATAATCAGTTTCTTGGCATAGACATTCGCGGAGCCATCGCTGTTGAATAGTTCGAAGCGGACGATGGCCTGGCAACTTGTGAAGGTGACCACGGAATTGTCCATATTGGTGATGGTGCCGTCTGTGTTCAGGCGGAATTGAGTTTTCGTGAGCGTAGCCTCGGCGAAGTCGTAGTTATACTCGATGTTGCCGTCATCATCGTTCGTCTTCACCACGCCTCCATGCTGTCCGGTGTAGTCCATCTTGCAGTTTTCGTCGGCATGGAGGAAGAACTGCAGGTCGGCATCCTGTGTTACGCCGGTCAGCGTGCCGCTGAGGGTGGTCGAACCGTTGTCGCTTTCTTTAGAGGTCAGCGTGCCGACCACCGATCCGTTCTGCACCACTCTTACTTCTTCGCCCTCGTGCCAGTACACATTTATCTTATCGTACGTGTTGGGATCATTCCAGGAGAGGCCGCGGGTTTGCGAATCGTCGCCAGTGGACTTCGATGCCTGGATGGTCATGGTGTACGTTTTCGGCTCCGTAGGGTTCACGGGCTTTTCTTCTATAATGTTGTCGTCGCTTGAGCAGGCGGTAAACACTGCGGCCGATGCCATCAGCAGGGCGGCCATAGTAAGGATGTTCTTCTTCATTGTCGAGTCCTCCTTATTCCCAATCTTCTTCTTGCGCCTCACCATAGCCCGAGCGCATGGACTGTACGCCGCTGCCAGCCAGCAGGTGCGTCTGATGTTGCAACTGGACGACATTCATCGTCGGTTTCTGATAGTCTTTTCTTTTCATGTTCTTGAATGTTTTGTTTGAATGATTTATAAATGTGAGTTTAGAAAATTGTTATTCCTTCTCGCTGTCGCCGTCTCCGCCGCCGTCGTCCGACGGGGACAAAAAACAAGCCGGCTTCTCTTGCGTGAATACAAGAAAAGCCGTATATTGACGCGGGCAACCCGCGCGTAAAATAATAGGTGTTGTTACCTCTTATAGGCGAGCGCCTGAGAGAGAGAGGAGAGAGTAATCAAATTATCGGAATGACCAAGAAAATAGCCATTCTTTTTCGCTGTGTTATGATTATTTAACTCTCTGTGGGGCATGGGGGAAAGGGATTATTCTACATCCATCATATCGAAGAACATAAGCCGAGTATGTTCGTCTTCTTCTTTCTTGGTGAGTTCTTGGAAACCGTTCTTGCGGTAAAACTCTATGGCCGACAAATATGCATCGACGGTAATGTATCGGAAAGCAGATTGATTCTGGCCGACATTGAGCCGCTCCTTCAACTTGTTCATCAGCCAAGTTCCAACGCTCTGCCCGCGATAGTCCACGGAAACGGCAAAGCGCCCGACCTTGATGCAGGGATAACTGCGGAACTGCTTGCTGACGGGGAACTTCGCCCGAATCTTCTTCCATCGGCTGCCAGTAATCTCGCTGCGACTGATTCGGTCGTTCAGCAGACAGAAATAAGCGGCAATACGTCCTTCGTCTTCAAGAATGAACGTATTGGCAATGCGAAGTTCCTGCGCGTGCTTGGCATCGTCGAGCAGGAACCTGTTGAGGTCATCGTCGCCACAGTCAAAGGCGGCGAGCGGATAGTCGGGCGTAAGGGGAACGAGTTGCATAGCCTACCAGCACCATTGAATATGTTTACTTGCCTCGGCAACTTGCTCCTGAAACTTCCTGCGAGCCTCGGCACGCTCCTCAGGTGTCCTGTTCTCCACCTCCAGCCTTCGCATCTCGAAGTTGAAGGCATCCTCACCCTTCAACACGGGGGTTTCTCTGATTGGTCTTGCCATGATAAATACGTATTTAATGTTATAACGGCTGCAAAGGTACAACTTTTTTCGGAAACTTGATGCAATCGGGGCGTTAAAAGTGCAAAAAGGCGGGTGGAATTGTATGTTTCCGACCAAAGCCTGCTCTCCATCTGTAACGCATGGCTATTCATTTGTAACAAGCGGGGACGAAAAGCCATAAAAGCATTTGGCAATATAATAATAATGTAGTATCTTTGCGCCATAGAATCTATTAGGACAATGAAAAAAGTATTGCTGATGATGGCAGGATGGCTGCTCACGATGACGGCCTCTGCTCAGGGAGAGAACAAGGTGTACCAGTTTGACAAACCGCTGTATGGTGCTGCGTACTATGCGGAATACACGCCGACGGACCGGCTCGACGAGGACATCCGGCTGATGAAGGAGGCGGGACTGACGGTGGTGCGCGTGGGCGAATCGACATGGTCGCTCTTCGAGCCACAGGACGGGCAGTTTGAGTTCGCCTGGATGGACCGCATCATCGACGCGCTGCACAAGGCGGGCATCAAGGTCATCCTCGGCACGCCGACCTACAGTATCCCGTCGTGGCTGGCAGCAGAGCACCCCGAGGTGCTGTCGCAGACATGGGACGGCAAGCAGAGCCACTACGGCATCCGACAGAACATGGACCTGCTGAACGCCACCTACCGCCGCTACTCGGAGCGCATCATCCGCAAGATGATGGAGCACTACGCACAGCACCCCGCCATCATCGGCTATCAGGTGGATAACGAGGTGGAGGCGCGCAAGATTGACAACCCCGACTACTTCGAGGGCTTCCGCGAGTATATCAGGCAGGAGTTCGGTGGCGACCTGAAGGAACTGAACCGCCGCTGGGGACTGAACTACTGGGGCATGAACATCAACCGCTGGGAGGACTTCTACGACCGCAAGGGCGTGACGAACCCCTCGTATAAGGTGTGGTGGGAGCGCTGGAACCGCAAGGTGACGGCCGACTTCCTGAACTGGCAGGCCGACATCGTGAGCGAGTACAAGCGCCCGGACCAGTTCATCATGCACTGCTTCATGCCCAGTTTCTACGACATCGACCAGGTGGAGGCATTCCGGCAGATGGAGTACCCCGCCATCAACGTCTATTACACGATGCAGAACGGACAGGACGGACAATGGATCAGTTACTCGTGCGACTTCATGCGCACCGTCAGCCGCAGCCACAACTTCCTCATCACCGAGACCAACGCCCAAGGCACGGGCTGGTCGAGCCGCAACCAGTGGCCCCCCTACGACGGGCAGTTGCGTCAGAACATGTACGCCTTCCTCTCGGGCGGTGCGAACATGGTGGAATACTGGCACTGGAGCACGCTGCACTACGGTCAGGAGACCTACTGGCGCGGCATCCTCGGTCACGACGGTAAGCCCAACCGCGTCTATCGGGAATTCCAAAAGGGTGCCAAGGAGTTGGAGAAGATTGGCGACCGACTGGTGAACCTGAAGAAGCGGAACCGCGTAGCCCTACTGTTCAGTCACGACTCGAAGCACGCCCTCGACTTCATGCCCTACACCGACCGCGACCAATACAAGGTGAACATGATGTACGACGCGCTCTACCGTCAGAACATCGAGTGCGACATCCTGTCCGTCGATAAGCCCGAGATGCAGGACTTCTCGCAGTACGACCTGCTCGTGGTGCCCTCGCTCTATGTGGCCACCGACGAACTGCTGCGGAAAATCAGTGACTTCGTTCGCGAGGGCGGCGAAGTGGTGATGCTCTTCAAGAGCGGCTACACCGACTACGACAATGCCGTGCGCCCCGTGCTGGCTCCCGGTCCGCTGGCCGAAGCCTGTGGGTTCACCTATCAGGAGTATTCGAGCATCAACAAACTGCCGTTGAAGCCCAACGGCATCGGAGCCGCAGACAATACCGCCAATACCTGGATGGAGTTCCTGCAACTGACCACGGCCCAGCCCTTAGCCACCGTCGAGCACCAGTTCTTCGGCCAGTGGCCCTGCATCACGGAGAACCAGTACGGCAAGGGCCACCTCATCTACATCGGCACCGTGCCATCTACCGACCTCCTATATAAACTCATCGCCCGTGCTGCCGACCGCAAAGGCATCGCCACCGTCGAGCGCCAGTACCAGTTCCCCGTCATCCTCCGCTCCGGCACCAACTCCAAAGGTCGTCAGATACACTACCTCTTCAATTACACCTACGAGCCCAAGACCGTCACCTGGCCCTATCCCGCCAGCCAGTCGCTGCTCGACAAACAGTCCCTCGCCAGGGGCCAGAACATCACCATCGAGCCGTGGGGCGTAGTCATCGGCGAAGAGCGATAACCCGACTCCATGCCTGCCGACATCAAACCGAGCCGCGTCAAGCATTTATGTCACACAGAAGACCCGAAACTATTCTGATAATAATTTCGGGTCTTCTTTCACTTTTTGCCGAAAAAGCACTACCATAGCGCAACTACCGCCCTAAATTCCGTCTTATCCTCATTGAAGTAATACCGCTTATAATTGATTTCTACGTAGCCCCTTTCAATATACTGCGTGATGCGGTTCAGCGAATACCCCCATTTGGAGTTTTGTTCATTCTCGTCATCATCATATATAGTCGCACGGGTTCTGGGAAGAAAGCATCCATTAGAACTGAGCCACGATTTCGTGAAGCAGGGATACAGTTTCGTAAGCTCTTTGCCTGTAACAAACTTGTCAGAGTAGTATTTCTCTGCCTCCTCCATCAGTTGTCTTCTTGCTGCAATTATCTCCGCCCTCAACATTCCATCAAACCTCTTTGCCATGCGACGTATATATAAATGGTTTTAACTGTCTGAATACTCCCGAATTTAGCCAATTTATTATTTGATTTCGAGAGTAGCCAAACTTATGCTTGCATGTCTCGTCGTCCCACTTGTCAACCTTCACACGAGGAAGATACCAGCCATATCGACTCAGGAAATTCTTGGTAATGAACGGAAATTCCTCTGACACCTGTGCAGGGGTAAGAATCACATTGTTCGCCTCGTAATTCTTGGGGGTTTGGTACAACTCTTCCACTGCAACCCTGAGAGTCTTCGTAATTACTTCTCTATCTGCCTTCGTGATATACATACCGATATAATAATGTATTATGTTGTTTCTTTCTTTTCATTTTTGAGGCTATCTACATGAAAGTATAACTTGTTCTCATGTATCATCCTTTGGATTCTGTGCAGCGGATAGCACCAACTTGTTTTATGTACTACACCGTCTTCGTCCTCATACATCATATGCTCTCTCGGAAGCAAATGCCCGTACTCCTCTAACCACGACTTGCTGAAAAACTGGATTTGCTCTGACAACTTTGCAGCAGTCAGCCAAACCTCGTTCATCACCTCATAATGATAGCGCACGGACTCACTCGCAAACACTTGTGCTATTTCGCTTCTTAGTTTCCAATCCATTTTATTCTACGAACACAATTGAGGTTTGTTATTCCTTGTTACCATTTCTACTATCTTGTATTTCTTTCATTTTATACTCGTATTCTCTTTGTTCTTTAGTATCTTTTAAGGTCGGAACCGCCCAATTATGAAAAGTCCCAATATAAGACAAATACATCACGGGCACTTTGTCGCCAACCAATTTCTCAACGAATAGACATTCTTGGCTCCAACAAGATGTAAGATAAACGGCATTTATAGCTCCTTGTATGCTCAAGTAGTCATCTACATTGCTTAAAACCCTATATTCATTTTCACCTTCCCAACTTTTTTGTTTGGTAAAGAACAATTGCTTTTGATGCTTTGTAACATAATCATTAAGTCCTTCCTGGGTTTCTATTCTTTCATCAACAATATTCTGCCATCTAAGATACTTCTTATAGCTTACCACATCTTTAAGCGTACTTTCTGAAAAGTTGATTTTGTCATATTCAAGTTCTATGCATACTCCTTTTCTTTTGTCTGCATATAATCCCCACATCATAGGTGACATACATCCTTTCAAAGCAGAATCATAATCCATTGTGAAACTAACCTGTTTGTATGATAGCCTATATTCATTTAGCTTTCGACACAAATCCAGTCTGTCTGAGTTAATAACACCAGTCTTAAAATCAACTTCCTGTATATCGTTAACTTTTGAGAGAGGCGAAAACAATAGATTCTGATTCAACCATATCTTGACAAAAGAATCAAAAGAAGTATAGTGGTACAACTTTTTGAAGCGTTCGTCACCAACTAATTTCCTACTATTGGCATAAATATCGCTGTCTATTCTCATTTGTATAAACTCCTGAAAAATTTAGTGCTATTGCTTCTTACTTTTCAAATGCTTTTGATATGCTTCCAACATCTCCGATGACAAATCATCGGCCTCAAAAAATGGCATATCTACGCCGAATGCCTTGCTGAGTGATTCCTGTTCTTCTTCACTGCGGTCGTATAGCCAATTGTTGCGAATCCATAAACCGATGGTAAAATGAAACTCAAAAAGGTCTTCCGCTTCTACAATAGCCTTTTTGTCTGCCTCACTCAGCATTTCGTCCAACTGGGCAAAACATTCCTTCTTTGTCTTTGGCTTAATCTCCATTACACACAATTTATTCTTCAAACGGATAAGTTTC
>DGTH01000066.1:18985-41373 GCA_002393705.1 Prevotella sp. UBA4341 | reverse complement strand
TAAGGTAACGGTGTAAGTGCGAGGTGCGAGGTACGAGGTACGAGAAAAACCAAAAATCTTTTGGTTTTCTTCGCACTTATTTGTAACTTTGCAACGTAAATAAATAGGAATACAACAATGAACATTCAGAAGATAGGAAAAGTAGGGGCCGCAGCACTCATGGCTCTGAGCGTTGCAGCCTGCAACCAGAATAAGTTTAACGTAGAAGGAACCATCAGCGAAGCCCAGGACTCGATGCTCTACTTTGAGAACATCGGCCTGGAAGAAATCACGAAAGTGGATTCCGTCAAGTTAGGGGCCGACGGCTCTTTCTCCTTCAAGAGCGAGCCAGGCCTGTCGCCCGAGTTCTACCGCTTGCGCATCAGCGACCAAATCATCAACATCAGCATCGACTCAACGGAGACGGTCAACATAA
The DNA here is from genome assembly GCA_002393705.1 of Prevotella sp. UBA4341. GTDB lineage: Bacteria > Bacteroidota > Bacteroidia > Bacteroidales > Bacteroidaceae > Prevotella. The sequence continues at coordinate 40,958 of DGTH01000066.1, read as the reverse complement.
AGGCCGCCTACCCCACCATGATTACGCAGTACGAGGTAAGCGGCTCAGAGAATTGCACGAAGATCAAGGAACTGGCACTGAAGCAGATAGCACTACAGCAACGGTGTTTCGAGGTTAGCAACGCGCTCCCCGGCACGCTGGGACACGACTCACTGATGCACATGATTCAGGCCTACAAGGACGACGTGAAGCGTAACTACATCTTCAGCGCACCCGACAAGGCTTATGCCTACTTTGCCCTGTTCCAGACCGTCGGCGGACTGCTCATCTTTGACCCGCAGACCAACCACGAGGACATCAAGGCCTTTGCCGCCGTGGCCACCAGCTGGGACGCCAACTACCCCGACGCCATGCGCACGAAGAACCTGCACAACATTGCCATCAACGGCATGAAGAACGACCGCATCGTGCAGTACAACAACCAGCAGACCATCGATGCCTCGCAGGTGCAGACATCAGGCATCATCGACATTACGCTCGCCGACAACAAGGGGCGCACGCGCAAGCTCTCGGAGCTGAAGGGTAAGGTGGTCCTGCTCGACTTCCACCTCTTTGCCCTTGAGGAGTCGCCCAAACGCATCATTGCCATGCGCGAGTTGTACGATAAGTTCAGCGCTCAGGGCTTCGAGATTTACCAGGTGGCAGCCGACGGTGACGAGCACTTCTGGAAGCAGCAGACGGCCGCCCTGCCATGGGTCTGCGTGCGTGACCCTCAAGGTCTGAACTCACAGCTGCTACTGACTTACAACATTCCCAGTCTGCCCGACTACTTCCTCATTGACCGCGAGAACAACCTCGTGAAGCGCATGGCTACCATTGACGACTTGGAAGCAGAAATCCGAAAGCTGCTGTAGAGTGAAGAATGAAGAGTGAAGAGTGAAGAATTTGCTACCGCCCTTGTTGTGCGCCGCATGCTTTTAGTGTGCTGCCTTCTATGGAGCGCGGCAGCAAATTCTTCGCTCTTCATTCTTCACTCTTCACTCATAAAGGCCCAGACCTTTAGCATGGAGCAGCAGAACGACACGCTGCACGCACTGGTGCTGAAGACCGACTCCACGCTGAGCCGATGGCGACTGCCCTACCCTGTCTATCAGTTCACCACGGGCGACGTCAATGGCGACGGGAGTACCGATGCCTTGGTGGGTGTAGAGAAAGCCACTCGCTACTTTCCCTATGGCCGCCGGCTGTTCATCTTCAAGAACTACCGTGGTCACGTCAGACCGCTCTGGATGGGTTCCAAACTGGGCGGTGACCTGCAGGACTTCCGCTTCATCGACGGCCGGGTGCGCAGTTTAGAGACCTCCGCGAACGGGCTCTGGTCTGTGGCAGAATACGAATGGAGCGGCTTCGGTCTCCGGTTCCTGCGCTTCCTTGAGAAGGCCACCGACCGCACGACAGCTGAAAGAACTTTTAATACTAACTAAATACTTGGCTATATGAAAAAAATCTTTGTCACCATGATTGTGCTCCTGACTGCCATGAGCATTCAGGCGCAGGAAGAAGAATTCTTCGGCAACCGCAACCCCATACTGCCGGGGCGCGGACAGCTGAACTTAGAGACGATGCGCTACCACATCGACACCAACATGGACATCTCGAAGCTCTCACTCAGCGAACTGCGCGTACTGCGTAACGCCTTCGCCGCCCGACAGGGGTTTGCCTTCACCAGTGCCGAGCTGCGCGACGTCTTCAATGGCACGACGTGGTACGATAGTCTGATGATGGACCGCTGGGAAAAGGAAGAGACGCGTGGCCAGCAGCTCCAGCTGAAATACACGCCGGCCGAGGCTGCCTTCATCAAGCGCATACAGACACGCGAGAAGGAACTGCTGACGCAGAACTTCACAGCCCCCGGCGGACACATCGTCAACACGGACAACCTGATTAATCCCTACCAGGTGGAGAACATGGACCCGCGCCTGGAGGACATGTTGGGACGCAACGGCTTTGCCATCGTGCCCCAGAGGAAGGAACAGCTCTTCCACATCTACGAGATGAACGACTACCACGACTTCCCCAACTTCGTGACTACCGACCTCTACCTGCAGGCTTTCCACATGTACTTTGACTGTCTGACCCGCGAGGTAGAAGAGAAGACGCTGCTGCCCGTCATGCAGGAGTTCTCGAAGAAGATGTACGACGAGATGAACCGTGTGGCCAAGACCACGAGCAACAACGTGCTGAAGCAGGCCGCCTGCTACAATGCAGCCTTCTATGCCGTGGCACTGGCCGTGCTCAACAACCAGCCGCTGCCCGCCGTGGATGCCGAGTGGAAAGCCATGGCACAGCAGGAGGTGGAGAACATCAACAGCGCCGTGGATAACTCGTCGCAATTCCTCGACTACACGGAACACATGTTCCCCTACTCGCTCTTCAAGCCCCGTGGCCACTACACCCGCAGCGACGCACTGAAGCGTTACTTCCGGGGCATGATGTGGCTACAGAGCGCTCCCTTCCAGATTAAGCTGAACGACCAACTCGGGGCGGCAGCACTGATGGCCTCCACGCTCAGCAACAGCCAGCAGCTGCAGAACCTCTACGAGCGCGTCAACCAGCCCATCACGTTCCTGTTCGGTGCTCCTGACAACATCACCATCCTGCAACTGGGTGCCGAGATGAAGCGCTTGGGCTTTACCCCCGAGACGCTGCTCGGCAACGGCAGGCAGATGCAGCAGCTGCGTGAGGCGGCCGTGGCCGTGGCCAAGAAGCAGACGCGCATCATACCGAGGGATGACGACGACTACCAGTACGTCATCAACCTCATGCCACAACGCTACATGCCCGATGCAGAGGTGCTTCAGGAGATGCAGGACTACAAGACCTACCCCATCTCACAGCGTAAGTGCCCGAAGGGACTCGACGTCATGGCAGCCCTCGGCGTACCAGCCGCAGAGCGCGTCCTCATTGAGGAACTGAAGGAGCAGCAGAACTGGAGCGGCTTCTCGCCCGCCCTGCAGGAGATGAAGAAGCGCATGCAGGAGATAGACTGGAAGGAGACCGTGAGCACCCGCTGGATTAACTCGCTGAAGGAGCTCTGCACCCCCACCGTCAGCGGCGGCTATACACAGCCATACTTCATGAAGACGCCACAGTGGCAGAAGAAGAACCTGAATTCGGCATTAGCCTCGTGGGCCGAGCTGAAGCACGACGCCATTCTCTATGCCAAGCAGCCGGCAGGAGCGGAGTGTGGTGCGGGCGGACCGCCCGAGCCCGTGGTGAAGGGATATGTAGAGCCTAACGTGCGCTACTGGCAGTTGGCCATTACGCTCATCGACGCTACGGAGGCTGTGCTGAAGCGCTACAACCTGGCAACAGAGAGAACCGCCGACATCAGCAATCGCATGCGCGAAGAGGCTCAGTTCCTGCTCAACATGAGCAAGAAGGAGCTGGAGGGCAAGAAACTGACCGAGCAAGAGTATGGCCAGATAGAGATCATCGGTTCTACATTTGAGTACATCACCCTCGATCTGCTGCGCCAGAGCGAGAACGACGAGCTCTACGGATGGGACTGCGTGGAAGGTGCCGACCGCTCCATTGCCGTAGTGGCCGACGTCTTTACTGCCAACCACAAGAACATTCCCATTCCCGACAAGAGCATCCTCTACGAGGCTGTAGGCCCGGCTTACGAGATTTACGTCGTAGTAGAGATTGAAGGCATGCTGTACCTGACGCGTGGTGCCGTCTTCTCCTACCGTGAGTTCCAGCGTGCCATCTCTGAAGGCCGTTGGACTGACGAGGAGTGGCAGGAGCAACTGAAGCAGCAGCCGCGAGCCGGCGAGCCGGAATGGATGCAGGAAATCACCGTTCCCTTAGAGTTAGCTCCCGCTGACAACGAGACGTTCTTCTACAGCTCAGGATGCTGATGATAGTGAAGAATGAAGAATGAAAAGTGAAGAGTGAAGAATGAAGAGTGAAGAATGAAGAATGAAGAATTTGCTACCGCCCTTGTTGTGCGCCGCATGCTTTTAGTGTGCTGCCTTCTATGGAGCGCGGCAGCAAATTCTTCATTCTTCACTCTTCACTCTTCATTTATCAAGGCCCAGACCACCATTACGCTGACAGGCGACATACTGCTGGACCGTGGCGTGCGTCGCTACATCATGCAGAAGGGCATCGACAGCCTCTTTACACCACAGATTGACTCTATCTTTGCCCACAGCGACATCGTGGTGGGTAACTTGGAGTGTCCAGCCACCAACATACACACACCAGCCGTGAAGCAATACGTATTCCGTGGCAACCCCGAGTGGCTCCACGACTTGCGCCGACACGGCATTACCCACCTGAACCTGGCCAACAACCACAGCGTGGATCAACGACGGGGCGGACTGCGCGACACCTACAAGAACTGCCTCGGAGCCCATATCGTTCCCGTAGGAGCCGGCACCAACATGGACGAGGCGTCTGAGGCTATACTGATTGCAGCTCATAAGTTTTCCGAGGTACCACGCACTTCGCACCTCGTACCTCGAAACATCTACCTCCTGGCTTCGCAACGACTCAAGTTAGAGAACTTCACCTACCTGCCAGACTCCTTCAGCGTGTCACAGGAACCGCTCGACACGCTGTGCCGGCGCATTGAGCGTCTGCGGGCAAAGGACAGCACGGCCTACATCACTGTCTGCCTGCACTGGGGAGCCGAACACCAACTGAAGCCGATGGCGCTGCAACGGCAGGAAGCCCACCGAATCATCGACGCCGGGGCCGACATCATCGTAGGCCACCATACGCACACCCTGCAAACCATCGAGGAGTACAAGGGCAAGCCCATCTACTACAGCATCGGCAACTTCATCTTCGACCAGGAGAAACCCCTCAACACGCGTGCCTGCATGGTACAAATAAAAATCGCCCCTGACGCCGTTGCGGTAGAGACGATTCCTATAGACATCAGGCACTGCGTGCCTCATATCGCTACAACTTACTGAGCCACGCCTTCAGTTCCATCAGCATCTCAGCATGATGGGCAAACGAGGAGCGCAAGCCCCAGCCATGGTCACCCGTGGGATAGACGTGGAGCACGGCCGGCACCTTGCTGGTGTGACAGGCTATGTAGTAGCTCACGCCGTTGAGCGGCGGCACCACATGGTCGTCGTCGCTCAACACGATGAAGGCCCGTGGCGTCTGTGGCGTCACTTGCTTCTCGTTGCTGTACTGCTGTTCCAGCTCTGCCGAAGCGTCGGCCCCTAAGAGGAAGTCGTGTGAGCCACGGTGCGTGAAGCTCTTGTCCATCGTGATGACCGGATAGAAGAGCACCTGGAAGTTAGGCTTCGCCTCGCCCACGCTATGGGTGGCAATGGTTGAAGCCAGGTGGCCACCGGCCGACGAGCCCATGATGCCCACGCGCTGCGGGTCGATGTTCCACTCGGCGGCATGACGTCGCACTAAGCGCACCGCCTCCTCGGCATCTTCAAAAGGAATCTCTTTCACGCCGTGCGGCATGCGGTACTTCAGCACTACGACATGGATACCCATGTGGTTGAACACGGGTGCCCAGTCGTAGCCCTCGTGGTTCATGGCCAGGTGGGTATAGCCGCCCCCAGGACAAATGACTATGCAGGGGGCTGCCGCTTCGTTATTTGCCAAGAATACCTTTACGAATGCTGTGTCTTGCTGGTCACTGCTGGGGTGTGGCGCGCCCTGCGGCCACAAGTCGATACGCTGTTGTGCTTGTGTCATTGTTGCTAAGGCCAGTAAGGCCAGGGTTAATAGTTTCTTCATCTTTGTCTTTGTTTCAGTTTTCGTTTATACAGCTGCAAAAGTACGAACTATTTTGCAGAATACGGCGAAATGTGGCGAATTATTTTGCCAAAAGCAAAAATGTTCGTACTTTTGCACAGCAACTTACAGAACAGACAACAGAAAATGATGAGAAAAGTATTAACACTATTAGTTGCCATGGTGGCTTCAGTCAGCATCATGGCTCAGAAGGTCCAGACCGTTGACACTGACGGAAACCCCGTGAGCTATGCCAGCATCAGCAATGCCGACAACGGCAACATCATAGGCACGACCGACCTGCAGGGCGTACTGCCCGACGTGGGCGGCGTACGCAGCATTGCCATCACGCACGTGGCCTTCAAGCCGCAGGTGGTAAAGGTCAGCGAACTACCCGCCGACGGGCGCGTCACACTCACGGAGAGTGACTTCGACCTGCCCGAGATTACCGTTGAGCCGAAGGAATACATCTACGTGCAGACCTACTACCGCATGTTTTTCATGGAGGACGACACGCTGTTCTACTACCGTGCCGGACTGACCGACAACGAGTATAACATCCCGAAGAAGAAGCTCAGCGCCAGCACCCGCAACTTCTCACGCTCCGGCATGGGTGGCTTTGTACGCTGGTTGCTGGACGCCATCATAGGCAGCAAAGCAGACCAGCACTCCGAGCTGAGTATCGAGAATATCGCCTTTAACACCTCAAAGAGTGGGCTCTCGCTGCGCCCCGAGACCGACAGCCGTCAGGCTGTGCTCTACGGCGACTCGCTCGTGGGCTTCATGGTCGATGACGTGCAAGACCACCAGCGCCGCATATCCATCGACGACAGGATCTTCGTACGCCTCTATTGGAACGACCGCCAGTCGGAGAAGAAGCAGAAGAAGCGCGCAGAGCGTGAGGCCAAGCGCAAGAACGTGGTGTCAACCCGTTACCTGGTCTATGCCATGGACGATGACCACCAGTGTGGCATCAGCGACTTCATCTCGTCGCAGATTCACGATGACTACGACCAGTTTAGCGAAAGACACCAAAAGGACATACACAACCGCCTCTGGATTGAGGTGTTCACCACCGACCGTGCCTACTGCACGCGCGACGAGCTGAAAGCCCGCAAGCGTGAGAACAAGCTCAAACTGAACTTCGAAAGCATCCTGGAGTTTGAGCGCCAGCACCAGATACCGCCCGCACCGGCCAACACCATCGAGGCGCTGCGCAAGATTGTGGAAGACTAAACCAAACCAATAACATAAAGACCTAAAAGTATGACACAGGTAATTAACTTTGCAGAACAGAACAGCATCATCAACCACTTCATGGCCGAGCTCCGCGACAAGAGCTACCAGAAGAACCGCCGCGCCTTCCGACAGAACGTGGAACGCATCGGTGAGTTCATGGCCTATGAGCTCTCTAAGACCCTCGACTACAAGCCCAAGACGGTGAAGACTCCCTTGGGCGTGCTCGACATTCCGCTGCTGAAGCAGGAAGACATTGTCATTGCCACCGTGCTACGGGCCGGACTGCCCTTCCACCTGGGATTCCTCAACGTCTTCGACGGGGCCGACAATGCCTTCGTCAGCGCCTACCGCATGTACCTGAACCGCGAGCATACCGAGGTAGGCGTGCATACCGAGTACATTGCCACACCCAGCGTCAAAGGGCGCACGTTGCTGCTCGTTGACCCCATGCTGGCAACGGGCGGCTCTCTGGCTGCCGCCATCGACTCGCTGCTGCAGGCCGGCAAGCCGAAGAAGATCCACGTCTGCTGCGTCATTGCCGCTCCTGAGGGCATTGAGGTGGTGAAGAACGCCCTGCCCGAGGACAGCACCATCTGGTGTGCCTCCATCGACGAGGGCATGAACGAGCAGAAATACATCGTGCCGGGCTTCGGCGACTGCGGCGATCTCTGCTACGGCGAGAAGATTCAGGCGTTCCGGCGCATTGCCGACAAGTAAGTCACAACAGCAATGGTCAACGACCGTGTGACCCTCTGCCCCGACGGGAAGTACCGCTGGTGCTACGAGGTGAACCTCTACAAGAACACGCAGATACTACGCGATCTGCTCCTGGTCCTGGGTGTTGCGTTTGGCTTTGTGTTTCTCCTGATGGCTCTCTTGGAGATTGGCGAGGGTGCCAGCTTCAGCAACCTGCTGCAGCTGTTTCTGGTCTTTCTGGGCCTCACCGCCCTGATGTATCTTATCGGAGTCGTCAGCTACTACATCTGGGCCATGATCAACGGCGGCAGCTACTGCGTGCTGTTCATCATGGACGAAAAGAGCATTACCCACCAGCAGATGCCGAAAGAGGTCAGGAAGTCACAGGTCTTGGGCGCTATTACGGCACTGGCCGGACTCATGGCGGGCAGTGCCACGGCGACGGGAACCGGCCTGCTGGCTGCCAACAGCTCTACGTGGCGCACGGAGTTCGGCAGCGTGAGGCGCATCAAGCCCGTCGTGAAGCGTAACCTCATCAAGGTCAACGAACTGATTACCAAGAACCGCATCTTTGTGCCCAACGACGACTACCACTTCGTGCTGGACTTCATCAGCCAGCGTTGTCCGAAGGCGAAGTAATCCACGTACCTCGTACCTCGCACCTCGTACCTCGTACCCCGTACCTCGCACCACGCACCTCGTACCTCGTACCTCGAACCTCGCACCTCGTACCTCGCACCTCGTACCTCGAACCTCGCACCTCGAACTATACCTCTATTTCTTAATCTTCACGTCATGCACGGAGCCGTCGGCGCGACGGACGGTGAAGATGTAGGTGCGACCCTTGACGAAGGGGAACTGCTGCATGGCGGTGACGTCGGGAATGTTGCGCTGGTCTATGCGAATGATGGTGTCGGCGTGGCGCAGGCCGTTGCGGTAGGCCTCGCTTTCTTCGCGTACAAGGCCTACCACCGGACGACCGCCGACGGGAATGACCGAAAACTGTACCTGCTCGTTGCCGATGGTCAGCTCGTCATTCTTGGTGGCGGTAGGCTGGAACACCATCCGCTTCTTAAATGGATTGATGATGAGGTTGCCGTAGGTCAGCAACTCGGTGCCGATGTGCGACGTGCCGGCCTGCGTCACCGTATGGTAGTCGCGGAAGGCAAAGTCGTCCCACTTCAGTCGGTCGAGGGCCAGGAAAAAGACCGTGTCGGCCTGCTCAACGCTGTTGGCACCGATGGTGCGCCTGCCGACGGCCCGCCCCTCCACCTGAGCAGCCACCTGCTTACTCTTATATACATGCTTGCGGAAGCTCTCCACGTTCATGGTGTAGAGCTGTCGGTAACCCGTGTCGAAGAGGGCGCGGTCCATGTGACGCATGAAGGGGCTCACCCACACGTAGGGCACGAAAGCCTGCAGCCTGTACTTCACCTCGTAGCCCTGCTCCTGGGCAAAGTGCTTCTTGCGGTCAGTCAGAATGAGGCGCTTGTGCTCCACGTCTATCTTACAAGCCAGGCCCTTGTTGATGAGGTCAAAACCCACGATTCCATCGTAACCCCGATGGATGGCGCTACCCTTCACGACCGTACAAAGGTAGCCGTCGATGGAGAGGTGGCCCAAGCGGAACTCAGGCAGCTGAACAACGCGCACGGTGTCGGGCTGGTTGTTGATGTCGAAGCTGACCACATTGCCCACCTCGCGGATAAAAGGCACCGAGCTACCCGTAAAGAGTACGCCCTGCGTACAGCCCGTGTCGAAGAGGAAACGATACTTCCTGCCGTCTATCTCTACGGGCAGGAGAATGCGCCCATCGTCAAACTCTATGTCGATGGAATCGGCGAAATTAGAGGAGAGAGGAGAGAGGAGTGAGGAGTGAGGAGTGGGGAGAGAGGAGTGTGCAGGAGTGTAAGTAACGTTAAAGCCCGTCGTGTAGCGGTGCAGACCTTGTGCAAGTGAAGAGTGAAGAGTGAAGAATGAAGAATTTCTTTGGAGTGAAGAATGAAGAATGAAGAATGAAGAATTTCTTTGGAGTGAAAAATGAAGAATGAAGAATGAAGAATTTGCTGCCGCGCTCCAAAGCAGACAGCACACTAAAAGCACGCGGCGCACAACAAGGGCGGTAGCAAATTCTTCATTCTTCATTCTTCATTCTTCACTCTTCACTCTTCATTCCTCACTTAACCGGGTTGATTTCGCTCAGCAGCCGGTCGGCGTGGCCCCAACGGTCCATCATGTAGAGGACGTAGCGTATATCGACGCTGATGGTGCGGGCCAGTTCGCGGTCGAAGAAGATGTCGCTGGAGAGGCTGTCCCAGTTGCCGTCGAAGGCCAGCCCGATGAGCTCGCCCTGGCCGTTGAAGACGGGCGAACCGCTGTTGCCGCCGGTGATGTCGTTGTTGCTGAGGAAGCAGAGCTGCATCTTTCCGCTCGTGCCGTCGGTGTAGGGTCCGAAGTCGCGTGCCGAGAGCAGCTCCTTCATGATGGGTTCTGCCTCGTAGTCGATGAAGCCACGCTCGCCCTGCAGCATCTTATCGACCATGCTCTGTGCCTCGGTGTAGTAGCCAGAGGGTTTTCCGCCGAGGGTGTAGCCGCCCACCTGTCCGTAAGAGAGTCGCAGCGTGAAGTTGGCGTCCGAATAGTTGGGCAGGTCCTGCTCCATGCGCAGCTTGGCGGCGCAGAGCAGCTTCTCCTGTTCGGCAATCTTCTCATCGACGCTGCCCATCATGGAGTATAACTGAATGAGCATGCCGTAGATGTCAATGCCGTACTCCACGCCCAGGTCGCGCGTGTATTCCTTCTGATTCACGTAGATGGGCTTTCCGCTGCGCATGAGCACGGAGTTCTTATAGAGGAAGTCGGCGTACTGCTGGCAGTTGCCGGAGAACTTCTGGTCGATGGTCTTGTAGAATTCGGGCAGATAGTCCGAGGTGGCCTGTCGGCGGTAGTTGTCGAGCAGGGCTCCCAGCATTTCGCAGTCGGTGGCCACGTCCCACTCGCTGGTGTTGTCGCGGAACTCCATGTACTGCTTCTTGGGCTTGTCCTCGGATCCTTTCACCTCCATGCGCCCGGTGCTGCTGGCAAAGGCACGCATGGAGAGCTGGTCGGTAAAGAACGTCTCATAGAAGAGCGTGAACATGCGGTTGGCCTGATAGCGCTTGGCGTAAAACGTGTTGAGCAGGTCGAAGTCGGGTCCGGGGAAGTGTTTTTCCTCCTGCCAGCGGCGCAGCTTGTGCTCGAAGAGCTGCTTCTGGCTGACCAGCCCTATGCTGTCAATGCACTTGTTCATGCCGATGGAGTTCTTCCAGTAGTTCGATGAATTGGCGTATTTTGAGTCGTACATGATGCGTACGGCCTCTGAGGCACGCATGTGCTTAATCATCACGTCCTGCTTCACGCCGCGCACCTGGGCCCTGACGGCATTCTCGGCGTAGCGCTCCAGTATGCCGTAGCTCGACAGGTAGCGGCTCGTGGAGCCGGGATAGCCCATGGTCATGGCAAAGTCGCCGGGCTTGTAGCCCTTCAACGACACGGGAGCCCAGTTCTTGGGGTGGTAGGGCACGTTCTTCTCGCTGTACTCGGCCGGTCCGTTGGTCTCGGGGTCGGCATAGATGCGGAAGACGGAGAAGTCGCACGTCTGCCGGGGCCACATCCAGTTGTCGGTCTCGCCGCCGAACTTACCCATCGACTTGGGCACGGCAAACACCAGGCGCACGTCCTTGAAGTCGCGGTAGGTCGTCAGGTAGTACCTGTTACCCTCGTAGAAGGGCTTGATTTCTACGCGCAGCGTGGGGTCCTTGTCCTTCAGCTCCTGGCTCATGACGTTTTCCAGGCTATCGACGAAGTCGCTGATCTTCTCGTAGGGCAGCTGGCTCATGCCCCGACGGTTCAGCTCGTCGGTGATGTCCTTCTGCTCTACCATGAAGCTGACGAAGAGGTCCTCGTTGGGTAGCTCCTCGGCGTAGCTCTTGGCGTTGAAGCCGTTGAGCATGTAGTCATGCTCTACGGTAGAGTGGCGGCGTATGCAGTCGAAGCCGCAATGGTGGTTGGTAAAGACCAGACCGTCGGGGCTGACCACGACGCCCGAGCAGTAGCCGCCGAAGTTGACGACGGCCTTCATCACGGCATTGTCGGCCGAGTAGAGTGACTCGTAGGGCAGCGAGTAGCCTTCGGCCTGCATCTGCTCAAAGACGGGCTGCGGCAGGTCGCAGAGGGTCCACATGCCTTCGTCGGCACTTACCTTTACGGGCGAAAAGGCAAGCAGGGACAACAGTAAGAGGGAAAACGTTTTTTTCATTTCTTCTTGAGTTTATTGGTAAATACTGATATTGGCAGGTCGTGATACATGACGTTAGCCACGAAGATGAGGATGAGCACCGTGTTCAGGGCGATGGAGGCCCACGTGGGCAGCAGCTCGCGGCCGTTGTGCATGAAGATGTAGAAGAGCATGGCCATGATGCCGTAGATGGCGATAGAACGGCGCGTATAGGCTATGGGGTGGTAAATCTGTCCGACGATGTAGCTGAGCATCATGGCCGTGAAGTAGCCCGCAAAGCCGGCCCACGCACAGGCTATGTAGCCGGAGCGGGGCACGAAGAGGACGTTGATGACGACGATGACCGTACAGGCCACTCCCGAGAAGATGGCCCCCCAGTAGGTCTTGTCCTCCAGCTTGTACCAAAAGGAGAGGTTGAAATAGATGCCCATCATGATTTCAGCCGCCATGACGATGGGCACCACGCGCAGACCCACCCAGTAGTCGGGGCCTATGAGGTGCTTGATGACGTCGATGTAGCCCACCACGCAGAGGAAGGCCAGCAGGGTGAAGATGATGAAGTACTTCATGGCCGTCACCTGCATTTCGTCGTTGTCCTTGTCGCGCGACTTGCCGAAGACAAACGGCTCGTAGGCGTAGCGGAATGCCTGCGTAATCATGGCCATGATCATGGCTATCTTCACCGTCGCGCCGTAGATGCCGAGCTGCATCTGCATGTCCTGGCCCTTATAGACGAAGGGGAAGAGAATCTTGTCGGCCACCTGGTTCAGAATGCCTGCCACGCCCAGTATGGCGATGGGCCACGAGTAGGAGAGCATGCGGCGCATGAGCTGCCGGTCGAAGCCGTAACGGATGTTCATGAACTCGCGGTAGAGGCAGAGCGTGATGACGGCCGAACTGACGAGGTTCACGTAGAACGCGTAGCCCGGGTCGGTGAAGCCCAGCAGCAGGTAGCACACCAGGTTCAGGGCAATGTTGATGGCAATGTTCAGCAGCTGCAGAGTGGCAAACTTGATGGCTTTCTTCTGCTGGCGCAGATAGGCGAAGGGGATGGCCCGGACGGCATCGATGGCCACCGTCAAGGCCATGGCCGTAACGTAGGACGGATGTTCGCTGTAGCCCAGGAAGTCGCTGACGGGCGCGATGAACAGCAAGATCAGTACAATGAAGAGCGTAGCCGCCGAAGCCACGCCGATGAGTGCCGTCGAGAAGACCTTCTGCGGGTTCTCGTCCTCCTTGTTGGCAAAGCGGAAGAACGTGGTTTCCATGCCGAAGGTGAGCAGCACCATGATGAGCGCCGTCAGGGCGTACATGTTGGTAATAACGCCGTAGCCGCCACTCTCGGCCGTCATCTTGGCGGTATAGAGCGGTACGAGCAGGTAGTTGAGGAACCTGCCCACGATGCTGGAGAGTCCGTAGATGGCCGTATCCTTGGCCAGAGTTTTCATGTTTGCCATAACAGTAGGCAAAGGTACTACTTTTATTTGATATGGCCAAAAAAAAGAGCGCCTACATCACGCAGGCACCCTTTTTCCTAATGTTATAGAGTATTTGATGTTACGTATTAATACCACTCTACGGTCTGGTCCTGAACGTAGTTCTTGAACAGAGGATACTTGGCCTCGATGTTCTGACGCTCGCTGCAGAGCTTGTAGCTCGGAGTAACCTTAATCTTCTGAGGCACCTGACCAGCGTCAGCGCGCAGCTCGAAGGTAGCGGAACCACTGTCGGCCGTACCGTCGATGTAGGTAACATAGATGTCAATGTCAGCAGCTGTAGTAGCACCGCTTACAAAGAACTCGTCGAGGTCAACCTCTCCGGCGATACGGTAGAAGCCCTTAGCGTCAGCCTGCTGGCCGCAGAGCTGGTGTACCTCGTGACCGGCAACGGTCAGCGGATAGATACCACCTACGGAAATAACCTTCACGTAAGCACCACCGTCAGCATAGCGAATGTCGAATGCCACGTCGTTGAAGTCAAAGTCGTCAGCCGTACCCAGGTCCTCGCAAATCACGCGGTCGGTGTAGGTAACTTCTTCCTCCTCCTCAGCGGGCTGTGCGTAAACCAGACGGATAATCCAGTCGGTGTAATTGTCATCGCCAGAAACCATCATGTTACCACCTACGACATTGTCAATACTCCAATTCCGAGTGCCCTCACCACCTACGATTACAGTGTGAGGAACATTAACGTTTGCACCTGCTTCAGCATCCCACACTGTCGTATAGTAAGTTACCTCCAGATTCTGAGCAATAGCCTTCTCAATTGTCCATTCGCCATCAACGTTTACAGTTGTTTCAACCCACTCTCCAGGATTGTTACCGGGATACTGGAAACGGAAGACGGTGTAGCCATCATTAGTAGCTTCAAAGTCAAAGCAGATATAGTAGTAACCTGCAAGAGACGCATCGATGCTTGCACCAGGAACGGCAATCCACTTATTGTGGTACTTGCTGTCCTCTGCATTGTGGTAGGCAAAGTCGAACGTGCCAGACTCAGAAATCAAAGTATTGCCGCTCCAGTCGGTATTGTCGCCACGGTTAAAGTTGTTAACGTGATACCATCCGTCGCTCAGTTCGCCATTGGTAATAGTAGCAGAAGCAGTCTCGGCAATATGCAGGTTGTTCATCTTTGTACTACCAACATAAGGATCGCCTCCGTCAGCTGAAGTATAAGTGTCTGTACCCGTCCAAACCTGAGTAACCCAATAGTTCACCAAGTTTTCAGGGAATTCCTCAGTAGCACCTACTACGTCTGCCTTATCCTTATTAACATGTGCATAGACCATAGCTTTCTCAGCAGCTGTCACTACAGGCCTTTCAACCCAAAGGTTACCATTTACGTTAACGTTAGCACGCGTTGTACCAAAGCCCCAAGTGTGATTGGCAGCGGGCTGACCATAGCGGGCAACGAAGGCCTGAGTGTAAGCCTGCTTCTGATTCTTCAATTGATCGGTGACGCTGAACACGTCCTCGCTCTTCGAGCAGCTGACGAAAGCACTTCCAACGAGCGCAACAGCTGCTAAACTCATCAAATACTTTTTCATTTTCTTAATAGTTTAATTGTTATTACTTAAAAGATTTTTATTCGGTTCGTTCACTTGTTGGGTGCAAAGATACAATAATTTTTCAAAATATATACAATAAAAATGTTAATATTTTGAAATATTTGCGTAATCGTTGACGTAGGGCAAGTGTTTTAACGGAACAAAACGGCAGGAATGGGAATTATTCAAAAATAATAGGCAGAGCACTTGCACGGTCCTTTCTTTTTTTGTACCTTTGCCGAACCAACCAGTTAACCTAAAAAAACAGAAGGACCGAATGACGGTATGACAGTAAAATTTCAAGACTTCTCGCGTACGTACGCGTACGTACGCGAGAAATCTATAGAAACTACCGTCATACCGTCATTCGGTCCATTAGTATTTACAATCTGTCCATTTCTTTCACCTACCGAGTCTCCCCGAGAGAAGTGCCGTTTCTCTATGAGAGAAGTGCCGCTTCTCTGGTGGAGAAACGGCACTTCTCTCAATATAAGGAGACACCGTGGAACGGGCCTGGCTTAGTAGAACGTGGCGCGCTGACCCTTGACCCACTCGGAGAACTGGCCGTTCCACTTGTCGTCGATGTCCTGGTACTCGTCGCACCAGTCGGTCTGCGGATCGACGCAAATCTTGCTGGCGGCGCGACCCTTAATGGCCGTCATCTCCTTCCACTCGTCGTGCTTGAAGACGAGTACGGGAATGAGGTTGGCATCGTAGTCGCCCTGGGCGTTCTTGAAGTTACCCGTAATCTCGAAGATGGGCTGCTGGTAGTCGCTCTTGTGACCGGCCATGGTGTTGACCATGGTCTGCGTGCCCACCTTGAACTGAGCGTGTACCTCGACTCCGCCAACGGTCAGCGGCAGCGTACCGCCGGCAGCTTCCAGACGAATCTTGGCGCCCGTTTCCGTCCACTGAATGGAGAACACCACGTCGTTGAAGTCGAAGTCGGAGCCGTCCTCAGCACTGAGGTCCTCGCACATGATGCGGGCCACGGGGATGAACGTCTCGGGGTCAGGGTCGGGGGTGGGATCTACGTCGCCCCGGAATCCGGGCGTACAGCCGCTGACACCCTTCACGTAATTGGCATCGGCAGGAATAATCTCGGTTGTGCCGGCCTGAATGAGCTTCACGTTACCGTTGCCACGGCCGACGGTTCCGCCGTCAAGTCCGTTGGCCACAATGTGTTCGAACTTCCAATTAGCACGATAGGGGTAGTTCTCCTCGTCATCGTTCACGTGGTTGCCATTGCCGTCAGGGTCGTTGGTGCCGTCCTCCAAGTACATGTAGATGTTGTTCTCGAAGTAGCCGAACTCCAAGGGGAAGGTGTCCTGAGCCCAGTTCAGATAGGTAATCTGGCCGGCGGCCACTACTGCATAGCCGTTCGACGTGGGGCCCGTCCAGCTGGTTCCGTTGTTGTAGAGCGTGCCGCACTTGACGAGGGCGCCGGCCTCCAGGCCTACGTATGAGGCATCCGTCGTTCCGTCTTCGCTGCCACTCATCATCAGCTCGCCATCGACAATCATTGACGCTCCCTGCACCTCTTCGATGTTACGGGCGCGCATGTCGCCTTCGCAGTACCACTGACAGGCATTGAAAATGCGGGCGTTGGAAGAGACATAGTTGCCGTTCTCCTTGGTGCCCTTAATGTGCACAATGCCATGGTTGTAGATGTTGCTCTCCTTAGAGCCGGCAGCATAGATGTCGGCCTTCAGTACGCCGTAGTTATAGAACTTGCCGAAGTTGTTGTTCACCTTGTGCACGTTGATGGTACCACCATTGTAACCCTCCAGGCCTACGGCATTGCCGTTGGTAATCATCACCTCGCCCTGACCAGTAATGGTACCGCCACGCAGCACCACGAGGCGGGCTTGGTTGACCAGCTCAAGGGCTGCCCCGGACGAAATGTTGATGGTGCCGCCGTCAGCCACGATAATCTTTCCAAGGCTTCCTACCCGCTGGCTGGCTGTCAGGTTCCATGTTCCCGTAACAACCACGGTACGCTCGGCACCCGTCAGCGTGGAACCGTCCTTGATACCCTCGGAAGCCACAACACGCATGGGGCCATTCCACGTGCCTATAACCTTGAAGTTCTTGACGTAAGTGGCATCAGCTACATAGCCTCCTTCGGAATTAACCGTCAGGTCCCAGTAGTTGTAGTCGCCGGTGTAGCTCTTCAGCACTTGCAGAATGTTGTAAGCTGTCTCGCTGTCGGCGTTCCAGTTCTTGCCACAGGCCTCCATAAGGCCCTTCACATTGGCCGTGTACCAGTCTTTGTCAGCTTGAGTAACAGGGCTTCCCTCGTAGATACAATTGTCATAATTGTTCAAAAGAGTTGACAGCTTACCGTTGGCTGTAGCATACCACTGACAGGAAGCTGTGTAGGAATTGTCATAGTCGTCCTCGACGTTGGCACTGGTGGGCTCGGAAGCCGTGAGCAGATAACCAGCCACCCACGTGGCATCGTAGGGAGCACTGATGTCGGCAACGGCAGGTGCCGACTGACTACGTGTAAGGGTAGAAGTGGTAAACGAGCCGAAGCCCCAGTCCTGGTCGGCGGCAGGTAGGCCGAAGTGCTGCTTGAAAGCCGTCTCGTACTTCGCCACATCAGCGTCGAGGTTAGCGTCATAGACATCCTCCGAACAGCCGACCGCCACGACGGCAAGGGCTGTTGCGACGAAGCCTTTCATCAAATACTGTTTCATTGTTAAGACATTATAATTAGTTTGTTTTCGAAAATATTTGCTGCAAAGTTACACATTATTAATAATAAATAAACGCTTTCAGGGGTTAATTTATGTAAAAAAACAGGAAAACGTTGCCTTTTGCTCATATTTTTTGTAATTTTGAAGCCACATTCCGAAATGACTATGACACAGAAGAAACTCCTTACGCTCGTGGCCGCAGGCCTGCTCGTGGCGATGACCGCCTGCGAGAAAGAAAAATTTGACAAGCAGCGATACAACGAATACGTCGATTATGAGTTCATGATTGACAACATGGACATGTCGCACCAGTGGCAGCTGACCCACAGCGACACCCTCACCGTCAAGACGCCGGACGCCGTTCACAAGGTACAGATACTGACCGACAACCCCATCAACACCACCAATGTGGAGGTAGCGGCCGAAGCCGTCTGCTACGGTAACGAGGCCGTCCTGGCATACACCATTCCCAACACCCAGAGCACGGTGTATCTGTCGGCCATTGCCACCAACGGAAATTTCTTGGGTATAAGGAAATTGACCTACGGCACGAAAGAGCTTGACCTGACAGACATACAGCAGACAGAGGGCAGCAACATCAACATCACTACGCCGCAGACCTTCACCTACCTGTACGAAGAGAACTTCCCCGAACCGGGCGACTTTGACTACAACGACCTGGTGCTGCGCGTGGGTAAAGGCTACACGGAGTCGTCGTACGACCTCCTGCTGACGGTGACCGTCGCAGCAGCCGGAGCCGTCAAGCAGATAGCCGCCGGCATCAACCTGGGCGGCGTCAGCTACGACGAGGTGAGCAAGGTGGAGATAGTAGGCGGCGACATCATGGACAAAGACTACCCCCTGCCCCGCCGCATCATGGGCTCGAGCGACCTGCTGCTGCGCGGGCGTAACGGCGAGGCCGTCGTCAACCTCTTTGAGGACGCCCACTGGGTGCTGCTCAGCGGCAGCGACACAAACGGCTCCATTACGCGCATGCTGCTGAACACCGTCAGGGGCGAGACGGAATTCCGCTCTGCCAGCGTCAGCCCCGTCAGCAGGACCTACCGCATCACCTTCCGCCACCGCGAGACGGCACGTCTGCTCAGCTTCGACCAGATAGACCCCTTTATCCTGGAGGAGTACAACGGCAGCGTCTGGGAGGTGCATACATACCCCTACAAGTTCAACGACGTACTGAAGGACATCTTCCGGGGCAACCAGTCGGCCTACGACAACCACGTCAGCTGGTGCATCGTGGTGCCGCAAAAGGACTTCCGCTACCCCATTGAGGGCATGTCGTTAGGAACGTATAACAAAGAAAATGGCGAAGTCTTCGGCCCTTACCCTGACTTCGCCAACTGGATGAAAAACCATTTCTCTTATAACAACTGGTACACCAACGCCACCCACCCGCAGCTGCTGTACTGAGAACTATAGCAACTATAGAAGCTATAGCTACTATAGTGACTATAGCAACTATAGAAACTATAGCAACTATTGATAGATCTTCGTCTGGTCGGGGTTGTCGTACCAGTTCTCGTACTCGGGGTTGACGCTGCCGTCAATGTAGTAGTAGGAGAACTGCGGGTAAGCCTCGCGCACGCTGATGTACTCTCTGGGCCACTTCCACTCGCCGGGAATGATGATGCCGTGAGGATCCTGTCCGGCCGTGGCCACATGGATGTCACCCTCCGGCGAGCGAATCCAGAAGTCGGCCGTACCGAAGGTAAAGTCGGCGGGCTTGTCGATGGTGGTGGTGTAGGGCGTGCCGTCAACAAACTTGTCGCCGTCGGCCGTCTCGGTATTGACGTACTTGCCGGCAGGAGCTCCCAAGAGGCTGTGCACCTCAGTATCGCCGAAGATGGCCCGGTCGCTGGAGCCTAAATAGACCTTCAGGTTATACGATGCACCCGTGCAGCAGAGCGTCACGTCGAGCTTCGAGGCGTCGGAAGCGTTCTCCCTGACGTAGAGCACCACGTCGTTCATGTCGTAGTCGGCATGGTAAGAGTCCTCAAAGGCGTAGCTCCAAACGAGGTTCTCTTCTTCTATCACTATGGGGTCTATTATCTCAATGGCGGGAGCACACTCGCTGGCCTCGGTAGCTATGCCGGTGTATTGGTTCTTGCGAATGATGACAGCATTACCGTTACCCTGAACGGGGAACTCCTGCTTCTGATTCCACTGGTCGAGCGTGGGGTTAATCTCTTCCACGAAGAATGCATTGGTGCCGTTGAGCATATTGCGCAGCTTCTCGTATGGAGTATCGTTATTAGGATTGGTATCTATTTCGGGATAATCGACACTGACACGGATATTGTTCTGCACTGCTCCTGCTGACATGTATTCACCAGCACTTCCCCAAGACGTAGTATAGTTGGTGGCAGTACTCAAGCCGTGGGAACCATTTGCACCCTCTACGTAGCCAAACTGCAGGTAGGCATAGTCGTTGCCGGAATAGGGGCCAATGATGTCAACGTTATTCAGGGCAACGGCTCCCGGCACGTCAATCAGCGAATTGGCCTTGGCATAGATGTAGGCATGGTCGCCCGTATTGTCTTCCGAGGCCGACATCTCCAGGTTGCCAGCCTTGAAGTAAGCACCTGTTCCCTGGACGATGTTACGGCAGGCGAAGCCGCTGGTACACTCGAACCAGCAGTTGTTATAGACGCGCAGATTGGCCGTGTTCGAACCCTTCGTGGCCGACTGCACGAGCGTCTTGCCGTGGTTGATGTAGAGGCTGTACGCGGAAGCACCCTCCATGTTCTGTATCAAGAGGTTGCCGTAGTTGAAGAACGTTCCGAAGTTGTTGGTAAATGTGGCTATGCTGATGGTTCCACCGTTGTAGCCATAACCGTCTTCTGACGTACCGTTGGTAATGTTAATCTTGCCGGCACCCGTCAAGGTGCCTCCGGGCATGACCACAAGGCGGGCCTGATTGACAAAGTTCATTTCTGCACCAGCCGGAATGTTCAGCGTACCACCGCTACATACAACGACGTTAGCATTGCCGCCAACCCTCTGCTCGCCGGAAGGCAACGTCCAGGTTCCTGTAATATAGACATCGCGGTGTGCGCGGGTGTAGCCTACAAGGGTATTATTCTCCCACCGGGGCACGTCTTCGCTTGACAGGACGCCAATGCTGCCATTATAAGTTCCGGTTATCTTGAAGTCAAGTACGTAGGACTCGTCATAGACCCAATGGCCATCCGTGCCGTCTTCCCAGTGCTTCACTTCCTCTACGGTTTCGGCATACACAGGCCACGTCCAAACGTTTATCCAGCCCGTTCGTCCGGTATTCTCCAGTTTGTGATACACATCCCAGAACATGTCGATATAGTGATTCTTTTCTGCGTCAGTGCCATTGTAGGGGACAGCTGTCTCGGCAAATGCGCGACAGTTGGCATCAAACCAAGCTTTAGTTTCTTCTGAAACAGGATTCCAGCCATAAAGACAGTTACCTGCATCGCCCTGCCAACCAAATCCGGGGAATGTAGCATCAGTATGAGAATAAGGCGTATCAATCACCCAATGCCCTTCGGTGCCATCTACCCAGTAGGAGCCATCATTGTTATCGGCAATATTCTCGGCGTTGGGCTCCTTGGCTTTGGCCAAATAGGCAGTAATGTCATCGGAGGTGAAGGGAACGTCGGCATCGGGAATGACGAAGTCGTCAGCCTCGGTGCTACGCGTAACGTCACCACGCGTGAAGAAGCCCGGAGAGGATGCCGTAGCCTCACCACCGAAGGACGTTTCGAGCTTGCCGTCGTATATGCCCACAGGCTTCAGATAGTTATAGCCCTTGGCATCACGCAGACAGACAAAAACGGCCGATGTGCCCTTGGGCACGGTAAACGCAAACGTAGCCGTGCTGCCGCTCAGCGCCGACGAGCGTGCCAGCACCGTTCCCTTATTGTCAACAAAGGGGTCATTTGCATAGATGATGAGTTCGTAGTTGACGCCATAGTCCCCCTGAACGGCAATGGTTGCCGATACCTGGGCAGTCATGTTCCAATCGCGGTTCTCGTCAATGGAGATGCCGAGAACCTCTTTGGCGTTCTTTACAGCGTCAGCCTGAGTAAACAAATCTTCACCGGAACAGCCGGCAAGTGTCAGGCCAACGGCCAGCGCGGCCATGCCTTTCACCAAAAACTTCTTCCTTACCATAATGTCTTCTATTTAGCGCTAAATTGTTCGTTATAACTTGATTAACCCTGCAAAGATACGGATTATCAAGGAAATAACCAAATTATTTGGAAAAAAACTTGCCTAAGCCCCATCACCCAACACCCATCACCC
>DGTH01000066.1:7207-18855 GCA_002393705.1 Prevotella sp. UBA4341 | reverse complement strand
ACCCATCACCCATCACCCATCACCTTTCTTCCGATACTGCCAAAATTCCAGCGAATTGATGATGTTCTGCCAGAGCACATAGCATCCGGCACCAATGCTGGAAACGGGGTTCAAGTACATGTAAGCCACCCAGATGCTCAGGCCGGTATTCTTCTGAAACAGGGCCTGGCGGCTGTTGACCAGTTCGCCGAAACGGGTGCCGACAACGTGGCCGACAAGAAACTGCACCCAGCAGAGCAGCAGGCTGGCCAGGGCTATCCATAACAGCAGGGCGAGGGTGGCCTCGCTGTGGACGATGTTCTTGACGGTAACGCCCGTAGTAATGGCTAACGAGACGGCCCAAAGGTAGAAGTTCAGGTCGGGTATGGAGGCTATCCAGCGGGCCACGCGGGCAGCGTAGTGTTGTACGAGCCAGCCTAAAAGGAGCGGCAGCATGAGTAGCAGCAGCATCTTCTCGAGAATAATGAGGAAGGCACTCAGGAAGGCCACGTCGGCCGTCGGTTCCAGAATGGGGAACACGGCAGGAATCATCAGCGAGGAGGCAAACGACGAGAGCAGCGTGTAGGTGGTCATGGTGCTGATGTTGCCACCCAGCTTGCCCACCACGACGGGAGCCGCCACGGCCGAAGGTCCGATGATGCAGGTGAGCACGGCTTCCCACAGCAGCTTCTGCTCTGGCAGCCAGAAAATGAGGCCGATGTTGGCTGCCACCAATAGCACCTGGGCCAGCAGCACGCCGAAATGCCAGCGGTGGAAGCGCATCTGGTGGAAATCAACCTTACAGAAGGTGACGAAGAGGGTCAGGAAGAGGGTGACGGGAAAGACCACGTCGATGACCCGGCCCAGCACACGGCCCGACTCGTCAAGCGCGGGCATGAAGCCGAACGGAAGATAGCACAGCGTGCCGATAACAATAGCTACCGGCAGGGTCCAATCCTTCAAAAAGCGCATGATAGAGGCTCCAATCTTCATAACCGGATGCAAAGGTAAGAAATAATTGACAATTGGCAATTGATTATTAATAATTATTTCGTACCTTTGCAGCGTTTTTATACATAAATCAATAAACATGACACTAAAAGACTTACTAAACAAGTACGACCGCTTTGCCGCCGTCAACGGCATACAGCTCACGGAGATAAGGGAAGGCTACGCCTGTGCCGAGATGACCGTAGGGAAAGACCACCTGAACGGAGGCAACGTCTGTCAGGGCGGTGCGCTCTTCACACTGGCCGACCTGGCCTTCGCCGCCGTCACCAACAGCCACGGACAGCTGACCTTCGGCATTCAGAGCAGCATCGTCTTCTCGAAGTCGGCCCTGGAGGGCGACCACCTGCGGGCAGAGGCCACCGAGACCATCAACCACCACAAGTTGCCCTACTGTGAGGTGCAGATACGCAACCAGCGCGACGAGCTCATAGCCGTCTTCACCGGCGTAGCATACAGGAAGCAGGAAACATTAAACATGAAACATTAAATATGACGATATGGAATCAAAACTTGTAATCTACAACACACTGACACGTCAGAAAGAACGTTTCGAACCCCTGCATGCCCCTAACGTGGGCATGTACGTCTGCGGACCTACCGTGTATGGCGACCCCCACCTGGGCCACGCCCGCCCGGCCATCACCTTCGACCTGGTGTTCCGCTACCTGAAGCACTTGGGCTACAAGGTGCGCTACGTCCGCAACATTACCGACGTGGGCCACTTGGAGCACGACGCCGACGAGGGCGACGACAAGATAGAGAAGAAAGCCCGACTGGAACAGCTGGAGCCCATGGAGATAGCCCAGTACTACACCAACCGCTACCACAAGGCCATGGACTTGCTCAACGTGCTCAGGCCCTCTATTGAGCCGCACGCCACGGGCCACATCATTGAGCAGCAGCAGCTGGTGCAGCAGATTCTGGACAACGGCTTTGCCTACGAGTCGAACGGCAGCATCTACTTCGACATTGAGGCCTACAACAAGAAGTATAAATACGGCATTCTGAGCGGACGCTCACTGGAGAACATCAAGGACGAGAGCCGCACACTGGCCGGCGTGGGCGAAAAGCGCCACCAGGCCGACTTCGCCCTGTGGAAGAAGGCACAGCCGGAGCACATCATGCGCTGGCCCTCACCCTGGAGCGACGGATTTCCGGGCTGGCACTGCGAGTGTACGGCCATGGGGCGCAAGTACTTGGGCGAGCAGTTCGACATTCACGGTGGCGGCATGGACCTGGTGTTCCCCCACCACGAGTGTGAGATAGCCCAAGCCATGGCCTCGATGGGCCACCAGGCCGTGAAGTACTGGATGCACAACAACATGATTACCATCAACGGCCAGAAGATGGGTAAGTCACTGGGCAACTTCATTACCCTGGAGCAGTTCTTTACGGGTAACCATCCGTCACTGGAGAAGGCCTATTCGCCCATGACCATCCGCTTCTTCATCCTCTCGGCCCACTATCGCGGCACCGTCGATTTCTCCAACGACGCCCTACTTGCTGCCGAGAAAGGTCTGCAGAAGCTGATGCAGGGCATCAGCGACTTAGAGTGCATTCAGGTTTCCCCAGAATGTGACAAGGAAACGGAAGCACTGGTGAAAGGCTTGCGCAACCGCTGCTACGACGCCATGAACGACGACTTTGCCACGCCGCTCGTGCTGAGCTACCTCTTTGAGGCCTGCACCACCATCAACAAGCTCATTGACCACAAGGCCACCATCTGCGCCGACTGTCTGAAGGAGCTCAGCGAGGTGATGCACCTGTTTACGGAAGAGTTGCTCGGCCTGAAAGCCAATAGCCAACAGCTGACAGCCAACGGCCAGAATGACCGCGAAGAGGCTTTCGGCAAGGTGGTTGATATGGTACTCGAACTCAGGGCGAAAGCCAAAGCCAACAAGGACTGGGCCACAAGCGACAAGATACGCGACGAGCTGGCTGCTGCCGGTTTCGAGGTCAAGGACACCAAGGACGGAGTAACCTGGAGACTGAATAAATAGGAACCTTACTCCCCGCCCTCAAAAGCTTCGCGGGTCACCTCTACTGCCAGCGTTTCCTTTCGGAAGCGCTGGTAGTTCATATAAACGAGGCCATGGTCAGCGTCGTGGTCGCCCCAACTGTTCTTCAGGATAAACCATCGGCCGCCCTCACGGTCGCGGCCAAGCCCCACAATGGCCATGGCGTGGCCTCGGCTTTCCCAACACACGCCATGCTTCCGGCGCACGGCTCGTTCGGTCTTGGCCAAAAGCGTGTCCATAGGTACATTCCAGAAGCGATGGTGCGCCCAGTTGTCGGGCATGTCAATGTCTATTTCACAATAGTAAGGTTCGTCGCTATTGCTGGTCAGGGCAATGTACTCATCAGGAGCACACACGCTACGCGCAAACTCGTGGGGCGTATAGACAGCCCCTAACATGAACACCTGACGGGGAGGTACGATGGTGCTGTCAAGCCGGCGGTAGGCATCGTAGCCACAAAGGCCATAGCACTGAATCAGGTCGATGCAGTTTGCCCCCATGCCTCGTTCCTGGGTGCCGTGGCTTTCACGGAGGAAATATTCCACGTAGGCGGGTGAGAGATTGACCGAGTCGCCACGGCCTATGTGTTCCGTTTCGATGGCAGCCAGCATGGCATAGATCCAGCAGGTTTGCCGCTGGCCTTGGTCCTTAACGGGCGTCATGCTGTTGAGCACCTCCACCTCTACGGGCGGATGTGGCCAGCGGGGTTGCTTGGCACAACTGCCAAGCAGCAGCAATACCGCAGCAGCTGCCAGATGTCTTAGTCTGAATGTCATAACGAGATACAAAGTTAGCACAAACGGCCGGATTATGCAAATAATTCAAAATTTATTTTGCTTTCTTCACTATTTGCCGTACCTTTGTGGCTGAAAGCTATGGCACAATACGATATTCGTCCTCTGCAACTGAGGGTCCTGGAGATACTGCGCGCCGTCGATGCTACCTGTCGGCAGCACGGACTGCACTATTACATCTGGGCGGGCACCATGATTGGCGCCGTCCGGCACAAAGGCTTCATTCCCTGGGACGACGATCTGGACATTGCCATGCCTCGGCCTGACTACGAGCAGCTCATTGCCCACCAAAAGGAGTGGCTACCGGCACCCTACGAGATGGTATGTGCCGAGAATGACCCACGCTATCCCCTACCCTTTGCAAAGATTCAGGACGGCAGCACTACGCTCATAGAGCGCATGCACCTGAAGTATCTGGGCGGCATCTACCTGGACGTGTTCCCCATTGACGGAACGCCCAAGGGCTGGCTGCACCGGAAGTGTCACTTTGCCCGCTACCAGTACTACAAGCGCGTGCTATACCTGCTGTTCCGCGACCCGTACAAGCACGGCCACGGCCCCAACTCGTGGGTGCCGCTGCTTTCGAGAAGACTCTACTCGTTAGACGAGGTGCAACGGAAGATTCGGCACATTCTGACCAAGTACCGCTACGAAGACTGCGACATGGTGGCCGACTACGACGACGGTTCACGCGGCATCATGGCCAAGAGCGTGTTAGGCACGCCCACGCCCTACCGCTTTGAAGACATGGAAGCCTTGGGCGTGGAACAGTACGACACGTACCTCAGCAACAAGTATGGTGACTACATGACCATACCGGACGGGGCACACCAGCGCCAGCACAACTTCCACTTGCTGGATTTGGAGCATTCGTATAAAACGTACAAAGACGAGCCGGGCGTATGAAGATTCTCTATTATCTCGTCTTGAGCCTCTGGTACTTGCTGTCACTGCTGCCACTCAGCGTGCTCTACGTGCTGAGCGACGGCCTCTACCTTATCCTGTATCATATTGTAGGTTACAGAAAGAAAGTGGTTCGCCAGAACCTGGCATCGTCGTTTCCAGAAAAGACAGCTACAGAGTTGCGCCAGATAGAGCACGGCTTCTACCACTTCTTCTGCGACTACCTGGTAGAGAGCATCAAGATGAAGACCATGAGCCGTGAGGAGATGAAGCGTCGCATGGTGTTCAAGGGTATGGACATCATACAGCAGAGCGTCAACGAGGGGCAGTCGGTAGCCCTCTATCTGGGTCACTACTGCAACTGGGAGTGGGTGGCCTCGCTGCCTATGTGGCTGACGGGCAACGTGAAGTGTGGGCAGATATACCACCCGATAGAGAACAAAGACTTCGACCGCCTGTTTCTCAGTCAGCGCCAGCGTTTTGACGCGCTCTGCATCCCCATGCAGGACACGCTAAGGAAAATCCTGGAGTTCCGCCGTAGCAACCAGCCCATCGTGGTAGGCTACATAGCCGACCAGAAACCGCACTGGGTCAACATACACCACTGGCTGGACTTCCTGAACCACGACACGCCAGTACTGACAGGCACGGAACGCATCGTGAAGAAGGTTAACCACACGATTGTTTATTTGGACATGCACCGCGTGCGCCGTGGCTACTACGAGGGCGAGATAAAGCTCATTACGCGCGAGCCGCAAAAGGTGGCCGACTACGGCCTGACGGATGCTTACTACCGCATGCTGGAGGAGAGCATACGCCGTGCTCCGGCCTACTGGCTGTGGAGCCACAAGCGCTGGGCACGCACGCGCCAGGAGTTTAACGAACGCTTTGAGGTCATTGACGGAAAAGTCATTGCCAAGGACCATCCGGCGAACCACTGACTCAATTCTCAACTCTCAAATCTCAATCCTCAATTCTCAATTCTCAATCCATTCCCCTTCATGCGCTCCATGTACTGCTGGATGATGGCCTTCAGCTGCCGTTCCATTTGCTGCTGAAGGGCGACCTTTCCCTTCAGGTTGTTCTTCATGAGACGGTCGTCAAGCCGATAGACGGCCTTTGTCTGCACACCGTCGAACTGCAACACGTAGCCATAACGCACATACTGATAGATGCCGTTCAGGTAGTTCACGGCCCACGTGTCGTCCTTGGGGGTATTCAGCACATCAATGCCAAAGGCAAAGTAAGGTTTCTGATAGCCTAACAGGCCCAGCAGAGTAGGCATGATGTCTATTTGCTGGGCAACCTTGTCCACCATCTGGCCAGTGGGTGCCGAAGGGTCAAAGATGATGATGGGTGAACAGAAGCCGCCCAAGTCGCTTTGGTACTCGGCATGGTTGCTCATGTTCGTATGGTCGCTGGTCAGCACGAAGATGCTATTCTTGAACCACGGCTGCCGACTGGCCGTCTGGAAGAAACGGCCAATGGCCCGGTCGGTATAGCGTATGCACTTATGGATTTCTATACGGTCCGTCGGGTTGTCGGCGGGGAAGCCGTCAGGCACCTTGAAGGGATGATGGCTCGAAGCCGTAAAGACGGCGGTCATAAACGGCTCGTGCATGCGACTCATTTCTTCAGCATAGTACTGCAGGAAGGGCTCGTCCCAGATGGCCCATGTGCCGTCGAAGTCATTGGTGCCGCGTGCTGCCTCGTACTCCGTACGCCCGTAGTAACGCTGGAAACC
Source organism: Prevotella sp. UBA4341 (assembly GCA_002393705.1). Classification (GTDB taxonomy): domain Bacteria; phylum Bacteroidota; class Bacteroidia; order Bacteroidales; family Bacteroidaceae; genus Prevotella. The sequence continues at coordinate 12,406 of DGTH01000066.1, read as the reverse complement.
CGTCTTCTGCGCAAAGGCCTGGAAGCCCATGCTTCCATTCTCGGCTCCATGAAAGAATGCCGTCTCGTAGCCCTCCTGTCCCAAGATGCCAGCCAAGCCGGTATAATCGTTCATGGAGGAGGGGGTCAGGATGAACGGCTCTACAAACATGGGGATGCTCGACAGAATGCTGGGCATTCCGTCAATGCTCTTGCGTCCATTACAGAAGCTGTAGCGGAAGGTGGTGCTCTTGGCAATGAGCGAATCGACGCAGGGCGTGTAGCCCTTGTAGGTGCCACCCTCTAAGTCCTTGTTCAGCGCACCGATGTACTCACGGCCGAAGCTTTCGACAATAAGTATGATGATGTTTTTGGGTGTTGGGTGTTGGGTGTTGGGTGATGGGCGATGAATAGGAGTATAGACTGCTTCAAGCTCGGCCTTCGTACCGAAGTAGCGGGGCACGGTAAAGACATCCTTACCGATGGTACGAATGAGCGCAAACGGGGTATTCAGCACCAAGGCAGCGTCAGTAGGACGCTCTACATACTGGTTGGCATTCGAAATGGTGATAGGACGCACAGCCGTAGTAAAGCCACCACGCATGCCAGCCACACACAGGGGCACGGCCAAAAGCAGCGACACTGCGCAAGAGACATAGTAAGCAATGGTCTTTCCCCGGAAGCGCGGCACCGCATACAGGCGCCAAAGAACGAACACGAACACGACAAACAGCAACACCAGATACCAATGGCGAAAAACCTCGGTCAAGAAGATTCCCCCAAGATTGCCTTCGTTCTGGAACTCTCCAAACACGGTGGTCGTCGTGCGGCGCATGGTATATTTGAAATAGACGGCATCCATGAGGTTAACCACCACGGACAAACCATTCACTACGAGGAAGAGCCACTTACAGAAACGATGATAGCGAGCGTTCTCCTTCCAGTGCAGGGGCAGCAGCTGCAGCACGATGTAGAGCGCATTGGTATAGAGAATGGCTGACGTATCGAAGAGCAGACCGCCACGGAACACGTCTGCCGTATAGTGAAGATAGTCGGCATTCTCTGCAAAATACACCAAGCGGCACCCCTGATAGAGCAGCCAGACCAGCAGCAGGTTCCACAAGAGGGCCAGCGTGGGAGCATAGGGTTTGTTGAGTAGTTGTTTCATGGGCTTATCGTTTGTTCAAGTCGTCAGATGCGGCCTGCAGAATGGCTTTGGCACGCTCAATGAGCAGAGCGGTATTGGGGCCTTCGGCCTTGATGACTTTGTTGCTAATAAAGTCATAGTTCACGAACGACGTGCTGTCATACATGGAGAACCCATCGTCGAAGGTGTTGATGGCGAATGGCTGCGTGTAGGTCTTGCTCAGCACGTCGCGGCTGAAGGTATAGTCGCGGTGGCTCAGTCCTAACTGTTCTAACAGCGTGGCGGGCAAGTCTGTCTGGTTGCACACCTGTTCTATGCGTCGTGGTTGCTTGACGGCTCCACCAACCCAAATCATGGGGATATGGTTCTTCAGCCGATGAGTCTCGTCAATGGTCTTATAAGTGATGCCATGGTCAGGCAACAACACCACGAGGGTGTTCTGCCACAACGGGCTCTGCTTCAGCTTGCCTATAAACGAGCCTAAGCACTGGTCCAGATAGTAGAAGGCATTAAGCACTTCGTCATCAAACTGCTGGATAGGCACATCCCAGGGCTGATGGCTCGACAGTGTGGAGTAACCTATCAGAAAAGGCTGCTGTGCAGTTGCTGCCATCTCATAAAGAGAGCCAAAGGTGATGTCGTCGCGCACGCCCCACTTAGCCGAGGCCTGCTCTTCGGCCGCATAGTCTTTCATCCACTTCAGTGTTTCGAACCCGCCTCCTACCAAGTACGAGCGCATGTTCGTAAAGTTGATGTCGCCACCATAGAGGTAATACGTGCTGTAGCCCCGCTGCTGCTGAAGCGTGCGGGCCAGGCAGGGCAACGTGTGAGACTTTGCCGGCATCTTCATGACCGACATGGTGGGAAACGACGGGTAGCCGCTCCACGTACAGACGGTCCCTCGGTCGGTACGCCAGGTGTTACCATAGCAGTTGGTGAAATAGATACCCTCCCGAGCCAGGCGGTTCAGGTTGGGCGTCACGTCACTGCGCCCGCCTATCTCAGTGAAGGTACCGCCACAGCTCTCCAACAAGATAACGATGATGTTTGGCCGCTGGGTAGTGAGCAACGTGTCAGCCCCGACGGACTCTGTATGATAAAGCTCGCCTATCATCCGACGGCACTGCGCATCGTCCATAAAGTGATAGCTGACATTATTGGACGCCGTCTTCTCGAAAGAAGCAACAAACGAGAAGACAGGATTGACGGCCGAATGGTTCAGAAACTGGTTTGAGGAGAAATACGCCTGCCCGATGTTGGTGGTCGATTCGCCCAACCCGCCGCGTATGCCGATAACGATGAGGGGGATAACGAGCACGTAGCCCAGGGTCTCTATTACCCTATATCTCATAGATGGCATAGAAGCCCCAGTAGGCATAGAAGCCCCAGTAGGCATAGAAGCCTTAGCAGCCCCTGTCACCCCATACCCTAAAAACACCACTGCCGCCACCAGCAGAAAGAGCAGCACCCTTAGCACGACGTAGCCCGTGCTGACACTGGCCATGGCCTCCGTCGGAGTTTCCAAATACTGCAGGCACGAGGCGTCGAGCTTAAAGCCCCAAAAAGGGTAGAGACTGCTGTCAGCCACAAAGGCCAGGCTCAGGGCCACGGCTATGATGGCAAAATAGACGCGCAGAATGAGGTTCAGCACACGCGCCTGCTGCCACCAGATGCTGACCATCATCAGCAGGAAAGGCAGGCTGACGATATAGAGTGAAGTAGAGAGGTCGAGCGACAACCCGTGGGTCAAGACGCTGCAGACGTCGCCAAGGGCGAAGTCATGACCCTCGCGGCAGGCGAGCATAAACGCCACCTTGGCCGCCATGAACACGAATAGCGTCCAGAGGTAAGTACGCAGTAGGAAAACGATTCTCTCTTTCAACTTTCAACCTTCCTTAGACCTTCTGCATGTCGTTCAGTCGCTTGTAGTAGCCGTCAATGGCCAGCAGCTCCTCATGGGTGCCGCGCTCCACAATCTGTCCGTCGTGCAAGACATAGATTTCGTCGGCATTCTTAATCGTCGAGAGGCGGTGGGCAATGGCCACGGTGGTGCGCGTCTTCATGAGCCGCTCCAACGCGTCTTGCACCAGGCGCTCACTCTCGGTGTCAAGGGCAGAAGTAGCCTCATCGAGTATCAAGATGGGGGGGTTCTTCAGAATAGCACGGGCTATGCTGACGCGCTGGCGCTGGCCGCCGGAGAGTCGTCCGCCACGGTCGCCGATGTTCGTCTCAAACTGGTGCTCGCTCTGCATGATGAAGTCGTAAGCATTGGCCGTGCGGGCGGCCTGCTCGACGTCAGCCTGCGTGGCATTATCAACCCCGAACGAGATGTTGTTAGTAAACGTGTCGTTAAACAGAATGGCCTCCTGGTTGACGTTGCCTATGAGCTGTCGCAGGTCGTGGATGCCTAAGTTCTTGACATTGATGCCGTCAATGAGCACCTCGCCCTCCTGCACGTCGTAGTAGCGGGGAATGAGGTCAACAAGTGTCGATTTTCCGCTGCCGCTCTGTCCCACAATGGCAATGGTCTTTCCCTTGGGAATGGTGAGATTAATACCCCGCAATACCCACTGCTCACCATAGCGGAAGGAGACGTTGCGGAACTCTATCTGGTGTTCGAACGAGCTGATGTGCTTCGGCTCTGCCGGTTCCTTAATGGTATTCTCGGCCAGGAGGATTTTGTCGATGCGCTCCATCGAAGCCAGGCCCTTAGGAATGTTATAGCCCACCTTCGAGACTTCCTTCAGAGGATTGATGATAGAGTAGAGTATCACCATATAATAGATAAAGGTAGGCCCGGAGAGCGACTCGTTGTTCAGCACCAGGACACCACCAAACCACAAGACGATGACAATCATGCACGTGCCAAGAAACTCACTGAGCGGATGGCCCAGGTTCTGGCGGATGTTGACCCACATGATGTCGTGACGGTAGGTGGAGTTTATCTTGTTGAACTTCTCCCGCATCTTGCCTTCAGCACAGAAGGCCTTAATGATACGCAGTCCGCCAAGCGTCTCATCGACCACGCTCATGGTGTCGCTCCACAAGGCCTGCGCCTTGATGCTCTGCGCCTTCAGCTTACGGCCTATCCAACCCATGAACCAACCGATAAGGGGAATGATGACGACGGAGAAGAGCGTCAGCTCCCACGAGATAATGACCAGCGTGGTGAAGTAAGAAATGATGAGGATGGGGTTCTTGAACATGAGGTCGAGGCTCGACATGATGCTGGTCTCCACCTCCTGCACGTCGCCCGTCATGCGGGCAATGATGTCACCCTTGCGCTCCTCGGTAAAGAAGCCTAAGGGCAGTTGCACTATTTTGTTATACAGCTGGTTGCGCATGTCGCGCACCACGCCCGTACGAATGGGCACCACCGAGGCCGACGACAGGAAGTAGGCCACCGTCTTCAGGAGCGTGGCCACGATGAGAAACAGTCCGATGAAGAGGAGCGTCGTCGTAGAGCCGGCATCGGCTATCATCTGGTTGATGTGGTAGTACGTATTGTTCACCAGCACGTCCTTCATGCTGCCCTCGCTCCACTCCATGAGCCGCGTTACCTCGACGGCGTCGCCCGTCTTAAAGAGAATCTGCAGAATGGGGATGATGGCGGCAAAGGAAAAGATGTTGAGCAAGGCCGACAGCACGTTGAACACGATGGACAGCACCACGTATTTCTTGTAAGGCAGCACGAAGCGCCTCAGTACTTGCATAAACTCTTTCATAAGGCCTCTCCGAATAAGGTTGCACTCGTGCTGCCCGTTACGCGGACGCGCACCGTCTGGCCAATGTGGTACTGGCCTTTGTCAAACACCACCATCTTGTTCTGCTCCGTACGGCCGCACAGCTGTTCGCGGCTACGCTTCGAGAACCCTTCCACGAGGACGTCAAACTCCTTGCCCTCGTCTTTCTTGTTCTGCTGGGCGGAGATGTCGGTCTGCAACTGTATCAGCTCGTTCAGCCGGCGAATCTTCTCTTCCTCGGGCACGTTGTCGGGCAAGTGCTTGGAGGCGTAGGTGCCGGGGCGCTCGGAGTACTTGAACATGAAGGCCGAGTCGTAGCCCACCTCGCGCA
>DGTH01000066.1:0-7151 GCA_002393705.1 Prevotella sp. UBA4341 | reverse complement strand
GAGTCGTAGCCCACCTCGCGCATCAGGCTCAGGCTGAGCTGGTGGTCTTCCTCTGTCTCCGAGTGGTAGCCCACGAAGATGTCGGTAGAGAGTCCGCAGTCAGGCACGATACGCCTGATGGCAGCCACGCGGTCCATATACCACTCGCGGGTATATTTGCGGTTCATCAGTTTCAGTATCCTGTCGCTGCCGCTCTGCACGGGCAGGTGAATGTGCTTGCAGACATTGGGCATTTCGGCAATGACGTGCAGCGTCTCGTCGCTCATGTCCTTCGGGTGGCTCGTGGTGAAGCGAATGCGCATCTGGGGGGCTTCCTCTGCCACGGCTCTCAGCAGTTGGGGGAACTTCAGCTCCTTCTCCCCCTGTAGAAGGCCTGGGGTAAGGCTACAGTACGAATTGACGTTCTGCCCCAGGAGCGTCACCTCCTTGAAGCCACGGTCACGCAGGTCACGCACCTCGCGCAGAATGCTCTGCACGTCGCGGCTGCGCTCACGGCCCCGGGTGTAGGGCACGATGCAGTAGTGGCAGAAGTTGTTGCAGCCACGCATGATGCTGACGTAGCCGCCTATCTTGTGTCCCAGACCTATGCGCTGAGGCACCACGTCGCGGTAGGTCTCAGTGGTTGACAGCTCGATGTCCATGGCCTTATGGCCCATCTCGGCCTGGGCTATCAGGTCGGGCAGACTCAGGTAGGCGTCGGGGCCGGCCACGAGGTCACAGCCGTGCTGCTGCAGCAGCTCCTCCTTGACGCGCTCAGCCATGCAGCCAAGTACGCCGATGACGAGGGTGCCAGGTGAGGGGTGATGGGTGGTGGCGGCGGCTCGCTGACGGCGCAGCGCGTTGAGCACCTCGAGGCGCCGGTAAATCTTCTGCTCGGCATTGTCGCGTACCGAACAAGTATTCAGAAAGACGGCATCTGCCTGGTCAAGCGACTCTGTCGTCTCGTAGCCTGCCATCTGCATGATGCTGGCTACGACCTCCGAGTCGGCTACGTTCATCTGGCAGCCGTATGTCTCAATATATAGTTTCTTCATTGTCACATTGGAAGCAATATTACTCCTGTCGCTGCACCTGCGACATGACACGGAGGAAATTGCCACCCCAGATTTTCTGGATGTCACTCTCGGTGTAATGACGAAGCAGGAGCTGACGGGTAAAGTTGATGAGTTCGGAAGAGCTGGCCAAGCCACGCACGCCGCCGTCGCCATCGAAGTCGGTTCCTATGCCTACATGGTCAATGCCCATAACCTTGATGGCATGGTCCAGATGGGCCAAGACGTCGAGCACGGTAGCCTCGGCGTCGCTGCGCAGGAAGCCATGATAGAGCGTCACCTGCATGACGCCGCCGGCGGCTGCGAGGGCTCGCATCTGCTCGTCGGTCAGGTTACGCGGGTGGTCACAAAGCGCACGGCAACAGCTGTGCGTACAGACGATGGGGTGGCGGCTGATGAGCAGGGCATCGAAGAAACTCTTCTCGCTGGCATGGCTCAGATCGACCATGATGCCCAGACGGTTCATTTCGCGTATGACCTGTTCACCGAAGAGCGACACGCCGTTGTGGGTTGTGCAGCCACGGGCCGAGTCGCAGATGTCGTTATCGCCGTTGTGGCAGAGCGTCATATAGACAATGCCTCGCTGCGAGAAGTGTCGCAGCGTCTGCAGGTTGCCGTTGAGGGCCAGTCCGTTCTCAATGGCCAGCATGACTGACTTGCGGCCGTGGCGCTTGTCGCCGTAGAGGTCGCTGGGCGTACGGGCTATGCTGAGGTAGTCCTTATGGCGGGAGACGATGTCTTCTATCTTGTCAAAGATAAGGTCGGCATACTCCGTAGGGCTGCTCACCTCGGTGGCTACCCTTGAGGAGAAGGTCTCGCCTATCTTGGGTTGTGGCAGGTAGGCGGCCATGATGACTGCATCCTGACGACCTTCCGACATTTTGTGCAAATCGACGAGTATGCGCTCGTCGCGGCTGCCGAAGTTGATGTTCTGCGGAAAGAACATGGGGGTGTCGCAGTGCGTGTCGAGCGTCAGCACGCGGCGGTGCAGGTCGGCCGCAGCACGATACTGGGTCGCCTGGCGTACGAGCCACTGGAAGAGGGGCTGTCCGTCGGCCAGACACTCGGGGTGCCACTGTACGCCCATGATGCTTTTGAACTCGCAGCTCTCCATGGCCTCGATGGTGCCGTCGGCTGCACGCGCCGTAACGCGGAAACGCTGGCCCGTCTGGTCAACGGCCTGGTGGTGGAAGGAGTTGACGAAAAGTCGCTCCTCCTTATTATATATATGGTAGAGGGTGGAGTCAGGTTCGATGTTGATGCTGTGGGTAGGCTCCTGGCGACGTGCATCCTGCGCGTGCTTGACGCTGCTTGCGCCGATGTCCTGCGCTACATGTCCGCCGAGGGCTATGGCTAAGGTCTGAATGCCCCGGCAAATGCCGAGCATGGGAATCTGGCGGTTGTAGGCCAGTTGGGTGATGAGCAGTTCCGGCAGGTCGCGCTCGCTGTTGATGCCTCCTAAGCGCGGCAGCGGCTCCTCGCCACAGTAGAGCGGATTATAGTCGGCACCGCCGCTGAGCAGCAGTCCGTCTATGTGGTCGAGCGTATTAATCATGGCATCGGTGTCGGTGAGTGGCGGAATGATGACAGGCACGCCACCAGCCTTCACGACCTGCTTGTAGTAGCCCTCGCCGAGTTTACAGTCCGGCTCGGCGTAGTTGCCCGTAATGCCGATGATGGGTTTACGCTGTGCCTCGGGGTAGGCGGCATAGACGCTTTCGAGGCTTTTCTGCCATTGGAATCTGTCCATAGTTTTAGGGTTTATTCGTCAACGCTGACGGGTATTTCACGCTTGATGCTTTGCTCCAGCGAGATGAGTGTCTCGGTGGCCACCACGCCGGGAATGTCCTGCAGCTGTCCGTTGAGCAGTTCCATGAGCTGTTCGTTGTCGCGTGCATAGAGTTTGACGAGCATGGTGTAGGGGCCTGTCGTAAAGTGGCACTCTACTACTTCGGGAATGTGTTGTAGGCGTTCTACTACGTTGCGGTACATGCTACCCCTTTCGAGGGTGATGCCAACATAGGTGCATGTGGAGTAGCCTAAGCTCTTCGGGTTCACGTCGAACCCGCTGCCCATGATGACATCACCCTCAATGAGGTGTTGTACGCGCTGGTGGATGGCTGCACGCGAGACGTTGCACTCGGCAGCAACATCCTTAAAGGGGATACGGGCATTCTTAGAGAGAATGCTCAGTATCTTCTTGTCTAGGTTGTCAATAATCATTTACTTACGCTTCTTTTTCTTGGCGGTTGCGGGTTTCTTCGTCGTCGCGGGAGCGGGGGTGGCCTCCGGCGTAGTAGCCGGCGTGTGGCCCTCTATCTCTACCAGCTCGACGTCGAAGACGAGTGCCGAGAAGGGCTTAATCTGTCCCTGCTCGCGCTCAGCGTAAGCCAACTCCTGCGGAATCCAGATAGTCCACTTGCTGCCCACGGGCATCATGGTCAGGGCTTCGGTCCAACCCTTGATGACCTGGTTGGCGCGGAACGACACGGGCTTGTCGCCGTGGCGTGCGGAGGAGTCGAAGACGGTGCCGTCGATGAGCCGGCCCTCGTACTTCACCTTCACGGTCTCGGTGGCCTTGGGAATGTCGCCCGTTCCTGCGGTCAGAATCTTATACTGCAAGCCGCTGGGCATGACGTGTACGGTGGTGTCCTTGGCGTTCTCGGCCAGGTAGGCAATGCCTGCCTCGCGGTTCGGCCCGTAGAGCTTCTCGTTCTTCAGCTCAATGTCCTCTGCCAGCGTAGCCTGGAAGAAAGCACCTGCGCCGTCGATGGTCTTGAAGACGGTGGTGTCGTTATGCAGCGCGTCGATGAAGCCACGGAAGAACATGTCGTGATCAATGACGTCCTGCGTGTCCTTGAAGCGGTTCTCCACATCGGGCAGCATGCGGTTGCTGACCTGCGAGGCAATGTCCAGTCCGGCGGCGTAAGCCTTATAGGTGGGGTCGCCGGCGTGCTTCAGGTACTCCTGGAAGCCACGGATGAAGTCGCCCATCTGCGTAGAATCGACCCCGGCCTGGCGCTGCAGGTAGGGCATGAGTCCGATGGTGTAGTTCATGCCGGCAGCATAGCTCACGGAGTCGCTGCGCGTCACGACGGGTTTCAGGGGCTGCTCGGCAGCCACCTCTACGTCTTCCTTCTTCTGCTTCTTTTTCTTCTGCGCGTTGGCAGGATTAAAAGAGGCACCCATCACGAGAATGAGTGCCATGATATAAAGAGCCTGTTTCATTACTTCTTAATTTCGAGCAGTTGAATCTTGAAGATCAGCGTAGAGAAAGGCTTAATCTGGCCAGCCTCGCGCTCGCCATAAGCCAGCTGCTGGGGAATGTAAACCTCCCACTCAGAACCTACAGGCATGTGGGTCAGAGCCTCGGTGAAGCCCTTGATGACGCGGTTGGCGTACATCTCGGCGGGTTCGCCACGCTTCAGAGAGCTGTCGAAGACCGTACCGTCAATGAGGCGGCCCTCGTAGTGAATCTTAACGAGCGAAGAGTCGGTAGGCATGGCACCGGTACCCTCCTTGATGACCTTATACTGCAGACCGCTGGGCAGTACCTTCACGCCGTCCTTCTTGGCGTTGGCAGCCAGGAAGTCCTCGCCGGCCTTCTTGTTGGGGCCGTACTCCTTCTCCATGGCCTTTGCCTTGATTTCCGACATCTTGGTGTTGGCGGTCTCCTGAGCCTGCTCCATGGTCATGAGGCCTTCACCGTTGGTGGTGGCGGTAACGAAACCGGCCATGAAGTTCTTCAGCGAGATGGTCTGTGTAGAGTCGTTGCCAAAGAGCTGACGGTTGATGGCCTTCACCATCTGGTTGCTAATCTGCTGGCCTATCTGAATACCGGCGTAGTAAGCCACCTTCTTCTTGTCCTCGCCAGCGTTGGCGCCTTCGTTCATACCCTTGATAAACTCGTCGATGTAAGCAGTATCCACACCCAGAGAACCTACGAGGTACTCCTTCAGTCCCTGCGTCTGGGCCATACCCAGAGCGTAGCTCACGGTGTCAATGTCGTTCTTCAGGTCTGCTTTCGGCGTTCCGTTGCCGCACGATGTGAATGCCATTGCGGCGATAGCCATAGAGGCTACAAATGTTAACTTTTTCATCTTAACTTTTAAATGTTTAATATATAGTCTTTCATTTTTAATCTTACATCACCTGTAAGAGCTCCACGTCGAAGACGAGCGCTGCAAACGGCGGAATGCTGGCACCGGCACCTCCCTCGCCGTAAGCCAGGCGGTAGGGAATGAAGAAGCGGTACTTCGCACCCTCCTGCATGAGCTGCAGGCCTTCGGTCCAGCCGGCAATGACCTGCTGCAGGCCGAACACGGCGGGCTCGCCGCGCTGAACGCTGGAGTCGAACACCGTGCCGTCGATGAGGAATCCCTCGTAGTGGCACTTTACTGAGTCGTGTGCACTGGGGCGCTTGCCGTTGCCTTCGCGCAGCACCTGATACTGCAGACCGCTGGGCAGCGTCACTACGCCGTCTTTCTTCTGGTTCTCGGCCAGGTACTTCTCGCCGGCCTCCTTGTGCTGCTTGCCCTGAGCGGCACGCTCAGCGTTCAGCTTTTCTTCCTTCTTGGCAAAATACTCCTGCACAATCTGCTGTGCCTCGCGGTTGCTGACCTTCAGCTCCTTACCCTGAAGCACGTCCTTAATGGCAGCTGCAAAGTCGTCGATGTTCAGGTCGTCGGCACCCATCTGCAGCAACTGGTGGCCTATACCAAGCCCCAGCCCATAGCTTACCTTATCCATGATTTTCTTTCTCTAACTGTATTAATGTTTTATAAAACGCCGGCAAAGGTAGTATAAATCCAAGACACTACAAAAAAAATTTGCATTTATTTATTTTATTAGTAACTATTCAGTACCCCCGCACTGTTGTTTAGGAGGGTACACAAAAGGAACTCTCCTAAACACAACTTTTTTCGTAGTCGCCGCAAAGATAAGAAAAGTATTTGATCTACTTTTTTCTTTTCCAGGTCTGCGTCTCATACAGGAAACCAATGTAGCCACGCACCTTCAGCAGGTCGCCTTCCAGCCAGATAGCACACTTGTAGTCCTTGCCGTTCTTGGGGTTGTAGATGCGGCCACCCTCCCATTTCTCCTTCTTCTTGGTCAGCCCCGACAGGATGTTCACGCCCATCAGCTTCCGCGAGCGCAGCTTCTCGTCCTTGTTGTGCACATCCTTGGTGTCGGGACCCTTTTGTAGCCAGACAATCTTGCCGTTCAACTTGCCGCTCTGCTCATAGATTTCCACTTGTGCGTCACCAGCCTCGGTGAGCCACTTTCCTTTGATGTCCTGTGCATAGCTAAATGATGCTATCATGGCCATGGCGAGACATAAAAATAATTGTTTCATCATGTTTTCTTCTATTATATAAATATCATTGTTGTTCTGATTCCAATGCTTGGCTCGTGGTGCAAAGACAGTAAGAAGTTTAGTCCTTTTGGAGAATCTGCAGGGCGTGCTCCTTGGTCTTGATTTGCTTGCCGCTGAGTATCTTTTCTATGACGCCCTCCTCGTTAATGATAAAGGTAGTACGTATGGTGCCCATCACCTTTTTGCCGTACATCGACTTCATGCCCCAGGCACCCATGGCCTCCAGCAGCGTGTGGTCCACGTCGGCTATCAGCGGGAAGGGCAGCTGGTGCTTCTCCTTGAACTTCTGGTGCGAGGCGGCCGAGTCCTTGCTCACGCCCACCACCGCGTAGCCTGCGCCTTGCAGCTGTTCGTAGTAGTCGCGCAGAGAGCAAGCCTCGCTGGTGCATCCGCTGGTGTTGTCCTTCGGATAGAAGTAAAGCACCAGTTTGCGACCCTTATAGTCACTCAGAAGAATGTCGCGTCCCTGTTCGTCTTTACCCAGAATTTCGGGTGCTTTGTCTCCAATTTTCATCATGTGCTTACGTTTTTAATTTGATGTCTTGCCTGCAAAAGTACTATTTTTTCCTGACTTTTCCTATTATTTCAGGATTTTTTTGTACGTCCGCAATCGAAAAGTATTTGTCTAACCTCAACGAAACTGAAAGTTGAGTTACACAACTAAAGCAAGAGGTTGCACGCGACACAGGTGCCAGTCCCCCTCTATGTTGCAAACCAAATAA
>DGTH01000127.1 GCA_002393705.1 Prevotella sp. UBA4341 | reverse complement strand
TGCCCAGACCGTTCAGGATAACACGCAGAGGCTTCTGGCGCACCTTGTTGGCCATTTCGGCAATCTTGATGGCACCCTCGGCGGCAGCGAAACTCTCGTGACCGGCCAGGAAGGCGAAGCACTCAGTCTCCTCGCGGAGCAGACGGGCAGCCAGATTTCCGTGGCCCAGACCTACCTTACGGTCGTCGGCCACACTGCCGGGAATGCAGAACGACTGCAGGCCGATGCCGATAGCCTCAGCAGCGTCGGCAGCACTCTTCACACCCTTCTTAATGGCGATGGCGGCACCACAGACGTAGGCCCACTTGGCGTTCTCGAAGCAGATGCGCTGTGTCTCCTCACACATCTGGTACGGGTCAACGCCTGCCTTTTCACAAATCTCGTTGGCTTCTTCAATGCTGTTGATGCCATTCTCCTTCAGGGCTGCAAGCACCTGGTTGATGCGGCGCTCCTGACTCTCAAAACTAACTTTTCTTATCATCTTGTAATTTACGATTTACTGATTTTCTATTTACTATTTATTACATATACGTTTTACGAAATCCGAATTAGGCTTTGGTCTGCTGGGCAACCAAATCGAAAATCGAAAATTCGTAAATCGTAAATCACTCCTTGCGTGGATCAATGGCTTTTACGGCACCCTGCTCCTCGGTGGTACGACCGTAAGAGCCGGTGAACTTCTTCATAGCCTCGTTGGCGTCCATGCCGCCCTTGATGGCTTCCATCATCTTTCCGAGGTGTACGTACTCATAGCCACATACCTCGTTGTTGGCATCCAGATACTGCTTGGTGATGTAACCCTCAGTGAGTTCCAGGTAGCGCGTGCCCTTGGCAACGGTACCATAGAGCGTACCCGTCTGTGAGCGCAGACCCTTACCCAGGTCTTCCAGTCCGGCACCAATGGCAAGTCCGCCCTCAGAGAAGGCACTCTGCGTGCGTCCATAGACAATCTGCAGGAACAGCTCGCGCATGGCGGTGTTAATGGCGTCGCAAACGAGGTCCGTGTTCAGAGCCTCGAGGATGGTCTTACCGGGCAGAATCTCGCTGGCCATAGCAGCCGAGTGGGTCATGCCGGTGCAGCCGATGGTCTCAACCAGTGCTTCCTGAATAACACCGTCCTTGACGTTCAGGCTAAGCTTGCAGGCTCCCTGCTGGGGTGCGCACCAGCCAATGCCGTGGGTGTAACCGGAAATGTCCTTGATCTCTTTTGCCTGAATCCACTTTCCTTCCTCGGGAATGGGTGCAGGCCCATGGTAAGCGCCTTTGCATACGCTACACATGTTCTTTACTTCAGTTGAATAAATCATTTTACTTTAATTTTGATGTTAAACAAAAACTAAAACTTTTTTATTGTTGTTCGTTCATTTATAAGTCCTTCAGCAGAATGTCGCGCCCCTGCATGAGAAAGTCTTTCCTGACCCTCAGAATGCGGCGCCACTGGTCGGTGTTGAGCGGCTTCATGGGCAAGTCGATACGCCACTTTCCCTGCGCCTCCATGCGGTCAATGAGCATGCCGTACGACAGCTGTTCGACGCTGACAGCCGGAATGAAGCGCGACGTGTCGCCTTTCTCGTCAGACGTCAGCTCAGCCAGCAGCCCGGCTCCCACCATGTTGTAGAGCAGGTCGTTGGTGATGCGTATGGGAATCTTCGTCTCCTCCCTCAGCTCGCTGGCCGTATAGGGTTTCTTCTCTGCCATGAAGCGCCGGCAGACGCGGCTCATCAGGATGGTGCTAAGCAGCATGCGGTAGCGGTGGCTGATGTCGTCGGTGCGCGTATTGTAGTCGTAATAGTCCAGATTCTGGTTGGTGTAGCAGAGCTCGGCACCAAAGAGCGTAATAGTCCAGGAAATCTGCACCCACAACATGAACAGCGGCAGGGCGGCAAACGAGCCGTAGATGGCGTTGTAGCTGGACATCCAGATTTGCGAATGGATGTAGAGCATCTGCAGCACCTGCATGCTGACACCGGCCAGTATGCCCGGAATGATGCAAGAGCGCAGCCGCACGTGGGTGTTGGGCATGAAGACGTAGAGCGCTATGAAGAGCAGCGACCAAAGCACGTACGGACCCAGCTGGATGAGGAAGTCAAGCGCCGACCCCACTACCATGACGTTGTCCATATTGTCGGCCAGCGTGGCCACGTAGATACTGAGACCCGAGGTTAGGACAATAATGATGGGGAAGAGGAATATCATGGTGATGTAGTCGGTAAAGGTCCGAATGAGCGAGCGCTCATTCTTCACCTGCCATACCTCGTTGAACGTCTGCTCCACGTTGCTGACGAGCATGAGCACGGTGTAGAGCATGAACACCAGACCAACGCCCAGAAAGACGCCGCTCTTGGTATGAACCAGGTAGCTGTTGACGAAGCCAATGATGACTTCTGCGGCCTGGGGCTGCGAGCTGAAGGCCTCGCGGAACCACACCTCGATGTACCTGTTGTAACCGAAGCCCCGCGCAATGGCGAAGACCACGGCCAGTATGGGCACAATGGCCAGCAGGGTGCTGTAGGTCAGTGCCGAGGCCTGGCTCATGACGCGTTTGGCGGTAAAGAAGCGTACGGCGAGAATCAGCTTCTTCAGCAAGGCATAGAAAATGCGCTTCGGACGTGACGCAGGGGTGTCATCGTCCAGCGGGGCTTTCCAAATTTCGACTTGGAAAAAGTGTATAAGCATTTTCAATTTCTGCATCATAAAATCAGACTCTCTTTCTCACTTCAAAAAGAAAAAAGGAAGCAGTGCTCCCGTAAGCCGGGTTCTGTTACCGCCCTTTAGTGGACGGCGCTTGCCATTTATCTACCCTGACGGTCGCCCGTTCAGGTTTTGCCTTTCGGCATAGCGTTCTACCCTCCGCCGTTGACCGAAGTCAGTCGGGCGGGCAACCCTCCGACGGCGGTTTATGTGAACTTGCAGCTCCTGGATGGCACAGCCCGACGATCACCCGCCGGCTGGTAGGCTCTTACCCCACCTTCTCACCCTTACCCGTGAGCAAAAATGAATTCTCGCCACGCCGA
>DGTH01000086.1 GCA_002393705.1 Prevotella sp. UBA4341 | reverse complement strand
GAATGGTATCCTTGGTGGCTATCCTGTCGATTCGCTGAAGGTTGTCGTCGTCGATGGTTCGTTCCACCCCGTTGACTCTGACCAGCTGTCGTTCGAGATTGCCGCCCAGATGGCTTACAAGGCAGTCTGCGCTCAGGCTAAGCCCGTACTGATGGAGCCCATCATGAAGCTCGAGGTGGTAACGCCCGAGGAGAACATGGGTGACGTCATCGGCGACCTGAACAAGCGTCGTGGACAGGTTGAGGGTATGGAAGAGGCTCGCTCGGGCGCCCGTGTCATCAAGGCTCAGGTTCCCCTGTCAGAGATGTTCGGCTACGTTACCGCTCTGCGAACCATCACCTCCGGCCGTGCTACCAGCTCCATGGAGTACGACCACCACGCTCCTCTCTCTTCTGCACTGGCTAAGGCCGTGCTCGAGGAGGTCAAGGGCCGTGCCGACTTGGTATAAAGGTAAAAGAATATTAAGAATAAGGCAAGTTCCGAAGACGAGGCAGTGTCTTCGGAACTTGTTTTGTTTTTTTATGGCCTTTCTTGATGGTAGTTTCGGAAATTTTGTTTAAATTTGCACCGCCAATGAAGAAATATGCCATGCGCCTGACGTTTGTGCTGCTGCTCGTAGTCACTCTTGCAGGCTGTTCAGATACTCCCCGACTTCCGTCCAGCAGTTTAGGCAGCTACACTGATGCGGAAGGCTTCAACAGAGCCGACTCCATCGTTGACGCTGTCGGTGACGTGCGTAACAACGGTCAGCGCCTGCTTTTCGTCATTGATAGTTTAGAGGCTGCTGGCGAGCTGTCGCTGCCCAAGACCATCTTCTATCGTACCATAGCCTATAACATCATGGGTCGTGGGCGTAACTCGCTGCTGCTCTATGCCCAGTTGGGTAACATCAGCATGGCCGACCTGACCACTGAGGCTGACCTCTACGCTTACATCTATTCCTACAATAACTACGTGCGTCTGCTCTGCGAGATGAAACGCTACGACCGTGCGCTGCGCGAGGCTGGTGCAGCCGACCGCAAGCTCCGCTCGGCTGGCTACGATGTGTTTACCGAGCATCATGACATCGCACAGACCATTGGCGAGTGTCAGCTTTACCTCGGTCAGAAGGAGCTGGCTGCCGAAAGTTTCCGGAAGGCACTGCGTGGGGTACATATTCGTCTGGCTACCCAACGCGACCCGTTGGACTATCGGGAAAGTCAAAAGGCCATGAACGCCATCGTCAAGGCCTATATGCAAATGAAAAGCTATGAAGAGGTCGCCCCGTGGATTCTCGTGCAGGACTCGCTCTTTGCCCAGGCCAAGGCTCTTCCGCAGTCCGACTCCGTCTTCTTAGACGAGATGAAGGCCGATATCAGCTACAGCAAGGCTTTGCTGGCTCATGCCCAGGGACGTACTGCCGAGGCCGAGCGTGCCTTCGCCGACTACCAGTCAACGCGTACGGCGCACGAGCTGGGCAACATCATCAAAGCCAATGAGTACCTGCTGCTGACACACCGCTACGCCGAGGCAGCGCACAACTACGAACAGCTGGACCGTTACCTTTTGGAGAATGGTTACCAGGCGGACGTAGAGAACTTCGGGGCCTTCATGATACCCAAGTTCCGGGCAAACCTCCTGGCCGGCCATCCTGACTCTGCACTCCAGGTAGCAAAGATTGTGGAGACGTACTACGATTCGGCACTCGTCCGGCAGCGTAAGATTAACTCCGA
This sequence comes from Prevotella sp. UBA4341, assembly GCA_002393705.1. Lineage (GTDB taxonomy): Bacteria > Bacteroidota > Bacteroidia > Bacteroidales > Bacteroidaceae > Prevotella. The sequence goes on along the minus strand of DGTH01000086.1, from coordinate 1,135 downwards.
CCTGCTGACCACCTTCTATGACACCGAAGGCAAGGAACGCCAGATAGCAGAGCAGCGTGCCGAACTGTCACAACAGCGACTTTTTACCGTCATCACCATCCTGCTTGTCTTTATCGTCTCCGCGCTTGCCTATACCGTCCAGCGACGCCGGGCCTACAAGAAACTCGACGAGACCAATCGCCAGTTAGTCATAGCCAACGAGCGGGCTGAAGAGTCGTCGCGCATGAAGACCAACTTCATCCGCCAGATATCCCATGAGGTGCGTACGCCGCTCAACGTCCTCTCAGGCTTCTCTCAGGTGCTTGCCGTTCCCGGCATGGAGATAGGCAGTGCTGAGCTACAGGAAATCAGTAGGAAGATTGTAGAGAACAGCAATCGCATTACCCACCTCATCGACAAGATGCTCGACCTGAGTCAGCTGAACAGGAACGTCGATATAGTGTGTAACGACACGGTGCGGCCAGCCGACATAGCCGGGCAGGCCGTTCAGATGAGCGACATCTGCCAGGCCGACCACCTCGAGTTCCGTCAGCAGTTGTCGCCTCAGGTTGAGCACCTTACCTTGGTCACCAACCGCCAGTCGGCCTCCAAGGCCCTGGCCCTGCTGCTTGACAATGCCGTGAAGTTCACACAGCCGCAGGCCTACGGCGAACAACTGCCGAAAGACCAGAAGCCGCAGGCCATACTCACCGTCAGTGCTACGCCGCAGCACGTCACTTTCGTCGTTGAGGACAACGGCATTGGTATTCCTCCAGAGCAGGCCGAAAACATCTTCAGCGAGTTTGTACAGCTTGACGAATATACCGTCGGTACGGGCATCGGCCTTTCTATTGCCCGCTCGCTGGCTCGCCACATGGGCGGCGACATCGTTCTCGACACGGGCTTTACCTCTGGTGCACGGTTTGTCATGACGCTGCCCCGACAGAAAAAAGAAGGATAAAATTTGGCAGTTCGGAAAAAAGTCCGTACCTTTGCAGCCCGAAAATCGTTCTGCCGCTGAGCAAATGACTCTTTAGCGGCAGTAAAAAAATAGTAAATTGTAAATAGTTAAATCGTAAATTAAAAAGATGAGTCAGAAAATTCGTATCAAGCTGAAGAGCTACGACCACAAGTTGGTTGACAAGTCAGCAGAGAA
>DGTH01000097.1:21331-22221 GCA_002393705.1 Prevotella sp. UBA4341 | reverse complement strand
TGTCTCCATTCACTGTGACGGTTCTTGACTGATATCTGCTTTGGCGGAACTTTTGCGTAGTAGCGTAGGTCTTGACGATTCGCCCACGTATCTTATCGCCATCGTCCACCCACTCCAAAGCGTAGGCATAACGGTGCTGACGCAGGGAGTCCTCAGGGTCGAGGAAGCAGGCGTAAATCCATTTTGCCCCCTGCATCAGCCCGATAGCCACTCCGCCCTTTTTGCTGTTACCCACAGCCAGCGAAACATAATCCTCGCTATTCCCGTGTGTACCCGAACTGACGTTATAGGCTTGCGCCTCATCCTGCTGGAAAGCCTTTCGGATGTCATCCACCAGATGCCTTGCCATCGGATTGGTAATCATGAAGTCGTAGGTATCTTCCAGCCCTTCCATTAAGCCCGTATCAGGGTCTTTATCCAAGGAATGTCTGGCAGAGACTTCTTTGATGTCCTCACACTCTCTTAGGGCATCGAAAGCCCGCTGTATGTTCCCTTGTGCCATGCTGACTGCTGGTAGCAGCATGAGCAACCCTGCGATAAAAATGCTTTTACTCTTCATATGCAAAATATTCTTTTGGTTCGTTAGTATAAATGATTGTCCCGTCTTCCTGCTGGATGGCTACGTAGCCGGCGGCTATCAACTGAGTCTGCAGTATCTCCTGCTGGGCCTGCTCTATCTCCTGTTCTGCCTGTTGCTGCTCCTTTGCCGCCTCAGCCATCAGGGCGTATGCCTTGTCGTAGCCGGCCATCGTGGACTGGGGGAGGCCCACCCCCTCCCTGTGAGGGAGGGGAGAAGATACTCCAGTCCTCTCTGCTCTGCCTCCAAGGTAATTTCTCCCCTCCCTTGTAGGGAGGGGTTGGGGGTGGGTCTGTTGGGAGTGGGTCTGTTG
>DGTH01000097.1:0-21229 GCA_002393705.1 Prevotella sp. UBA4341 | reverse complement strand
CTGTTGGGAGTGGGTCTGTTGGGGGTGGGTCTGCTGAGGCTTCTCCTTTTCTTCCACTTGGGCTATCACGTCCGACTTTGGCCGATTTTCTTTTAGCTCTTGTGTAGTCGCAAACACCACCAGCACTGCCACTACTGCCGCCGCTATGCTCCAAGTCCACCAGTGGCGTTTGGACTTTTCCGTTGGCCTCATGCTGTCTATCTCAGCAAACAGCTGTCGATAGTCCTCCCACTCCGCAGGCACATCGCTGCGAGTGAAATATTGGCAAAGAATGTCTTCTTCCTCCAGCGTCGAGATACCTTCCATGTATCTTTCGAGCAGATGGCCGATATATTCCTTGGTGTACTGTATCATCGTTTGTTCCTTTGTTTGATTTCATCCAATAGTGTTCGTCTTGCCCTTGCCAGCAGCGTACTGACTGATGTGGGCTCGATGCCTAACAGTCGGGCTATCTCTTCGTGGCTTCGCCGCTCCACCTGTCGCATATATAATAAGGTGCGCTGTGTCGTAGGCAGTTGCCGCAGTCGTTTGTCGAGCCAGGCATCGTCCTCTTTCATCTCCAGCAGGTCGTGCGGGCTGCCAGCCAGGCTGATCACCACAGCCTCATCGAGCAGTTCTGGCTTTCGTCGCCGCTGGTGGTTCAGCAGCAAGTGGCGAGCTGTCAGTGCCACCAGTGCCTCGGGCTTTTCGTAGCAGTCCAGTTCGTCGTGCATCTGCCAGAGGCGGAGCATCACGTCCTGTGCGATGTCCTCTGCTTCGTCCTTGCCCGCTCCGCAGCTCAAGCTCACCTGTAGAGCCTTCTTCCGCCACGAGCGGGCCTGTTGTTCAAATGCACTTCTGTCCATACTTTTCTTGCTGTACACTTATTAGACACCTCAGCCTATCAAAACCAAACTTCTTTTAGCATTACTTAACAAGGCACTTCCTCCCCGAAAGTCGGCCCCCTTGTACCGAAGAGGCGGCACACTTCTGCCGAAAAGTGCCGCCGCTGCATTTAGAGAAAAGAAAAAGCTTTGAATGTTTTATCCAAATTTATACCCGAATTGATATATTATTCGCAATAAATACTGCTGCGCTTTATTGGAAAAGTGGAAATGCGTTTTGGACATCCGTGCCTGAAATGGCGCGGCGCATGCGCAGGATGTCATGGACGTTGCGGATGATGCTCATCGTGCCGAGGCTCAGCAGCAGGGCGAGGAAGAAGGCCGAGAGGAGGCGGGAGTTCTGGGCGAGCCACAGCAAGAGCCCCGACTGGACACGGACGTTGAACAGGGGTATGTCGGCAGGCATCGACAAGACGAACACCAGGGTGACGGCTCCGCTGACGATGCCAACGACAAAGGCGGCGACCATCGCCAGTTTGTAGCGGCGAAGCGTGGCTTCCTGATGCTGGCGGACGTATTCCACGGCATCGAGGCGGCGGGTGAGTGTGGCCATGAAGTCGGCCTGGTCGTCGAAGTGGGGTTGCTGGGCGAGGAAAAGTTCCTCAAGGGCTTTGTCTTTTGTCATAGCTTCAGTATCTCCTTGCTGTTTACTCATAACTTCAGTCTTTCTTTCAGTTTGTCACGGCCCCTCGAGAGCTGCTTCTTCACGGCATCCTCCGAGGTGTCGGTGATGGCGGCAATCTCCTTGATGTCGTAGCCGCTAAGATAGTAGAGCGTGATGGCCGACCGCTCTTTAGGCGGCAGGGTGCGCAGGGCGAGGTAGAGGCTCTGGTGCTCAAAACTGCTGTCGGCGGCATTGGGGCTGATGAGCGTCCGTGCCTCGTCGAGCGTCGCGACCGTTCGCAGGCTCGCCCTGTGGTTGAGGAACGTGTTGTGGGCAATCTTGAAGAGCCACGAGCGGAAGCGTCCCCGATCCTGATAGCCTGCCGACGAGAGGTAAGCCTTCACCAGTGCGTCCTGCGCCAGGTCGTCGGCATCGCCCTTGTTGCCGCAGCAGAGGGCGAGCAGGAAGCCGCGAAGTGCCTCCTGCTCACGCTCTACCAGGGTGATGAACTGCTCACGTGTCACTTGTTCTCGGCTTGCATTACCAGTAACTGCTCCTCGGCCTCCATCTCCTTGGCGAGCATTCGCTTGCCTACATAATAGTTAACAAGGAAAGCTATGCCTATGCCCGAAAGAACTGCTCCGAATAGGCTGAATTGTTGAAGTGCTGCAGTCGGCATTCCGCCAACAAAGGCCTGAACGATGCAGAAGCCTATCAAGGCAACACCGAGGAAAGTAATGATACTGCCCCACAGCAGTTTCGTCAGCAGTTTCTCCTTCAGCAGTTTCTTCTTGGGCGAAATCTTCTTCATCAGTTCCTCGATGTCCATGTCGGGGTTCTTCTCGATGGCGGCCAGCACAATCTGTGTGCGCTGGTTGGTCTCGTTCATCATCTTGCGGATGACAAACCATACAATCATGATGGGCAGTACGCAACCTATGGCGATGGGTACTAAAAGCTGAACTAAATAAAACATAATTCTTTCTTCTTTTTTATAGTTATACTTTTGTTTTCTTGAACCGATTCACTATAATAACAGTTCAAGATAATAAAAAGTGACATCAGAAAGGAAAATTGGCTGAATACCCTTTGACGTTTCATCTTAATGCCGACTTCAGAATATTCTTCAGCAGATAGGTGGCCTTCTGATTGCGGGCCACACCCTCGGAGAGGCGATAGGTGTAGGTGATTTCGTCGGAGAGTTGTATCTCGAAGCAGTAGTTGTGGAAGCGGGAGGGGTATTCTTCCTGCATTTTCGACAGCTCCAGGTCGTGGGTGGCGATGATGCCCGTGATGGGGAGCGACGTGACGGACTGAAGGAACAGACGCGAGCCGTTGAGCTTGTCGAGCGAGTTGGTGCCTTTTAGGATTTCGTCGAGGATGATGAGCGTGTGGCGGTTCTGCCGACAGGTCTCGATGAGTTGTTGCAGGCGGAGCAGTTCGGCGTTGAAATAGCTGATGCCGTGGGCAAGGTCGTCGGTGGTGCGCATGCTACTGAACAGCGAGAACAGCGAGACGCGCAGGCTGTCGGCAAAGACAGGCATACCGCAGGAGGCCAGCACGTAGTTGATGCAGACGGAGCGCAGGAAGGTGCTCTTGCCCGCCATGTTCGCGCCGGTGATGATGTAGTAGTGGCGGTCGGCGATAGTGAAGTCGTTGCGCACGGCCTTTTGTCCGAGGAACGGATGATAGAGCCCGCGCGCCTCATAAACCACCTCGTCGGCATCCACCAGCTCGGCATCCGTGGCCGCCGGCTCGTTGTAGCGGAACGTGGCCATCGACACCAGCGCGTCGAAATGGCTCACGGCGGCTATCCACTCACCGATGTGACCCATGTAGCGGTCTTGCCAGAGCAGGAAGCGGCGCACGATGAAGTAGTCGGCCAGGTAGAGGGCATTGGAGATGGGCACCCACACCTCGTTGCGCTGGTCGAGGGCATTGATGATGCCCTTCAGCAGGCGGAACGACTTCAGCGCATCCTGCTTGTCGGCCGACAACTGACGGATAATGTTGCGCCCCTCGCGGCTCTTCAGGTCGGCGGTCACTATCAGCATGATCATGTTGACATAGGTGCCTAATCGCGGCAGGATAATGCTGATACTCTGATTGATGCGCTTCAGCGTACGGCCGAAGAGCAGATAGACTGCCAGGATCTGCAGCAGCACCCAGAGCATGGGTAGTGCGCCGGACAGCGGGCCAAAGACGGCTCCGGCCAGCAGTCCGTAGAAGACGATGATGCTCCCCACGGCGGCAAAATGGACGAACCAATGGGCGGCAAGTCGGGATACCTGCATCTGCCGCACCGCGTGCAGGGCTTCCAGAATGTCGTCCGTGTTAATCTGTCGTCCACGTCCCTGTGCCATGAATGCCGTCCGCAGCGGCTCCCTTTCCGACAGCTCGCGGATGGCCTCGCGCCGCGCTTCTATTTCGTCAATGGTCCTCACCCGCGTTTCAGCCAGTTCCCTCGCCAGGAAATCGCTGCCGCCGGTAGTGACGGTGCGGTTGATGCGGTGAAAGAGCGACTGCGGCCCGAAGATGTCGAGGTCGAGCGTGAACTCATGGCGAGGATTCACGTATTGTTCTCCCGATGCAAAGCCAGAGAAGTCGCCGTCGAGATAGTTCAGCTCCTTCTGATAGACGCTGCGCAGGCTCTCCTTCTCGTCCGACCTCCGGCTGTTCCTGCTGTCCCGCCGGCGTATCGCCACGTAGGCGGCAATAAACAATGCGGCCACTACGAGCGCCGCCACGTTGCTCCACATCGTGTACGCCACCACACAGCCAATGGCCAGGCCGATGGCCGACAACTCCAGCACCACCACCAGCCGGTTGTGCTTGTTCAACTGCCGTATTTCCTCCGTCAGCACCGCGATGCGCTCGGTATATAGTTCCTTTGGAGTCTGAGCCTGTCTATATTTCTTGTGAATCTCTGTCATGATTGCTGCAGATCATCTTTTGGGGGACAAAGATACAAAATTTCCTTGAATCATGAACTTTTTTCGTCTTTTCGTGTAGCAAATCGTACCTTTGCAGCGACTAAAGGACAAATGTCGAACAAAAACATCGAGATAATGTCCTTACCATCCATTAATCTGAAAGCACACTCCAATACTGATTCCCAAATCATGAATCAGCTTGTTTCTATAATCGTTCCTTTGGGTGTCAAATGCTTTTACAAGATAGGCTTCGTCACTTATCGAAGCCATAATGCCGATGTTTGGTGTAATGTGCATCTTCACGCCGACGCTTGGCGAGACAAACAGGCTGAAGCCCTGCTTTTCTTTTGACAGAGAGTATTTCTCATTGGTTCCCACATTCTTTTTATTAAGTAGGCAGAATACTCCAGCGCGCAGATTAAAAAACGGAGAGAACTTGCGGTCTAAAAAGAAGTAATGCGTACTGACGTAAATGGGAATAGCCGAGAACTGATACTTCCGATGATAACTGTATCCAATACCGGCTCCGATGCTGAAGCGATCATTGATGAACTTTTCGTGCAGATAGTTTGCAGCGATGCCCCCGTCGCCATATTCGCCAATGCCTAGCGAATATGAAGCATCAACGACATTCAGGCAACCTTCTTCTGGGTCAAACGAAGTCTGAGCTTTAGCGAATGACGGTGCTATGAGCATCATCAACACGAACAGGTATCGTATGGGTATCATACTTGCTTTCAGTCTCATAGGCACCCTCACAGTGGGTCTGTCAACTCTTTAGCTTGTTTTTAGCACCTTGTACCTTCGCTGGAGGGCCACGAGCACGCTACGTTCTGCCATAGGGTTGAGTCCACGGAAAGTCGTGTGCTGCTTGAGTTCGTCTAACGACATTTCCAGTAGCAGTTTGGCAATGCACTCATCAGCAAAACTGTTGGAAACAACGTTCACACCTGTGAAATCAAGAACAACCTTGTCATTCTCCTTGATGAGTGGTAACAGCTTCTCGCGGAGTTTCATGCCCATGTCGCGGGTGCCGAAATCTGTTCCGTATTCTATAAACTTAAACTCTACCATAGCGATTCCAATTCTTCTGTTTCTACAAATGCCTCGTTATATTCTTCATTCCCGACCTGCGGTCGCCTACCCGTAGCCTTTGCCGCATCCACTCTGTGGTCAACCACTTGGTTAGGGTCTATTTCCTTGGCCGTACCAATCTCCATATAGATGAGTGTTCCTTGCCAGAAGCCATTCTCCACACAGGTGGTCTCTCCGTCTTTCATCATCAGCTTGTGACTTCCTGAATGCAGGATAAACATTTTGCCGATCTTTTCGATAAGTTTAGCCGTAGTGTACAGGCCAAATCCCATACCCTTGCCGTCGGTTATTGAGTCTTGCAGGCATAGCCTGAGAGCCTCAGCCTCTGTAATGTCACTATATTTTTTGTTCTCAGCCAGTGATGCCTTGATACCCATTCCGTCGTCGGCAATGAGGATGCGCAAGATTTTACTGGATTTGTTGAAATATGTGATGGCAGTACCCAGAGGTTTTCCTGAATGTATATGGACATTATCCATCATCTCATACAGACAATAACTTAATGCCTGCAGTACGCTGACCTCTATCTCGAAATGAGAAGTCATGGCACTGACGACATTTCTATACACAGCATTCAGCGTCTGTGTATCAAACACGTCAATTGAGACGTTGTTTGTTCCCTTGAAATATTTGTCTAACAGAAAAGCGATGTCCATATACTAACACGTGATTTTGGCTGCAAAATTACGAAAATTATCCGAAAGAGATTCATCTTTGCCCCTCCTTTTTATCTTTTTTGGTAAGAAATAATGCATTGTATAATGCATTGAATGATGAACTTTTTTCGCTTTTCGTGTAGCAAATCGTACCTTTGCAGCGACTAAAGGACAAATGTCGAACAAAAATATCGAGACAATGAACCAGAACGAGCAAGAATTTGAGCGGCAGGTGCGGGCGCACAAGGCAACTATCTACACCGTCTGCTATATGTTCAGCAAAGACCAGGACGAGGTGGCCGACCTCTATCAGCGTAGCCCACGGCATTATCCCTGCCATCATCGTTACTATCTTGGCATTCATCGGCCTGACGCTCCCAGGCATGAAACTAAAAAACTCGTAGTCCATGTTCAAGCCATTAGACCCCCTGCTGCATGCCGAGTTGCGACTGGCCGTGATGTCGCTGCTCATCAGTGCCGAGGAAGCCGAGTTCCCTTACATCAAGGAACAGACGGGAGCCACGGCGGGCAACCTGAGTGTGCAGATAGACAAGCTCTCGGCAGCAGGCTACATCGAGGTGGAGAAGACCTTCAAGGGCAAGAAGCCCTGCACCCTCTGCCGCATCACGCCTGTCGGGCTGAAAGCCTTTGAGGATTATGTGAAAGCACTGAAAAGCTATCTGAATGTAAAAAAGACGTGATCATTAGATACTCACAACTGCTTTATTACATCAGTTCGGGTATAATTTTGAATGTTTTATCCAAATTTATACCCGAATTGATATATTATTCGAGGGAAATATGTATCATCTGCCGACGATGTCATCAAGCTGCTACGTGAGAACGTCGATGCGATAGAGTAAACTTTTTTACTCCTCCCAGTGCAGCACGCTGCCGTTTCGACGGGCGGGGTCGGCACCAGGGAAGTCCATGGAGTACGGGCTGCCCGTCGTGGGACTCTTGCCGATGTAGCGATGGTTGCGCAGGGAGAGGAGCATAAAGTCGTGGTTCAGGTAGTCTTGCCAGAGGAATACCTCGGCCTTGTCGGGGTCGGTGGTCAGTCGCACGTCGCCGGGCAGTCCTTGGCCAGCCACGAAGATGTAGCGTCCGTCCTCGCACTGCAGGACGACACGTCCCTGTCCGCGGTCGATGACGCGGAAGCGGGTCTTCTCGCGGGTGTTGCGGTCGCGGTTGTTGATGTCGCGCTCGGAGTTGGGGTTGTCTAACAAGGCAGGGTCAATGTCGTGTACCACACCGTGATCCAATGCAATCATGGGGCGGCCGGTGGCAAGGTTGATGATGGTGACGGTCTTACCCAGAGGTATGTTCTGGCTGCGGTCGGCATCGGGCTCCACGACGGTGAAGTTGTCGAACTCGGCGTAGCCGCCGTTCTTGCCCTTGCTGTTGAAGGCGAAGAGGGCGTGGCGCGAACCCTGGAAGGTGATGAGCTGATAGCTGAGGGCCATTTCCCGACCGAGTGTCTGGAATGTTTCTCCGTCAGTGGAGTAGGCATACTGCATCTTGTCGTTGTCGTAGTCGCCAATGCACCGGAGCCAGATTTTACCGTCGGGCAGACGGACGGACAGGGAAGTGGTGTCGTTGGCGGCTTGTTCAAAACAGCGGAGAAGGTATTCAGAGCCCCCTCTTTGGGAGGGGGAAGGGGGGAGGCTGATGCCAATCCAGGAGCAGGGCACGTTGATGTTGCCCAGACCGCAGACATCGCCGTCCTTCATGCCCTTGGTGTAAAGTTCGACGGTGACGATGCTGCGCGGACCGATGACGCGCTGGGTCAGCGTGTTACGCGCCCACATGAGCTGTTCGGCAGGTTGTGCCTGAATACGCAGGCGTCCGTTCTTCAGGCTCCACTTTGAGTCGTCGGGGTTGTGGTTCCATTGCCAAATGGGGTTGAGTGGATTAGTCGAGGTACGAGGTTCGAGGTTCGAGGTGCGGGGTGCGAAGTTCGAGGTACGGTTGAAGTCGTCCGAGCGGACGTAGGGTGCATGGGGTGTAATCTCGTACCTCGTACCTCGTACCTCGTAGCTCGAGACATCACCCACGTTTGGCTTGAACCACGTCCGTGGTGCACGGCCGAGGTTACCCTCCAGTCCGAGCATGGGCCAGCCGTCCTGCCACGTGATGGGGGCCAGTGTGGTAGTGCGGCCGATGGAGTGGAAGTCCATCATCAAAAGTGCCCACCACTGTCCGCTCTGGTCCTGCACAATGCCGCCCTGGTGGATGTTGGTGCAGGCCGTGGCATCCTTATCGACTGCAGGGATGCCGAACTGGGTGCCGTCGTGGCCTATGCGGTACTGCTCGCCACGAGGAACCTGCGTGAGCGAAGCGGCATGGTAGCCGAAGGTCTCGTCGGCGGTGATGACGCGTGTCTCGTAGGGTCCCCAGATGTTCTTCGAGCGCGAGCAGAGCGTACGGCCGTTGGGCATGTAATCGGTGGAGATAAGGTAGTACATGCCGTTAATCTTATACATGTGGTGCCCTTCGCCGACGCCGGAGCCTTCAGGAATGATGACGCGCTCTGTCTCCTCGACGGGACCGCTCATGTCGGGCTTCAGCTCGGTACACTTCACCTCGCCATAGCCATGAATGGCGTATATCTTTCCGTCGTCGTCGAAAAGCACGGAAAGGTCGTAGATGCGTCCCTGCATGTTGTGGTGCTTCCACGGTCCGCGAATGTCCTTCGACGTGTAGCACTGCAGGCCCTTGCCGTTGATGTTGGAGTAGATGTAGAACTGTCCGCCCGCGTAGCGGATGCAGGGTGCCCAGATGCCCTGGCCGTAAATCTCCTTGTGGTTCTTGAGCCAGAAGGCATCGTCGGGGAAGTCGAAGCGGTCGAAGCAGTAGCTGATGTTCTCCCAGTTGACGAGGTCGCGCGAGTGCAGGATGACCAGTCCGGGTACGGAGTGCATGGTGGTGCCGGCCAGGTAGTAGTCGTCGCCCACGCGCAGAATGTCGGGGTCGCTGAACTCGTCGTAGAACAGCGGGTTGGTGTAGGTGCCATTGCCGTTGTCGGCCGTCCAGGAAGAGACCCCTCCCGACCTCCCCAACGGGGAGGAGTTCTGAGCACGGAGCAAGGAGGAAGGAGGAAGGAGGAGGAGAGTGGCGAAAAGCATGACGAGCAGGAAGCCCTGACGCTTCAGCGTCTGCAGCAGTCCTTCGGACATGGCCTCGTTGTCCTTACGGGTATAGCGTATGTCGGTGAAGACCTGAGCCAGCGTCTCCTTCTGGTTGATGCGTACAAACTCCTGGTTCTCGGGCAGCTGCTCCTTATATATATAATAGGTGTCAATGTCTCCGGGCGTGTAGTCGCGGTAGGTCTCCCTGTGTACGAAGCTTCCCAGGGGCAGACGGTCGCTGAGCGGCGGTTCTTCGGCAGGCCAGCCCACGGTGAGGGTGGCCACGGGCATGGTCAGCTTGGGCAACTGCAGGATGTCGATAATCTGCCCGGGCTGATAGACCGTGGTGCCTAAGTAGCAGTAGCCCAGTCCTTCCTCGTCCATGAGGTTGCAGAGCGTCTGCGTATAGAGCAGGGCGTCGGTCATGGCGTTCTGGTAGGACAGCAGGTTGTCGTAGCCTGGGTCGGCCATGCGGTTGCGGCACCATCGCGTGGTACGGTTAAAGTCGGCACAAATGGTGAGCACCACGGGGGCTTCGGTCACCATGGGTTGATTGAAGTGGGCAGGAGCCAAGCGTTGTTTCATCTCGGCATCGCGTGTGACGACGACGCTGTACAGCTGCAAGTTGCCCATGGTCTGGGTGCGTGCAGCCTTCTCCATGAGGTCGCACAGCAACGTTTCGCTGACATCGAGGTCAGCATACTTGCGAATGGTTCGGCGGGTTAGCAGGTTCTTCATTTTATCATTGTTTTTTTACCGTTAATAATAATAATTCCGTGTGGGTTTCGGCCGGCGGGCCGGCCGGTAAGGGTGATGGGTGATGGGTGATGGGTGATGGGTGATGGGTGATGGGTGATGAGTGAAGGCGGTTGGGTGATGGCGGTTGGTTCGGGCCCAGAGAAGCGGAACGACACTGTACCGTCAGCATTTTGGGTGATGGCGGTCACAGAGGCGTTCATTGTATAACGACCTTCAGAGTTGGGGTGGAAAAGCGCGGCGGCAGGGATTGACGTGGGGGTAAGCTCATTGCTCTCCGGTTGCGGATAGGTGGCCGTGGCGGAACTGCCATTGTTATTGTCAGCATGGAAGATGGTGCAGCGCTGGTGGTCGTTAACGGCTCCAGGCCCGTAGCCAGGCTCGCTCTCAAAGTTGCCGATGGTATTCACCAGATTCCACTGCCACGCCATTTCGTCGTAGTCAACGTGGATGACGAGCAGTCCGCTGCCAGGCAGGTAGGCATCCCAACTGACGGGTTGCCGGTTTTCCAAGAGGTAGAACTCGTCGGGCCAGGCATCGTTGCTGACGATGCAGGCCTCGCCCCCCTCGGTGAGGCCCTTCATGTTGTCGATTTCCATGTCTCCTTGCAGCACGACAGGTTCGAGCCAGCCGCAGCACATGCGCTCCAAGCTGGTAAAGCCGGCTGGCGTGAAGGCCTGGTCGTTATAGCTGCCTTTGGCCATAACTGACCAACGGTCCATGCCGTAGTGGCCGCCATAATCGGTATCGTAGAAGTCGGGCAGTCCGAGACAATGGCTGAACTCGTGGCAGGTAGTGCCTATGCCGTCAACCTGCAGGTTGGTCTTCATCTCGCACGAGCAGGCGTAGGTGTTGATGGTCAGTCCGTCGAGCATGATGGTGTGGCCTTCAGCCTCGTCAAGTGTCCACTCGTGGGGCCAAATGGTCTGGCTACCGCCGCCATTATTCTCGCCGCGCCCGGCATAGATAATCATGACTTGGTCAACCTCTCCGTCCGCGTCCCAGTCGTAGTGGTGGAAATCAACCGCGTCGTCAACAGCCTGACAGGCGCTGATGAGCATTTCACCCGGATGCAGGTCGAAGTTATACTTACCGCCGTTCTGTCCGTAGTAGGTGTAGCTTTGAGGCATTTTGATGGGGCCGAGCACGTCGAACGTCAGGTCAAAACGTCCACGGCTCTGGTCCATGAAGTAGTCGTGAACGCTGGCGTGGAAGCCGTCTTGGGTACTGAACGCCACCTCGTTGGCCATGCGGTAGTAGAAGTCCAGGTCGTGGCCTTCACGGAACTGTAGGTCGCTGAACTCCACCAGGATAATGAGTCCGCGCTTCCGGCCCTCGTAGGTTCTGACAGGTAGCGTACGGCCAGAGGTCGTCTGAGCCTTCTTCAGACGTCGGGTTCTGCGCTCACCGTTGTGCATACGCCGGGCTGCGGCCTTCTGCCGAAGCCAGCTGAACGCCTGCGGACTGATGACCGAGCCGTCGTCGTCGAGCTTCAGTCCGTCATCCGTAAGCCAGTAGTGCAGGTACTCGTCGCCCGTAAGGACAGCACTCAGCCGGGTGCCACCATTCAGGGTAAAAGTTTGCTTCGTGCCGGGCCTGGCAGGAACGGCCCGTGCTACAGTTACCACCATGAGCAGCAACAGGAGAAGAGTGAAGTATCGTGTTTGTTTCATACGCCTAATTAAGCAATTCGGGTGCAAATATACGAAAAAAAAGTGGAATGGCTTTGTTTTCTCTTCGCTTATTCGTAACTTTGCACAAATTTTCAACAAACCCCAACTAAACGAACCAATGGAACCAACAAAGACCTACACTCACGACGAGGCGCTGGAAGCCTCGAGAGGCTACTTCGACGGTGACGAACTGGCCGCCCGCGTATGGGTGAACAAGTACGCCATGAAGGACAGCCAGGGGCGCATCTACGAACTCACTCCTGCCGACATGCACCGCCGCATAGCTTCTGAAATAGCTCGTATAGAACAAAAATACCCGAACCCGTTGACGGCTGACGAGGTTTTCAAGCTGCTTGACCACTTTCGCTACATTATTCCGGCAGGCAGCCCCATGACGGGCATTGGCAACAACCACCAAGTGGCTTCACTCTCTAACTGTTTCGTCATCGGACTGGACGGCAATGCCGACTCCTACGGTGCCATTCTGCGCATTGACGAAGAGCAGGTTCAACTGATGAAGCGCCGTGGCGGTGTGGGCCATGACCTGAGCCACATACGTCCGAAGGGGTCGCCGGTGAACAACTCGGCACTCACCTCGACGGGTCTGGTGCCCTTCATGGAGCGATATAGTAATAGTACGCGCGAGGTGGCACAGGACGGCCGGCGCGGTGCGCTCATGCTTTCGGTGAGCATCAAGCATCCTGACTCAGAGGCTTTTATTGATGCCAAGATGACTGAAGGGAAGGTAACGGGGGCCAATGTCTCGGTGAAAATAGACGATGAGTTTATGGAGGCCGCCGTCAACAACAAACCCTACGTACAGCAGTGGCCCATTGACAGCCAAGAGCCTGAATGGCGGAAAGAGATTAGTGCAAAGGACCTGTGGGCAAAGATAGTACACAATGCGTGGAAGAGCGCCGAGCCCGGCGTGCTGTTCTGGGACACCATTCTGCGTGAGAGTATTCCGGACTGCTACGCTGACCTTGGCTTCCGCACCGTTTCCACGAACCCCTGTGGCGAGATTCCCCTTTGTCCCTACGACTCATGCAGGCTGCTCTCCATCAACCTCTATTCGTACGTGGTTAATCCCTTCACTAAAGAGGCCTACTTCGACTACGACCTGTTCCGCGACCATGTAAGGAAAGCCCAGCGACTGATGGACGACATCGTCGATTTGGAGCTGGAGAAGATAGACCTGATACTGGAGAAGATAGCTTCCGATCCGCAGCTGCCTGAAGTGAAGGGAGCCGAAGAGCACCTCTGGGAGAAAATTAAGAACAAGAGCTCGAAGGGCCGTCGCACAGGCGTGGGCATCACGGCCGAGGGCGACATGATAGCCGCCATGGGGCTGCGCTACGGTACCCAGGAGGCTACCGACTTCTCGGTCAACGTGCACCGCACGCTGGCCCTTACAGCCTACCGCTCGTCGGTAGAGATGGCCCGTGAGCGTGGCTCCTTCGAAATCTACGATGCCCGCCGTGAGGAACAGAACCCGTTCATTCTGCGACTCAGAGAAGCCGATGACCAGCTGTATAAAGACATGGTGAAGTACGGCCGCCGCAACATAGCCTGCCTGACCATTGCCCCCACGGGCACCACCAGTCTGATGACGCAGACCACGAGTGGCATTGAGCCGGTCTTCATGCCCGTGTATAAGCGCCGTCGAAAGGTTAACCCCAGTGACACCGATGTGCATGTTGACTTTGTTGACGAGGTGGGCGATTCGTTCGAGGAGTATATTGTCTATCACCCCAAGTTCATGAAGTGGATGGAGGTGAACGGACTCGACACCACAAAGCGCTACACCCAGGAGGAGATAGACGCGCTGGTGGCCCGCTCTCCATATTATAAGGCCACGGCCAACGATGTTGACTGGCTGATGAAGGTACGCATGCAGGGTGCCATTCAGAAGTGGGTTGACCACTCCATCAGCGTCACCGTCAACCTGCCTAACGACGTTGACGAGGCCCTGGTGAACCGTCTCTATGTAGAAGCATGGCGTTCAGGCTGTAAGGGCTGCACCATCTACCGTGACGGAAGCCGTGCCGGTGTGATGATAGCCGTTGAGAAGAAAAAGGAAGAGAAGCCCGTTGAGGCTCCCTGCAAGCACCCCGAGGTCACCGAGGTGCGCCCGCAGGTGCTGGAATGCGACGTGGTGCGCTTCCAGAACAACAAGGACAAGTGGGTGGCCTTCGTCGGACTGCTGGACGGCTATCCCTACGAAATCTTCACCGGTCTGCAGGACGACGAGGAAGGCATCATGCTGCCCAAGAGCGTGACGAAGGGAAAAATCATCAAGCAGCAGAACCCCGACGGCACGAAGCGTTACGACTTCCAGTTTGAGAACAAGCGTGGTTACAAGACCACCGTTGAGGGCCTGTCAGAGAAGTTCAATCCCGAGTACTGGAACTACGCCAAGCTCATCTCAGGCGTGTTGCGCTACCGTATGCCCATTGACCACGTCATCAAGCTTGTCGGTTCACTGCAACTAAAGAACGAGAGCATCAACACGTGGAAAAACGGCGTGGAACGTGCACTGAAGAAGTACATCTCCGACGGAACAGAAGCCAAAGGACAAAAGTGTCCCAACTGCGGACAAGAGACGCTGGTCTATCAGGAAGGTTGCCTAATATGTAAGAACTGCGGAGCTTCACGATGCGGATAACTCAAAGCTACATCTACCTGCACGACGTACGTTTCCACGCTTTCCACGGGGTGCTGCCTCAGGAGCGAAGCGTGGGGGCGGACTTCGTGCTTTCCGTGCGACTGGGCTACGACGTGACAAGGGCTGCGGCTACAGACGACGTGCAGGACACGCTGAACTATGCCGAGGTCTATCAGCTCGTAAAGCGCCAGATGGAGCAACCCTCCAACCTTCTGGAGCACGTGGCCGGCCGCATAGCCGATGCCCTTACCAATACGTTTCCCGCCATTACCTCCATCGATCTGCAACTCACCAAAGCGAATCCGCCCATGGGTGCCGACCTACGAGGGGCAGGTGTGGAACTACACTTAATAAATGATAAAACTCACTGACATTTCGTGGTTTTTAATGAAAAATGACTACTTTTGCAACTGATAAAGATATAATATGGGCAAAAAGATTCTTTTCTTACTTTTGATGACATGCTTCGCTGCAGCTACGGCAAGTGCTGCAAAGGATAAGTTTGTACTCGTTATCGATGCCGGACATGGCGGTCACGATGCCGGTGCAGTGGGAGCCATCTCGAAGGAGAAAGACCTGACGCTACGCTACGCCTTAGCCTTTGGTGCAGCCGTCGAGCGCAACTGTCCTGACGTAAAAGTAGTCTATACCCGCAAACGAGACGTCTTCGTGGAATTGTGGCGACGTGCCGAAATAGCCAATGAGGCCAAGGCAGACCTCTTCATCTCTGTCCACATCAACGCTGTGGCCAGAGGGCGCAACGTCCACGGCTACCAGACATACACCTTAGGCAAAGGCACGAGCGGAACAGCACTCGACACCAACCTGGACGTTGCAAAGCGCGAAAACTCCGTCATTCTGATGGAGCCCAACTACCAGCAAATATATCAGGGCTATGACCCTAACTCGCCGGAGAGTGACATCCTCTTTGAGTTCATACAGGACAACAACATGGAGCGAAGCGTCGAACTGTCAAAGTACATGCAACGCTACGTTTGTCAGGCTACCAGTCGTCAGGACATGGGTGCCCACCAGAAGAACCTGGCCGTATTGCGCCTCTCGGCCATGCCTGGCTGTCTGATGGAACTGGGCTTCATCTCCACTCCCGACGAAGAGCAGTTTATGAACTCGCGTGAGGCCATCGACCTTTATACGCGGGGCTTCTTCAATGCCTTCATGGCCTACAAAAAGCGATATAACGAGCACGTTACGGTGCCTTACCAGCCCGACACGACACCCGTCATTGAGGTTCCGACCGTGGTACCCGCCGTGCCTGAACGGCCTGCACAGCCTGAGCCTGCTCCTACCACCAGCCCGACGCCTGAACCTACACGGGTCGTAACGCCCGAACCAACAGCCGTCACTGCCCCCGAGCCAACGCCTGACGTAACGACTCAGCCGGTTCCCATCGACGAACCTGAGCCAGACGTCAATACCATACCTCCCGGCCGACCCGTCTTTAAGGTGCAAATAGCTGCAAACTCCAAGCGACTTAAAAGCAACGCCCCACAGCTGAAGGGGCTGAAAGACGTAGATTACTATGAGGAGGGCGGCATGTACAAATATACTGTAGGTGCCTCAACCAACTACAATGAGATATACCGCCTGCGCAAGCAGCTGCTCGATAAGTTTCCACAGGCCTTCATCATCGCCTTTAAGAACGGGCAACGCTACGACGTGCAAGAGGCGATACGTGAATTTAAGCGAAACAAAAAATAACAAGAATACTAAGTATGAAATTCCTGACGAAAGAAGTACAAATAGCATTGGTGGCCATCGTGGGTATCGTCATCCTCTTCTTTGGACTGTCCTACCTGAAAGGCCTGAGCATCATGTCGAACAAGAATGCCTATTACATCACGTTCTCCGACATTAGCGGTCTCTCGGCCTCCAGCCCCGTCTATGCGCGTGGCTACCGTGTGGGGGTGGTGAAAGACATTGTCTATGACTTTGAGAAAGCCAACGACATTGTAGCCGTCATCGAAGTGGACGAACGCATGAACCTGCCTCAGGGCACAGCTGCCGTCCTGGAGAGCGACATGTTGGGTAACATTAAAATCAACCTCCAATTTCCCCCGCAGATTAGCAGCATGCTCCCTAAGGGTGACACCATTCGCGGACAAGTAACCCAAGGCATCATGACGAAAGCAGCAGAATTGGTTCCTTCCATCGAGCAAATGTTGCCCAAGCTTGACTCCATTCTGTATAGCCTGAACACACTGCTGGCTGATCCGGCTATAGCCCACTCGCTGCACAACGTTGACCAAATAACTACAAACCTGAACACTTCGACACGCGAATTGAACCACCTCATGGCAGGACTGAACCGCGACGTACCGAGTATGATGCAGAAGGCTGGCGTAGTGCTGGACAATACCGGCGAACTGACCGGCAAGCTGAACCAGATTGACGTGGCCGCCACCATGGCTAAGGTCGATGCAACACTACAGAACGTACAGCAAATGACAGAGGCACTAAACAGCAAGAAGGGTTCTTTAGGACTACTGATGAATGACCCCACGCTCTACAACAACCTGAATGCAACCATGCGGTCGGCAGACTCGCTGCTCATCGACCTGAGAGCACACCCGAAACGCTATGTCCACTTCTCCGTATTCGGGAAAAAGGATAAATAATCAGACTAATTTTTAATTTGTCTAAATAGAGCCGCTTCGGCGGCTCTTTCCTTTATAATTCGGCAACGTGTTGATATAAACCACTTTCGGAAGGTCGTCGTCACGATTTACAACACACTTCAAACCCGCCATACTACTCTCTTAAGCAACTATTTGTCAACGGGTTAGAAATAAACAAACTGGCTCTATTGTTCGTAAAAGCAACAAAGTTTATAAAGCGCCTATCAATAGTAAGTTACGACCTTTTTGAATAAATCTTGCAAATAAAAGGAATTTGTTTGTTTCAAAAAAAAGTGCGAAATTTGCACTCGATTTCAAGGTTGTCTGGATGTCCATCCCATGAAAGGACGACAGCAAAAGCCGGAACATAATAACAATAATAAGTATTATCGCCTGTATGCAAAAAAGACATGAGGCGCTTTGGGACAACTGCCTAAAACTGATAAGGAATAACGTCACAGAGCAGCAATTCACAACGTGGTTCGCACCAATTGGCTTCGAGTCGTATTCGGAGTCAACGAAGACCGTGCTGTTGCAGGTTCCAAGTAACTACGTCTATGAGTATTTGGAGGAATACTACGTTGGTTTGCTCGGTAAGGTACTGAGTCGTTGTTTCGGCCCTGGAACGAGATTGTCCTACCGCATACTGGCTGACAAGACGAATAATGTAACGACTGTTGTTGAGGGTGATACGCCGGGCGGAATAGAGACACCCCGCCAAACGACGACGCGAGCCAACCAGTCGCCCACGACACTCGATGTGGCCACACCCCAGTTGCTTGATGCCCACCTCGACGTACATAAGACTTTCCAGAACTTCATTGAGGGCGACAGCAACAAGTTGCCCCGCACGGTTGGTCTCTCCGTAGCCGAACATCCGGGCAAGACGACCTTCAACCCCTACTTTATTTATGGCCCATCGGGCTGTGGCAAGACACACCTTATTAATGCCATAGGTGTACGTTGTAAGGAGATGTACCCCCAGAAGCGCGTGCTCTACGTGTCTGCCCGCCTGTTCCAAGTGCAGTTTACTGACGCTACGTGCAAGAACAGCGTCAACGACTTCATTCGTTTCTACCAGAGCATTGACGTGCTCATTGTCGATGACATACAAGAGTGGGCGACGTCACCCAAGACACTTGACACGTTCTTCCACATATTCAACCACCTCTTCCGCAACGGCAAACAGATTATTCTGGCTTGCGACCGTCCCCCCGTTGATTTACAGGGCATGAAAGACCGTCTCTTGACGCGTTTCTCCTGTGGTCTCATTGCCGAGTTGGAAAAGCCCAATACACAGCTGTGTGTGGATATTCTTAACGCCAAGTGTCGCAAGGATGGCTTGAAGATTCCAGCCGACGTCATTCAGTTCATAGCCGAAACGGCCAATGGCAGCGTGCGCGACCTGGAAGGCGTCGTCAATTCGCTCATGGCCTATAGTATTGTCTATAACAGCAGCATTGACATGCGTCTGGCCGAGCGGGTCATCAAGCGTGCCGTAAAGGTTGACAATAAGCCGTTGACGGTTGATGATATTCTAGAGAAAGTATGTGGCCACTTCAACGTGACCCAGCAGCAGGTGTTCAGCCGTAGCCGCAAGCGTGACTTTGTCATTGTGCGTCAAGTCAGTATGTACTTAGCTCAGAAATACACCCGCATGCCGGCCTCGCGCATTGGCCAGCTCATTGGCAATCGCGACCACTCGACGGTCATTCACAGTTGTTCGGCCATTGAACAGCGGCTTAAGGTTGACAAGGGCTTTGTCGAAGAACTCAGCAGCATCGAGAATTCCTTTAAGTTGAAATAAAAAAAGCGCCCCGTTCAGTTGGTGAACGGGGCGCTTTTTTAGGGAGCGTCCGACGGGGCAACCGTCAGACGCTATGTTTGGGTGCGGTTAGAAGATGCTCGTGCCACCCGTTACGGTAGCTCCGAAGTTGGCCATTCCGTCGAAGTATTCCTCGCCACCCGTATAAGTGCAGCCAGACTTCAAGTCGGGTGTTGACGAAGTATAGACCACGAGCGAACGCGTACCGCCAAAGCCTCCGCCACCGGGACCTCCGCCGCCAGGGCCTCCGCCGCCAGGACCTCCAGGAGCGAACTGGTTGCTGCTGCCTGGTGTCTTAAACATGCCCACAAGGGTGGAGCCATTATAGAGTGCATACCAAGTGTTCTCGCTCCAGGAGGTGGTTTCCTTCTTTGTTCCGTTCGAGATGCTGGCCCCGTTCTCCAGGTTGCCTAAGGCGAAGATGGTACCGCCCGTGATGTAGAGTTTCTTCTGCTCCTCGGTGTTGGCATCGATGGCCATCTCGCCACCAGAGGCACCAATGGCGTAGATGATGCCGCCCGAAATCTTGGTGTCGCCGTTAGAGTCCATGCCGTCGTTGCCAGTAGAGCGGGCAAAGATGTAGCCGCCCGTAATGGTCAGGTCGCCAGACCCAGACACCTTCTGCTTCTGGTCGTTCTTCTTGTAGGCCGCGTTGATGGCGTCGTCGCTGGCATTGACGATAATCTGTCCGCCGGTTATGTTGATGTAGTCCTTGCTCTCAATGCCTTCGCCGCCGGCACCTGTAGTGGTGACGTTGATGATGCCGTCGTTGATGAGAATGGCACCGTCGGCCTTGATGCCCTTGGGCGACGACTTATAGCTCGTGGTGTAGTTGTCGAGGTTACGAGAATTGGTGATGACGGACAGACTGCCGCTCGACGAGGCCACGAGGGCGTTACCCGATGTGGAGACGGTTGTCGTTCCGCCGTTGAAGGTCAGTGTGCCATCCGCGCTGATGCCCTTGCCGCCGGCGCCGGTGCTGGTCAGGTTAAGCACAGCCTCGCCGCTGACGGTCATGTTGCCGTCGGCACTCAGGCAGGCGGCTGCCTTGGTCTTCAGTTCGTCGGTGTCCCACACGCCGCCGCCGCTGGTGCTGCACGTAATGGTTCCGCCCGTTATCGTCATGTCACCCTCGCTCTTGATGGCCTTGGCTTTGTCGGCTGTCACGCTGACGTTGATGGTGCCGCCTTGCAGGTAGATGTTGCCAGAGTCCTCATCCTCGTGGTCGGTCAGCTCGCCCGTTGATTCCGTGCCGTCCAGGTCACACTGAATGCCGTCGTCCTGTGTGCCGCTGATGTTGATAGTGCCGCTCTCCATGAGGAAGTATTCGTTACACGAGATGCCGTCGCCTACAGCGCCCAGCACGTTGATAGTGGTATTCTTAATGGTGAAGTACTCGCCCGTCTTGATGGCGTGCTTCACGTTACCGGTCACGTTCAGCGTACCCTTCTGGGCAAACTCGGCATGTCCCTTGATGTAGAGGCAGCCCTTCTGAGCGCCCGAGGCTGCGTCAACCAGCGTGTTGGTGGTGCCCGTGAGGGGCTTCACTTTGATGCGCTTGCCGTTCTGAATGTGCACGGCAGCACCGCTGTAGGTGGCCGACTGGTTGGTCAGCGTCAGGCCGTTCAGTTCAATGGTGGACTTGTAGGAACCTTCCATGTAGAAGCCGCCGTCGGCCGATGTGCCTGCCAGCGTGTAGGTAATCTCCTCTGCCAGGTCTTCGCTCTGCACGATGCTGACGTGTGCACCGCTGGTCTCCACCGTCAGGTATTGGGCCACATTGCCTGCCACGGTGACGTTCGCCGTCGTGCCGTCATAGCTCACGCCTACGGTGCCGCCGGTCACCTGCGTCTGGTCAACGGTCATGGCCGTAATGTCGCTGACGTTGAACGTCTTGTTCATCACGGTCAGCGTCTGTCCGTCGGTCCAAGTCATCTCGCCAGCCTGGGCGGCAGGAAACAGCCATGTGACCTGTCCGGTCTGAATGTTCAGGGTCTGTGCTGTGGCCGTCAGGCTGACCAGCAAGACAGCCAATAGTGTTGCAATCTTCTTCATAGCCGTTTCTCCTTATTTAATAATGACCTTATGCCCATTGTTGATGTAGATGCCCTTCTTAGTGGGCTTGCCGCTCAGCAGGCGCCCGTCGATGGTGAACCAGAGTTGAGCGTTGAGTGTTGAGCGTTGAGTGTTAGTGTTAACGTTCCCGTCAATGCCTGTGGCATCGTTGGTTGAGAAGTACATTTTCTTGAGGTCGGTGAGGGTAAAACTCTGTGCGCCGTCGTTCACCAGCAGTTTGTCGCCGCTGATTTCAAGTTTGAGTGACGTAGTGGAGACGGACTGTACTGTTCCGTCGCTGGTCTCAAACGTCAGG
>DGTH01000193.1 GCA_002393705.1 Prevotella sp. UBA4341 | reverse complement strand
TCCACGTTTTCGATGTAGTAGCGGTATTCACCACGGTTCTCATTGACGATACTGATACCGAACATATCCCAGATGACATAACGCCAGTTGTCAAAGGTACGTTTGGGAATGTCCAAACCTCTACTGATGTCATCACGAAGCCATAGTTCATTCAGTTCTTTGAATGAAATCTTCCGTCTGCGATAAATGGTCTCTATCACCCAGACGTATTTGGTAATTAGGCTTTGTCCTCTATCATTGTCTGCCATATATAATCGAATTTTTCTGCAAAAGTACACGAAGACTACGCCAAATCGTGGCAGAGGTTTGGGAAAAATGAGATTTCTGCCTCTTTTCTTCCATCTTGATTATTCGTTGAGCCTTTTCTCCAAATCATCTATAGAAGGAAGTGATGACTTCAAATTTTCAATTAACTCTTTTGTGTTGTAGGCTGCCACACCTAAAGGCCTTTGACGATCGATCTCATCGCAGAGATTTAAAAGTTCACTGGTGATTCCCCCTGCGCGAAGCCGTCCCCCGATTGGAGGGGGACGACCGCGTTTCCTATTCCTCCTTTTTCTTGCCGAACTCGGGGTCTATGCGGATGAACGCCGCCACGAAGAAGGTGATGACGCAGAGGCCCATGACGAGCAGGAAGAACTGCTGGTAGCCCATGGAGTCCTTGATCCAGCCCGACACCATGCCGGGCAGCATCAGTCCGAGGTAGGAAATGCCGGTGCAGATGGCGTAGTGGGAGGTCTTGAACTTGCCCTGGCTGAAGTAGAGCATGTAGAGCGTTAGGGCCGTGAAGCCCAGTCCGTAGCCGAACTGCTCGACGAAGAGGCACGAGGAGATGAGTGCCAGGTTGTCGGGCATGGCGTAGCTCATGTAGATATAGACGACGTCGGGCAGCGTGATGGCGCACACCATGGGCCAGAGCCACTTCTTCAGACCGTCGCGGCTGGCCAGCCAGCCGCCCATGATGCCGCCGAGCATGAGTCCGATGAGGCCTACGGTGCCGTTGGCCAGTCCGAACTCCTGGGGCGAGAGTCCCAGTCCGCCCTCGGAGTTGGGGCGCTGTAGGAAGGTGAGGCTCATCTTCGTCAGCAGTGCTTCGGGGAAGCGGTAGAACAGCAGGAAGAGCATGGCGAAGAAGGTCTCACGGGCCGGGAACTTGCGGAAGAAGGAGAATAAAAGCTTCCCCCACCCCCCTCCCAGGGAGGGGGCTTCACTGCCTGCATCCTTGGCCCCCTCCTTGGGAGGGGGTTGGGGGAGGCTTTCCTGCCGTGGCATGACGTAGGCGTGGTAGAGCCATAGGGCGAGGAACAGGGCGGCCAGGCCGTAGAAGACGAGACTCCAGGTGAAGGCCGTCTGGTCCTTGAAATAGACCTGCAGAATGCCGGCCACGGGGATGAGCACGCCGTTGCCGAAGATGACGGCCAGGCGGTAGAACAGGTTACGAATGCCTACGAACCACGTCTGCTGATGGTCGTCGAGTGCGAGCATGTAGAAGCCGTCGGCGGCTATGTCGTGGGTGGCGCTGCTGAAGGCCATGAGGAAGAAGCAGCACATGGTGCCCTGAAACCACAGGGGCGTGCTCAGCGTGAAGGCCACACCGGCCAGCGACGAGCCGAGCAGCACCTGCATCAGCAGCACCCACCAGCGCTTCGTCTTGTATAAATCGACAAACGGGCTCCAGAAGGGCTTGATGACCCACGGCAGTCCTAACCAGCTGGTATAAAGGGCTATGTCGGTGTCGCTCATGCCCATCTGCATGTACATGACGACGGCCACGGTCATAACGACCACGTTGGGCAGGCCTTCGGCTATGTAAAGCGAAGGAATCCAGGCCCAGGGGGAGACCCCTCTCCGCCTCCCCGAAGGGGAGGAGGGCCTTGACGGGTTTCTGCCCGATTTGTTGTTTTCTGTTTCCATATTTCTTTCTGTATCTATTATGTCTATTTATCTTAACGAACTTCGTGAAGGCCCTCCTCCCCTTTGGAGAGGTCGGGAGGGGTTCTTAATATATCTTCTTGATTTCCGCACCTCTGTAGTAGTGCAGCAGTATTTGGTCGTAATTATATCCTTGCGTACTCATGACGGCGGCACCAATCTGGCAGAGGCCCACACCGTGACCCCAGCCGGCTCCCGTAAGCAGGAAACCGCCGTCGGGGCGACGGTCTATGACGAATGCCGAACTGTAGAGGTGCGACGGGCTGAGCGCGCGGCGAATCTCGAGCTCCTTGCCAATGATGAGCGTCTTCTCCGTACCCACAATCTTCAGGCGCCAGATGCGGCCGCTGCGGCCACGGGCCAGGGGCACGAGGTCGGTGACGAGGCCGAAGTCCGTGTTCAGTTTCTCACTGACGAGTCGTGAGAGCTCCTCCTGCGAGTACTCCACGTGCCAGCGGTAGAACTCGGTGGTCTCCTGGTCGTAGTCGTTGAGCACCTGCGAGAGGATTTCCGGGTCGCGGGTGTTACAGAAGGCATCGGGCGTGGAGCGTATCCACTGGTCGGCATTCTCGTCGAGCGAGAGGTTCTTGGGCTGGCGCCCCAGGCGGCTGTCGGGAATGGCCAGCAGGTAGGGCTTGCGGGTGTCCTCCCAGCAGTACTGGAACTCCTCGGTCATGCCGCCGCAGCACTTGCCGTAGCGGGCATCGCAGATTTCGTCCTCGTACATGAGAATCTGTCCACGGGTGGCACGTACGGCGGCTTCTACGCTGCGGTTGGTGGCCTTGGTAATGCCGTAGTAGCGCTGACAGTGGTCGTCGGCACAGACATCGAAGATCTGGTGGTCTTCGCGGTCGTACCAGCGTATGATTTCGTCCTCCTTCTTCGTGAAGGAGAAGAAGCTGTTCTGTCCGTTGTTGAGCTGGCGACGCTTCTCCATTTGCGCCAGTAGCCAGGAGCGGCTGATGACGGCGTGAGCCCTTAGCAGTTCGATGCTGCTGGTGGCCGACATCTCGCTGGAGATGACGCTGATGAGGTACTGCTCGACGGGCAGCAGGTTGATGGCCGTTATCTTGTCGGCCTCTACGACGAGCAGCAGCGTGCCGTTGAAGAGTTGCGTCTCCTTGCGCTCCCAGTGGAAGTTGACGCCGATGGTGACGTCGTAGAGCGAGAAGGACGCGTCGGTCTGCTGGGGCGTAAAGGTCAGCTCGCGGTACTGGTTGCCATTCCAGAGAATGCCACCCTCGCTGAACTCGACGACCTGTTCGCCGATGATGGTTTCGCCCTTGGCGGTGTAGGGAGCATTGAGCGTGAAGTGAATCTTCTGTCCGCTGACGATGCCCACGCTGACCTCGGGTTCTTTGGGCTTTTGGCTGTTGGGTGTTGGGTGTTGGGTGTTGGGTGTTGGGTGTTGGGTGTTGGGTGTTGGGTGTTGGGTGTCGGGTGT
>DGTH01000001.1:7551-8965 GCA_002393705.1 Prevotella sp. UBA4341 | reverse complement strand
TCTCATACAAAAAGAATTCCTGCAGATTCGCCGCAATGCCTTTCTGCCGCGTCTCGTCGTCATGTTTCCCATCATCATCATGTGCGTCATGCCGTGGGTAATGAACATGGAGGTGAAGAACATCGTGGTGGATGTAGTTGACAACGACCACTCCACAGAGAGCCGCCAACTCGTCAATGCCATCGAAGCCTCGCGCTACTTCATCTTTGGCGGTGTGAAGCCCACCTACCAGTCGGCTCTTAAAGATATAGAGAAAGGCAAGGCCGACATTGTGTTGGTTATTCCGCAGGACTATGGCCGCAGTACCCGACTGGCCGCAGCAGGTCAGCACCTCCTTTCGGAGGGGGCTGGGGGGAGGCTTTTCATTGCCGCCAATGCCGTCAACGGCACCAAGGGTTCAATAGGCAGTGCCTACCTCTCGCAGATTGTAAATGAAGAATTAAGAATGAAGAATGAAGAATTTGCTACCGCCACAGTTGGAAAGCCGGCAGCAAATTCTTCATTCTCCACTCTACACTCTTCACTCCTCTATAACCCTCACCAGAACTACAAGGTCTTCATGATTCCCGCCCTGCTGGCCATCGTCATGATGCTGATGACGGGATTCCTGCCCACGCTGAATATCGTGGGCGAAAAAGAGACGGGCACCATTGAACAAATCAACGTCACGCCCGTCTCTAAGTGGATGTTCATCCTGGCCAAGCTCATTCCCTACTGGCTGATTGCGCTGTTCGTCGTCACGGCTTGCCTCGTGTTGTCCTGGGCCGTCTATGACATCACCAGCGCCGGCCCTCTCTGGCTTGTCTATCTGCTTGCCATGCTGCTGGCGCTGTTCTTCTCCAGCTTCGGCCTCATCGTCTCCAACTACAGCGACACCATGCAGCAAGCCATGTTCGTCATGTGGTTCTTCATTGTCTGCATCATGCTGCTCAGCGGTCTCTTTACGCCTACGCGCTCCATGCCCGAGTGGGCCTATCTGACCACCTACGTCAACCCGATGCACTACTTCATAGAAGCCATCCGCACGGTGTTCGTACGTGGCGGCGGTTTCTCATCCGTCGCCCGTCAAGTGCTGGCTCTCCTGGCCATAGGCCTTTTCATGGCTGTCTGGGCTGTACGAAGCTACAAGAAGAACAGCTGAGCTTTTTTCTTTATTTCAGTTTGTCGTAAACATCATCCGTCACCGGCTCCAGCCATTCGTTCGACTGCTCGCCGCCAGTAGCTACATGCGTAGTGTAGTGCTGGAACCAAGAGTCGCGCTGTGCGCCGTGCCAGTGCTTCACACCCTCAGGGATGTCGATGACCATGCCGGGCAAGAGGGCTACGGGAGCCTTGCCCCACTCCTGATACCAGCCGCGCCCGCTGACGCAGATGAGAATCTGGTGTGCCCCGTGGTGGATGTGCCAGTTGTTGC
>DGTH01000001.1:3930-7507 GCA_002393705.1 Prevotella sp. UBA4341 | reverse complement strand
TGCCAGTTGTTGCGGCAGCCGGGCTCGAAGGTGACGTTGGCCAGAGGCAGCACCGTCTTGTCATCCTTGCCGAGGTTGGCGGGCTGAATGGGAGCCAGATAACTGTCACCCTGGAAATACTGGGCGTAGGCCGTGTTGGCGTTGCCTTTGGGGAAGCCACTGCGCAAGGTATAGCCCTCGTGGTCGAGCCACTGGCAGAGTTCATCGACCGTCTGCTGCGAGTTGCCCATGTTGACGGCTCCCTGCTTGTGGGCAGCCAGCTGCGGAGCCACGCCGTCGAGTCCGCTCAGTGCCGCCACGGTCACTATTTCGCGGTCGGCAGCCGAGAGTTGGTCGCCGGCAAAGATGTCGCCGAAGAGATGGGCCTTCAGGTAGTAGTCGTCCTGTGGGCAGAAGGTGTAGTCGAAGGGACGGCCCGAGAGCCGGGTCTGCACCTCCGTGCCCTGCTTCAGAGCCTCGTCGGCATGGTCCCAGAGAGCCGGTCGCTTCCAGGGTTTGCCCTCCTGCCACGTAGCATGAGGATTCTCCTGCAACACCTTGTTCAGCACTCCCAGCGCATTCAGTGAGCGCGGGAATCCAGTGTAGGCATAAAGTTGTGAAAAAGCCTCCTTCAGTTCATTGATAGTCACGCCGCCGTCGAGTGCCGTCTTCACGGCAGGCTCCAAACGCTGTAAGTCACCTTGTGCCATCAGGCAGGCACAGGCCGCCAGTCCGCGCTGACGTTCCGTCAGCGTTTGTCCATTTACCATTGTCATAGTCATCAATGTAAGTAATAAAATAACAATTCTTCTCATATTATCTGCTTGTTGTCTAATCGAAAAGATAGCTGCAAAGTTACAACTATTTTTGCAAACTCGATACTATTTGACATTAAAAAAATTTTTTTATTTTTCGCATTTTCACTGCCACGCCGTAAAGGACTATGCCTCAGCATGACAATCCGCCGTTACATGAATTGCCTCCAAACTTTCACATTTTACGGAAATGTCACAATTTTTATACCTTTTATTATATGGCGAGGTGTCATTCTAAAAGGTTTACGTAAGATATTTGAAGAAAATTCGTTAAGATATTTTGTCAATCAAAAAAAACATGGTATCTTTGCAGAAGTGATTTAAATAACAGTTTATTCAACAAACAACTTAAAAGCAAATGGCAAAAATCGTAACATTGGGCGAAATCATGCTTCGCCTGTCGCCTCAAGGCAACGACCGTTTCATTCAGAGTGAATCATTCCGCATCATCCCTGGCGGTGGTGAGGCTAATGTGGCTATCTCGGTGGCTAACTACGGCCACGAGGCTTACTTCGTGAGCAAACTGCCGAAGCACGAAATCGGACAGATAGCTGTCAACGCTATGCGTCGCTATGGTGTCAATACCGAGTTCATTGCCCGTGGCGGTGACCGCGTAGGTTTGTACTACGCAGAGACGGGTGCTTCGATGCGTCCCTCGAAGGTTATCTACGACCGTGCCCACAGTGCTATTGCCGAGGCTGATCCTTCCGACTTCGACTTCGACAAGATTATGGAGGGTGCCTCCTGGTTCCACTGGTCAGGCATTACGCCGGCTATCAGCGACAAGGCAGCCGAGCTGACCCGTCTGGCCTGCGAGGCTGCAAAGCGTCACGGTGTATGCGTATCAGTCGATTTGAACTTCCGCAAGAAGCTCTGGACTTCAGAGAAGGCCATCAGCATCATGCGCCCCCTGATGCAGTATGTTGACGTGTGCATTGGTAATGAGGAAGACGCAGAACTCTGCCTCGGTTTCAAGCCCGACGCAGACGTAGAGGGCGGCAAGACCGATGCTTCCGGCTATGAGGGCATCTTCAAGCAGATGAAGGAAGAGTTTGGCTTCAAGTACGTCGTTTCTACCCTTCGTGAGTCGTTCTCGGCCACGTTCAACGGCTGGAAGGCCCTGATTTATGACGGCAAGGAGTTCTATCAGTCCAAGCGTTACGAGATTAATCCCATAATTGACCGCGTAGGTGGTGGCGACTCGTTCTCTGGTGGTCTCATTCACGGTCTGCTCACCAAGCCGACTCAGGGCGAGGCTCTTGAGTTTGCCGTGGCCGCCAGTGCCCTGAAGCACACCATCAATGGCGACTTCAACCTTGTCAGTGTTGACGAAGTAGAATCACTCGCCGGCGGTAACGCAAGCGGACGCGTTCAGAGATAAAATAGGATTTTCGATTTACGGATTTTCGATTTCCGATTGAAATACACGTCGGCAGCGAGAATCCGTAAATCGAGACTACAAATAAATAGTAAATCGAAAATCAGTAAATCGTAAATATATTCAAGGTGGCAAAGTTTGATAAATTAGCAGTCATGAAGAAGATTGGAGATACCGGCATGGTGCCCGTCTTCTACAACAAAGACTTAGAGACCTGTAAGAATGTGGTGAAGGCCTGCTATGAGGGTGGCGTACGTGCATTCGAGTTTACAAACCGTGGCGACTTCGCACAGGAAGTATTCGGCGAACTGGTCAAGTGGGCCGACAAGGAGTGCCCCGAGCTGGCATTAGGCATCGGTTCGGTGGTTGATGCTCCTACGGCCGCGCTCTACATCCAGCTGGGTGCCAACTTCGTGGTTGGCCCGTTGTTCAATCCCGACATTGCTCCTGTCTGCAACCGTCGGCTTGTGCCCTATTGCCCGGGCTGCATGACCGTCAGCGAAATTGGCAAGGCTCAGGAACTGGGCTGCGACCTGACGAAGGTATTCCCCGGCGACGTGGTAGGTCCGAACATGGTGAAGGGGCTGAAGGCTCCCATGCCCTGGTCGAAGATTATGGTCACCGGCGGCGTGGCACCCGAAGAGGAGAACCTGACCAAGTGGTTCAAGGCTGGCGTCTATTGTGTCGGCATGGGTTCAAAGCTCTTCCCCTCTGAAAAGGTGAAGGCTGGCGACTGGCAGTATATAACCGACAAGTGCAAGGAGGCACTCGGTTATGTGGC
Organism: Prevotella sp. UBA4341; assembly: GCA_002393705.1. GTDB lineage: Bacteria > Bacteroidota > Bacteroidia > Bacteroidales > Bacteroidaceae > Prevotella. The sequence goes on along the minus strand of DGTH01000001.1, from coordinate 4,554 downwards.
TAAGGCTCGCGCTTAACAGCATAGCCTCGCTACTTCTTCTTTCAGCTTGTTCATCGCCTGATAGGCAAGCGGTGGACAAGCTGAATTCTATTTCTTATGCCTATCACTACCGTAGTCTTGACTCTACGGCCCACTATGCGCAACTGGCCTACAGCGCCTCCTCTTCCTACGACGACGGACAAGCCGAAGCACTCAACAACCTGGCTTTCGTCAGCATGATGCGCATGGACTACGACGAAGCCAAAAGGCGGCTTGACTCTGTAGCCCTGCTCACCGACAACCAGGTGGAACTGCTCATTGCCGACATCCAGCACATGCGACTCTGTCAGCGACGCTCCGACAACCGCGAGTTCTACGACTACCGCGAGCTGGCAGTAAATCGTCTGCACCGCATCAACGAGGAGCGTTTCCTGCTGTCTGAACGCCTGCAGCAGCGCATGGTTTATGCCGAGACCGAAATGGCCATCGTTGAGAGCGCCTACTACTATTACGTAGGTCTGGAACGTCAGTCTGTCGATGCCATTGCCTATATGGAACATGACAACGAACTGGAGAGCGACACGGCCCAACTGCTGAACTATCTATATAATGTAGGAGCCGGAGGCATCATTACCGACGGCACAC
>DGTH01000001.1:0-3802 GCA_002393705.1 Prevotella sp. UBA4341 | reverse complement strand
ACTACCCCTACTTTGAAGCCAACTCGCTCGAAGCACTCTCGGAGCACCTCATGTACGAAGAGAGCCGCCAGCAGCTCGTCAGCGACAATCTGCCGGCCATGAAATTCCTGAACACGGAAGGAGTAAGCACCGACGAGCTGCCGGTCTTTCTGGCCGTTCAGGCACTCGACTTGTTTACTGCTTACGGCGATGTCTATCAGATTGCCGGAGCCTACCGTACCCTGGCATCATGCCACCACGCCATGAACGACGACCTCACGGCGTTGGACTATCTGAACGATGCACTCTCCAACCCCAAAATAAAGCAGGCTCCAGACCTCGTGGCCAGCATACGCGAACAACTGTCAGTGGCCTACTCGGCCATCGACGACAAAGCAGGCAGCGACTACAACCGCAACATCTACATCGACTTACAGCAGCAAACCCGCCAAGACCGCCAGCTACAGGCACGTGCCGACATGTACGACCAGACCGCCCGCCAACAGAACCTGATGATGGTGGCTGTCGTACTGGCCATTCTGCTGCTCGTCTTCATACTCTGGCTCTTCAACCACCTGAACCAACGGCAAAAGAATCGGACCCACACTGACTTGGACGACCTCGTGGAACAGCGCCGCGAAGAGTTGGCCCTGGCGCAGCTACACATAGAAAAGGGGCAGCGGCGTAACCTGGAACAACGAGCCAAGGTGTCGCTGGTCAACACCACGATGCCCTTTATTGACCGAATCATCCATGAGGTTGGGCGGCTGAAGGCTTCCGAGGGTCAAGCTGATGCAGCATCGGTAGAGTACATCCGTGAACTCACCGACAAGATTAACGAGCAGAACGACGTGCTGACCCACTGGATTCAGCTGCGGCAGGGTGAGCTGAGCTTACGTATAGAGAGTTTCCAGCTTCAGGACCTCTTCAACCTCATGGCCCGCAGCAAGATGTCGTTCCAGCTGAAGGGCATCAGTCTAGAGGTGAAACCTACGGACGCAGTGGTCAAGGCCGACCGCGTGCTCACCCTCTTCATGCTCAACACCCTGGCCGACAACGCCCGCAAGTTTACAGAGAAAGGCGGCAACATTACCATTCAGGCTGACAACAGCCACGCTGAATACGTGGAAATCAGCGTCAGCGACACTGGCATCGGCATGACCAACGAGCAGCTGCAGCACCTCTTTGACACGAAGACCATCGTTGACGGTCACCAGCCCTCTCACGGCTTTGGCCTCATGAACTGTCGCGGCATTATAGAGAAATACCGTAAGACAAGTAGCATCTTCAGCGTCTGCACCATTCAGGCTGAGAGCCAGCTGGGCCAGGGCAGCCGTCTTTTCTTCCGGTTGCCCAAAGGTAAAGCCAAGGGGAGCACGGGGCTTATGGGGCTTATGGGGCCTATAGGGCTTATGGGGCTTATGGGGCTTATGGGGCTTATGGGGCAGCCAGTTCAGGCTGCCGACGTACTGCGGCCGCTCGACAAAGCATACATCTATTCCGACAGTGCATATTTCTGTAACGTCAACGGACAATACGAGCGTACCTTGAGTTTTGCCGACTCCTGCCGCAAGTATCTCAACGAGCACTACCTGCACCTGAATCCCAAAGGCCGCATGCTCATGGTGCGTGAAGGCGACATGTCACAGCCAGTACCCGAAATACAATGGTACTACGACAGCCTCTCGACCAACTACAAAATCATACTCGACATTCGCAACGAGTCGGCGGTGGCAGCACTGGCCCTGCACGACTGGCAACTCTATGCCTATAATAACAAGGTATATACACAGCTCTTCCGCGAGATGTCGGCCGACAACACACTGGAGGAGTACTGCCGCATGATGCAACAATCGCAGACCAACAAGACCATTGCCATCGTCATCCTGCTGCTCATACTGGCCATTATCCTGCCAGCCTACTACCTGCTCTATTACCGCCATAAACTGGAGCGTCGCTTCCTGCAGGAACAACAGCAAAAAGACAATGCCGAAGTGCTCGAGGACGAGTGTCGAAGGGCTGAGCTGGAGAACAACAACCTGCACATAGCCAACAGCGTGCTCGACAACTGTCTCTCGACGCTGAAGCACGAAACCATGTACTACCCTTCGCGCATCAGGCAGCTGGTTGACAGTCAGCAGCTGAACCCACAGGCCATTGACGAGGTGGTCACTTACTACCGAGACATCTACGCCCTGCTCAGCCAGCAGGCCATGCGTCAGGTCAGCCAGACCAAGCTACACTTAGAAGCCGTCCAACTGTACGGGCAAACCGTATTGGGCGACAGGGCCCTCTTGCACTACCTTTTCGAAATTCTGGGCAGAAAGAGTCAGGACATTACCTCCGAAGTCAAAGATGAGCGTTATGTGCTCTATACCGTGCAAATGCCCGAGTTGCACCTGTCGGAAGCCGAGGCGCAACACCTCTTCACCCCCGCCCAAGACCACATACCCTACCTGCTCTGCCGGCAGATTGTACGCGACCACTCCGAAGCCACCAACCGACGAGGATGTGGCATCTGGGCTGAACTCACCAACGGAACAACAACAATTAAAATAACATTACCACGATGGAACCATTCAAAGTGATTATTGTAGAAGACGTGCCCCTGGAACTGAAGGGCACCGAAGGTATTATCCGCAACGACATACCAGAGGCGGAAATCATTGGTACGGCCGATAGCGAAACCTCCTACTGGCGACTCATCAAGCAGCAGAAACCCGACCTCGTGCTGCTCGACCTCGGTCTTGGAGGCTCCACTACCGTCGGTGTCGAAATTTGCCGACAGACAAAAGAAATGTACCCCCAGGTAAAAGTACTCATCTTTACCGGCGAGATACTCAACGAGAAACTATGGGTCGATGTGCTTGACGCCGGAGCCGACGGCATCATCCTGAAAAGCGGCGAGATGCTTACCCGCAGCGATGTGCGCTCTGTCATGGAGGGTAAGGAGCTGGTGTTCAACGAACCCATACTGCGCAAGATTGTCGAACGTTTCTGCAAGGCGGTCAGCAGCAGTCAGATTCGTCAGGAGTCGATGGTCAATTACGAGATTGACGAGTACGACGAACGTTTCCTTCGCCACCTTGCCCTGGGTTACACCAAGGACCAGATAACCCAGCTACGCGGAATGCCTTTCGGCGTAAAAAGCTTAGAGAAACGTCAGAACGAACTGGTACAGAAGCTTTTTCCCGACGGAAACGGCGGCATGAGCATTAACGCCACGCGGCTCGTGGTGCGTGCCTTGGAGTTGCGCATCCTCGATATTGACAACCTCGTACCCGATGAAGAATAAACTGTTGGCGCGCCTCGCCTTGACCCTGGTGCTGGCCGAGCTGTTGCTCGTGCTGGCCTCATGGATGCTCAGCACCATGCAGGGTGTCGAGGTGCGCTCCCTGCTCAGCGGCGAAGGCATACGCTGGCTTTGTGGCCGGCTCAGCGACATCGTAGCCAGCCCTCTGCTTGCCTGGATTCTATTCTCAGGACTGGCTTGGGGCTGTCTCATGCAGAGTGGCTTGCCCGACCAGTGGAAAGAGCGTTTCAGCAAAGAGCCGGAGAAGCATGGCAAGCCCTTGGCCCATCGTGACCATGTAGCGTTTTGGGGCGTGCTGCTCTTCTCGTTGTTCTACCTTGTCGTATTGCTTCTGCTGACAGTCGTGCCCCATGCCATCCTGCTCAGTGCCACAGGCAACCTCTTCCCCTCGCCTTTCAGTGCAGCCGCCGTGCCCTTACTGGCTTTGTGGCTTTGCCTGACAGGCTTGCTTTACGGCGTGCTGACGGGCCGCTACTCCACCCTTTCCGACATTTACCAGTCACTGCTGAG
>DGTH01000029.1 GCA_002393705.1 Prevotella sp. UBA4341 | reverse complement strand
TGCAGGTGGCTGCCATGAAGCCCGTAGCACTCGACGCTCAGAGCATTGACCCGAAGATTCTGGAAGAGGAGTATCGTACGGCTGTCGAGAAGACCAAGCTCGAGCAGGTGCAGAAGTATGTCGATATGAAGATCAAGAAGGCTGGCATCAACCCCAACCTCGTTGACTCTGAAGACCACATCGAGAGCAACATGTCGAAGGGCTGGCTCACCAAGGAGCAGGCCGACGAGGCTCGCAAAATCATTGCCGAGGCTAAGCCCGAGGGCGAGGCTCAGCTGAAGATGCCCATGATTGAGGGCATTGCCAAGGGCCGCGTTGAGAAGTTCAAGAAGGAGAGCTGCCTGGTTGACCAGGAGTTCCAGTTCGGCGATGGCGACAAGCAGACCGTCAACCAGTGGCTTGCCCAGCAGGACAAGGAGCTGAAGATTGTTGCCTTCAAGCGCTTCACGCTTGTTGCTGAGTAAGAAAAGCAAAAGCAAAAGGTTTTAAAATAAGGGTTGGGGCATCATTCTTCGCAGGATGGTGCCCCCTTTTTTACAGCATTATGAAGATATTTGCAGTGGGAATGAATTACGCCCAACACAATAAAGAGCTCGATGGCGCGTTATATAAACCAGAGAGACCCGTCATCTTTACCAAAGCCGACTCGGCACTGCTGAAGGACCACAAGCCCTTCTTCATTCCCGACTGGTCGAGCCAGGTTGACTACGAGACGGAGGTAGTGGTGCGCATCTGCCGACTGGGCAAGAGCATTCCCCAGCGCTTTGCACACCGCTATTATGACGCGCTGACCGTAGGCATAGACTTTACGGCACGCGACTGGCAGCGGGAAGCACGACAGAAAGGTATGCCCTGGGAAATATGCAAGGGCTTCGACGGCTCGGCCGTCATCGGCGAGTGGGTCGAGAAGGAGAAATTCCGCGACGTACAGGCCCTGCACTTCCACCTCGACATCAACGGAAAGACGGTGCAGGAGGGCTTGACGAGCGACATGCTCTACACGGTCGATGAACTGGTGAGCTACATCTCGCAGTTCTTCACGCTGAAGACGGGCGACCTGCTCTTTACCGGCACACCCGTAGGCGTAGGGCCGGTACACATAGACGACCACCTGGAAGGGTGGCTCGAGGAACGAAAAGTATTGGCGTTTAACTGTAAATAGTGAGACTGAAACGATATGCATGGAGCCTGGTGCTCTTGGTGATAAGCCTGACGGCCTCAGCACAAGAGTTCTTCAACCTGACCGCACGAGAGGTCAGGATTGACTCGCTGCTGCCCGTCTTTACCTACTCCTACCCCTTGCCTGATGGCTACGCCGACAGTCTCTACAGCGTCAGCATAGCCTACCCGGAGTTTATCACCATGAGCGAGGCCGACGTCAAACGCTACGAAAGCATCAGCACGAAGCCCCTGCCCGCACTGCCCGAGGTGGTGCAGCAGGTCAGCATCTCACGCAAGAAGGCAACGCTCGAGCTGTCGTTCGTGCCGCTGGTCTATCGTGAAGGCAAGTACCAGAAGCTGGTCAGTTTCCAGCTGAAGAAGCAGAGCCGCCCCCTAAGCCGCCACCGCACGGCTGCCAGCCCCACGCGCTCTGGCAAAGCAGCCACCACGTCGCTGCTGGCTACGGGCAAGTGGGCCAAGATTCGCGTACCGTCGTCGGGCGTCTATCAGCTCACTGACGACCTGCTGCGGCGGGCCGGCTTCAGCAATGCCGCCAAGGTTCACGTCTTTGGCTACGGCGGAGCCATGCAGCCCGAACGGCTCACGGCGAGCTACATAGCCGCTACCGACGACCTGCAGGAGGTGCCCGTCTGCACCAGCGGCGGCCGACGCCTCTTCTGGGCACAGGGCCCCATAACCTGGAACGGCTCTGAGCGCACACGCAACCCATACTCCGACTACGGCTACTACCTGCTGACCGAAAGCGACAGCGAGCCGCTCAGCCTGAGCGAACAGGAACTCATGGACCACTACGTCAGCTCGGGCGAGGCAGCCAACACGCTCTACGAAATAGACGACTTCGCCTGGTACCACGGCGGACGCAACCTCTACGACTCACGACTCTTCACCATCGGCCAGGCCCGCGACTACACCATCGGTCTGACCGGTGCTTCTGGCAGCGGCACCGTCACCGTCGTGCTGACGGCCTACGATGCAGCCAAGTCCTCGTCAGCCACCGTCAGCGTCAACGGCACCGAAGTGGGCACCATGAACATTGCCTCGTGCTCTACCTACAGCCGTGCCAACCAGTCGAAGCAGACGTTCAACGTCAGCAACCTCGCCGCCACCAATACCGTACGCATACAGCAGACCGCCGGCGGCACCATGCGGCTGGACTACATCGTGCTCCACGCCCAGGAGACGCCCACCCTGCCCCAGCTAAGCCAAATCAGCACGCCAGCTCCCGAGCTGGTAGGCAACGTGGCCAACCAGAACCTGCACGCCGACGAACCGGCCGACATGATTATCGTCATACCGGCTTCAGGCAAACTGCTGACGCAGGCCCAGCGGCTCAAGACCTACCACGAAGAGAAGGACACGCTGAGGGTGCGCATCCTGACGGCCGAGCAGCTCTATAACGAGTTCTCGAGCGGCACGCCCGATGCCAACGCCTACCGCCGATACCTGCGCATGCTCTACGAGCGCGCACAGACGGACGCCGACATGCCCCGATACCTGCTGCTCTTCGGCGACGGTGCCTGGGACAACCGCATGCTCTCATCCGACTGGAAGGGCCAGTCGCCCAACGACTTCCTGCTCTGCTACGAGAGCGAAAACTCCTTCAGCGCCACCGACTGCTACGTCAGTGACGACTTCTTCTGCATGCTCGACGAGGGCGAGGGCGGCAACCTGCTGAGCAGCGACCGCTCCGACGTGGCCGTGGGCCGCCTGCCGGCACGCAGCGAGGAAGAGGCCAAGATTCTGGTCGATAAAATCATCTCATACGCCAACAACAACTATGCTGGCTCCTGGCAGAACGAAATATGCCTCATGGGCGATGACGGCAACGAGAACCAGCACATGCAGGACGCCGACGCCGTGGCACAACTCGTGGAGCAGAAACACCCCGAGTACGTGGTGAAGCGCATCATGTGGGATGCCTACGAGCGCGTCAACTCATCGACGGGCCACTCCTACCCCGACGTCACCCGACTCATCAAGCAGCAGATGCAGAGCGGCGCACTCATCATGAATTACTGCGGACACGGAGCAGCCTACAGCATTTCGCACGAAATGGTGATGCAACTGCCCGACTTCGCCAACGCCGTCTCCACCCGACTGCCACTATGGGTCACCGCCTCGTGCGACATCATGCCCTACGACGGACAGGAGGAGAACATCGGCGAGACAGCCATGTTCAACAAGCGCGGAGGCGCCATTGCCTTCTTTGGCACCACGCGTACCGTCTATGCGTCCTACAACCGACTCATGAACCTCGCTTTCATGGGCCAGGTGCTGGAGGGCATCGCCATCGGCGAGGCAGTGCGACTGGCCAAGAACTCGCTCATCACCACACGCCAGGACTACACCACCAACAAACTGCAATACACGCTGCTGGGCGACCCCGCCCTGCGGCTGGCCCACCCCACGATGAAGGCCGTCATCGACGACATCAACGGTGCCTCTGTCACCGAGGGTGAACCCCTGACGCTGAAGGCCGGCACCACCGTCACCCTGCGCGGACACATAGAAAGCGACGGCAGCCGGCAAACCGACTTCAACGGTGCAGTATCGGCCACGATACGCGACGCAGAGGAAACCATCGAGTGTCGGCTCAACGACCGGACGGAAGCCGAAGAGGCGTTCGTCTTTAACGACCGTACGAAGGTGCTCTTCCACGGTTCCGACAGCGTGCAGGCCGGTGCCTTCGCCATTCGCTTCATCGTCCCCAAGGACATCAGCTACAGCGAGGGCCAGGGCCTCATCAACCTCTACGCCATCGACGACAGCCGCAGCCAGCTGGCCAACGGCCTGTGCGACCACTTCCTACTGGGCGGCACGTCCGATGCTGAACCCGACACCACGGGGCCCGACGTCTTCTGCTACCTGAACTCAGAAGACTTTACCAACGGCGACAAGGTGAACCTGACACCCTACTTCTATGCACGCATCAGCGACGACAACGGCATCAACGCCACCGGCAACGGCATTGGTCACGACATACAGCTGGTCATCGACGGACAGACCGCCACAACCTACGTGCTCAACGACTACTTCAACTACGACTTCGGCAGCTACACCAGCGGCACCGTGGGCTTCAGCATACCGACACTGACGGCCGGCCGCCACAAGCTGCAGTTCCGCGTCTGGGACACGCAGAATAACTCCACGACCAAGGAGCTCAGCTTCCAGGTGGTAGAGTCACTGCAGCCCGTATTCTTCGACGTAGAGTGCACGCGCAACCCCGCAAAGACCACCACGTCGTTCCGCATCATACACGACCGTACGGGCAGCGAGATGGACGTTGTACTCGACATCTTCGACATCTCCGGACGCCACATCTACCAACATGCCGAGACGGGCGTACCCACCGACAACACGTACCTCATTGACTGGAACCTCACGCAGGGCTCGGGCAGCCGCATCTCTACGGGTGTCTATCTCTACCGCGTACGCATCAGCAGCGACGGCTCCACCTACGCCTCGAAGGCCAAGAAACTCATCGTTTTCAGCAACAAGTAAAGCATTAAGAATATGAAGCAAGAAAGAATGATAAACAAGGCAAAAGGAGCAGTAAAATGGTGCTTACCTCTTTTCCTTTTTACCTTTTTACCGCTAACATTGGCAGCACAAGATAAAGTCAGCGAGTTCAACGCCGTCGAACATGCCGTCATCTCGCAGACCATTGCCCCCGACGCTCGCTCGGCCGGCATGGGCGACGTGGGAGCCGCTACCGACCCCGACGTCAACTCGCAGTACTGGAACCCCGCCAAGTACCCCTTCTGCATCAGCCGCGCCGGTATCTCGCTGAACTACACCCCCTGGCTGCGCAAGCTCGTCAGCGACATCGACCTGGCCTACGTGGCCGGCTACTACCGCATTGGCGACTACTCAGCCATCAGCGGCTCCTTACGCTACTTCTCCTTAGGCGAGGTAATGACTTCCATGGAGGAAAACGCCATGACCGTGAAGCCCTACGAAATGTCCATTGATGCCGCTTACTCGCTCATGCTCAGCGAGAAGTTCTCGCTGGCAGCCGGCATACGCTGGATATACAGCGACCTGCGCTACGACTACACCGAGGACGCCTCGCCCGCCTCAGCCTTCGCGGCCGACCTGGCCATGTACTACAACACCTACTTCATCATGAGCGAGCGCGAGTGTCAGCTGGGCCTGGGTCTGAACTTCAGCAACATAGGCAGCAAAATCAGTTTCTTCGGCGACGACCGCTCGCAGTTCCTGCCCGCCAACATGCGTCTGGGTGCTTCGCTCATGGTGCCCATCAATGAGTACAACCGCTTCTCCATAGCTGCCGATGCCAACAAGCTGCTCGTGCCCACCGTGCCCAAGCAGCTTGAGGGCGAGGACAACGCCACCTACCAGCAGCGCGTCATCGAGGAGTACAGCGACGTGGGCTCCATCAGCGGTATCTTCAAGAGTTTCGGCGATGCCCCCGGCGGCTTCAAGGAGGAGCTGCAGGAAATCCAGTGGAGCTTGGGTGCTGAGTACGTCTATCACGACCAGTTCTCGCTGCGGGCCGGTTATCACCACGAAGCCGAAAACAAGGGTAACCGCAAGTACTTCACCGTGGGCGGCGGCTTCCGCATGAGCGTCTTCTCCCTCGACGTCGGCTACGTGATCTCTACAGCCAAGAGCAACCCCCTCGACCAGACCCTGCGCTTCTCGCTGGCCTTCGACATGGACGGCATCAAGGACCTCTTCAAGTAAGCTATCTTGGTGAAGGTATGGCTAATAGGCATACGTCAGCCCGTACTTCTCATGCAGACGGCGTAGCGAGCCGTCGGCCTTCATGGATTTTATAACCTCGTTGACCTTCAGTAGCAGGTCGGCCTGGCCTTTCTTCATCAGCACACCAATCTCGCCGTGGGTAAAGGGTTGGTCTATCAAGGGAGCGGCTAAGCGCGCGTCGGTCTTGATGTAGTAGGGAGCCTCCGTTATTTCGGTTATCATCACGTCGGCCGTCAGGTTATCCTGGGCTATGAGCACGGGAATCTCCTCGTTCTTCGGGTGCACGATGATCTGGGCGTGCGTCAGGTTCTCCTTGGCAAACTTCTCGTTCAGCCCTCCAGGGTTCACTATCACCCGCACCTCAGGACGGTCAATGTCGTCCAGCGACTTGAAGCGTTCCGCCTCCGAGGCTCTGCAGAGTATGGTCTTGCCATTGGCCAGATAACCCTCGCTCATGAGCATCGTCTCCTTGCGTGCCTCCGTAATGGTAATGCCGCCTATGGCCAGGTCGAAGGTCGGCGGCTCGGCCGTCACGTCGGCCGTCAGCGTGGGCCATGAGGTCGGCACAAACGCAGCCTTTACGCCCAAGTGCTTCGCTATCTCTTCTGCCATTTCTATGCCGAAGCCCCAGTAGGTGCCGTCTGCCTCGCGGAACGACAGCGGGCGGTAGTCGCCCGTGGTGCCCACGAGCAACGTGCCTCGTTCTACAATCTCGCCTACTTTCCCGCCAACGGGAGTCTCCGTCAGGTTATCTTTATCAGAACAAGCCCCAGTCAGCGCAACACACCCTACGGCCAGGAGCACACACAGCAGGCAGAACACCCACAGCGAACTTAACTTACCGACTTTTCCCATACACATTTACTATTATGCCGACAAAGATACAATTTGGCGGGGACAAAACAAAGAAAATCTCTCTTTTTTTCGAGTAGAATATACCTTTAGGTATAGAAAGACACCACAACGTCCGATTTGAAAATAATGGTTCTGCGTCAATTTAGGTGGTAATGGATTATTACAAAGTTTAACTAACTATCTAATTATCAAAGCATTAGTTAACGAAATAAAGTTGCAGATGTGCGTTTTTTTTTCGTATCTTTGTATGTGAGTTCAAATCAGAAAAAGCGCCCATCT
>DGTH01000024.1:6253-6398 GCA_002393705.1 Prevotella sp. UBA4341 | reverse complement strand
CATCGATAATCTTGAAGTGCTTCTGGTCAGCAGCGTCGTCGAAGGTGTTGACATAGGGCAGCGTCTCGATGACGGTAGGAGCGGGCGCCTCGGCATAAATGGTCAGCGACTCAATGTAGTTGAGATAGTACATGCGGTCCTCAGC
>DGTH01000024.1:0-6186 GCA_002393705.1 Prevotella sp. UBA4341 | reverse complement strand
GCGTTGAACACGATGAGCTGGTTTGCATCGAGTGCCAGCGTCTGGGCCTCGCTGTCGTAGGTCATGGTGAAGTCCTGCAGATTGCCGGTATCAGGATCGGCACCCACAGCCCAGATGGGCATGGTACTGCTATACGTGCCTACATACTGGAACTTGCTGAAGGTGACGGTAGTGCCGTCGAGGGTACCCTTGATCCAGGCGTCGGGGAAGTTGGACGTCAGTCCGCTGATGTACACCTCGTTCCCTACGAAGGCAACCTTCACGTCGGTAGGAACGGCTGCTGTGCCAGTGCCATCGGCATACCAGTTCTGAACCTCGGCGCCGTCGGGCAGCACGATGGGATCGGTAGAAGCCGGCTCATACTCGGTATTCAGTGTCCACACACTATTATAGTCGCCGTAGCCAGACCATGAGTTGTCATCGTCCCAGTAGATGCCAATGATTTTCTGGTCGCTGGAGCCGTCGAGCGTGATGGTGCCGGCCTCGTCGTCAACGGTGAAGGTGATGTCGCCCTCGTCCTTTACATAGGTGGTGCCGGTGCCAGTGCTCTGGGCGTTACCCCAGTATAAGCCCAGCGTAGTAGAATAGTTAGTATTCCACGCCAGCGGCTGGCCAGCAGCCACGGTGATGGTGTTGCCATCCTTGGTGCCTTCCACCCAGGTTCCTTGAGCATAGCGCGAAATGGGGTCCTTGATATACACCTTGCCGTCTTCTGCCTCAAGAATCGTCACGACGCCGCTCTGGTCTTCATCATAGACACTACCACTGGCGTAATAGAAGGCCGTACCGGTACGGGTGTAGTACTTGGTGACACCCTCGTCCGGAGCAGTGATGATGCCGTGGTCATCGACCGTTTTTGCACGGAGGATTTTCTTCGGCTGACCGTCGAAGCGTGCAAAGCGCTCTACCTCGCGGCCACTGAACTTGAACAGCGGCTGGGGCACGTTGTCGGTGTTCACCAGTCCACTCTTCGATACATACTTCGGAGCCTGATTAGCTTTCCAGTTCCATGCTTTAAAGAGCTTGCCGGCGGTCGTGTCGGCAGCCTTCAAGGCCTGAGCCTGTTCGAGCGTCAGCTCTGCTTTGCTTTCCACTGCGGCCGTGTGGGTGCCACGGAAGGCAATGCCAACGGTCTGGTCGTTAGCCTTTGCCCGGGCGGCCCTTGCGGCCTCAATCTGTTTGGCATCCAGCTTCTTGCTGGCCATGACCTGACTGTTCCTGACAGCCTTCTTCACGGTCAACTGCTGAGCCTGAGTAGGCAATGCGAGCAGCACCGCTGCCGTCAATGCCAAAAAGAAAGTAATTCTTTTTCTCATAACTTGATTGGGTTTGTTAATGTAATGTTTAAAACGATATGTATAGATAATACTAATGGTTATTCCTCGTTATATTCTGCAAAGGTATAAAAGATTTCCGTAACCGCCAAACTTTTCGTAACATTTTTTATGTAAAACGCAAAAATTTCTTATAATCCGTAGCCATTCTCCGTCTGGTCCCCGCTATTTCCGTCCCCGTCGTCATGCCTCTCGCGCGTACATTATTTATATTTATAGAAGTTAGCGAAGTTATTTGCAAGCAAAGCGAGCAGAGTTCGCGATGGAAGTTAACCACGTTTTTTACAAGGAGAAAAGCCAGTTTCCGCCATCATCAGCGAGCTTTTCTGCCTACTTCGCGCATGAATTGTATAACGTTTTCCCGAGATTGTTATTAATTTTTCCCGAGATTTAAGTTACGTTTTCCCGAGATTGTAGGTGAGAATCTCGGGAAAAAGTGATAAGAATCTCGGGAAAAACATATAACAATCTCGGGAAAACAATAGACAATCTCTCATCAAACTTAACCAAATTCCTCGCTAAAGAGCAAGAAAAGTCCAAACGCACAACATGGAAAATGACGCAGAAATATACTCAAGGTACCGCTGTCAAAGATAGGCTGCACCTCGGAAATAGAAATAAAAACTTCGTGTTTTATTTTGTATTTCACTCGGTTTGCACTATCTTTGCAGGCGAGATTATTGATAAACGAAGGCAATTATTAAGATAATGAAACTGATTTCATGGAACGTCAACGGGCTGAGGGCTTGCGAGGGCAAGGGCTTCAGCGATGTGTTCAGGGAGCTGGACGCCGACTGCTTCTGTCTGCAGGAGACGAAGATGCAGCAGGGCCAGCTGGACCTGGAGTTTGAGGGATACAGGAGCTACTGGAACTACGCCGAGAAGAAGGGCTACTCGGGCACGGCCATCTATACGCGTCAGGAGCCGCTCAGCGTGAGCTACGGCCTGGGCCTGGAGGAGCACGACCACGAGGGGCGCGTCATTACGCTGGAGCTGGAGGCGTTCTACCTGGTCTGCGTCTATACGCCCAACTCGCAGGACGGCCTGCGGCGGCTCGCGTACCGCATGGAGTGGGAAGAGGCCTTTCGCGCGTACCTATTATTATTAGACAGCAAAAAGCCCGTCATTGTTTGCGGCGACATGAACGTGGCCCACGAGGAGATAGACCTGAAGAACCCGAAGACGAACCACCAGAACGCGGGCTTCACCGACGAGGAGCGCCAGAAGTTCTCGACGCTGCTGCAGAGCGGCTTTACCGACACGTTCCGCCTGCTGCACCCCGAGGAGCAGGTATTCTCCTGGTGGTCGTACCGCTTCCAGGCCCGCCAGAAGAACGTAGGATGGCGCATCGACTACTTCCTCGTTTCCGACCGTCTGCGCGACTGCATCACCGACGCGAAGATTCACACCGACATCATGGGCAGCGACCACTGCCCCATTGAATTGAGAATTGAGAGTTGAGAATTGAGAATTCTCAATTCTCAATTCCATTAAGGAATGCCTTCCGGATAACGGGCGAGGTATAGGCATAGGGTAGGTAGTCGAGCGAGGGAATGGGGTCGGTAATGAAGAAGTTGGCCACCTTGCCCACGGCAATGGAGCCGTAGTCGCGGCTCAGGCCCATGGCGTAGGCCGCGTTGAGCGTGGCGGCATTCAGGGCTTCGGCGGGCAGCAGGCGCTGCTTGATGCAAGCCAGGGAGACGACGAACTTCATGTCGCCCGAGGGTGTAGAGCCCGGGTTGTAGTCGGAAGCGAGGGCTACGCCCAGACCACTGTCAATCATCTTACGAGCCGGAGCATAGGGCATGTTGAGGAAGAACGACGTGCCCGGCAAGCAGGTGGGCATCACCGTGGTGCCCTGGAGCAGAAGGATGTCGTCGTCGGTCATGCTCTCCAAGTGATCGACGGAGAGACAGCCCGTCCGGACGGCCACCTCCACCCCACCCGACGGGGCGAGCTCCTGACCGTGAATCTTTCCCCGGAGGCCGTACTTCGCGGCTGCCTCCAGAATGCGCAGCGTGTCGTCGGGGGTGAAGAAGCCCCGGTCGCAGAACACATCGACGTAGTCGGCCAGTCCCTCGGCCGCCACGGCGGGCAGCATTTCGCGGATGACCAAATCAACATACAGCCTCCGACGGACCTCCGGCCCCCTCCAACCTCCCCCAACTGGGGGAGGCTCTTGGTCATCCCAGTCCCTCCCCCTGTTGGGGGAGGTTAGGAGGGGGCCCACCGCATGCGCCCCCAAGAAGGTGCTGACCACGCGCAGGGGGGCGGTCTCCTTGATGCGGCGAATGACGCGCAGCATCTTCAGCTCGTCAGCGGTGTTCAGGCCGTAGCCGCTCTTGATTTCCACCGCGCCCGTTCCCTTTCGGATGATTTCGTCGATGCGGTGCATCGACGCACAGTACAGCTCGTCCTCCGACAGCTCGTGCAGGCGGGCGGCACTGTTCAGAATGCCGCCGCCCCGGCGGGCTATCTCCTCGTAGGAGAGGCCGCGCAACTTATCGACAAACTCGCCCTCGCGGCTGGCGGCATACACCAGGTGGGTATGCGAATCGCAGAACGAGGGCAGCACGGCGCCGCCCTGCGCGTCAACGGCCCGAAAGCCCCCTCCTTGGGAGGGGGTTGGGGGAGGCTCTGTTCCGAAGGCCGCGAAGCGGCCGTCCTCCACGAGCAGCCACGCGTCGTGGAGCACGTCGAGGCGACTCATGGCGGCCCCCTGAAGGCGCTCCTGCCCGTGGCGGTCCACCACCAAGAGGCCAATATCCTTAATCAAGAGTCTCATGCTGCAGGAATTCTACTGATCGGGCTATGTGGGGATACATCACTTCGTCGTCCTCAATGAAAGGCACCACCTTGCGGTAGTCGGCAAAGATACGCTCAAGGGCGGGCGACGACTTCAGCGGCCGACGGAACTCCAGGGCCTGGGCGGCGTTGAGCAGCTCGATGGCCAGCACGCGCTCGGTGTTCTCTACGATGCGGTGCAGCTTGGTGCCGCCGTTGGCCCCCATGCTGACGTGGTCTTCCTGCCCCTGCGACGTGGGGATGCTGTCGGCCGACGAGGGCATGCAGAGCGTCTTGTTCTGGCTGACAATGGAGGCCGCCGTGTATTGCGGAATCATGAAACCGCTGTTCAGGCCAGGCTTGGCAACGAGGAAGCTGGGCAGGCCGCGCGTGCCGCTGACCAGCTTATAGATGCGTCGCTCGCTGATGCTGCTCAGCTCGGAGAGGGCCAGGGCCAGGAAGTCAATGGGCAGGGCTATGGGCTCGCCGTGGAAGTTGCCGGCCGAGATGATGAGGTCTTCGTCGGGGCAGACGGTGGGGTTGTCGGTGGTGGCGTTAATCTCGACGTCGATGACCGACTTGACGTACGACACCGTGTCCTTCACCGCGCCGTGCACCTGCGGAATGCAGCGGAAGGAGTACGGGTCCTGCACGTTCTTCTTGGGACGGTTGATGAGCTCGCTGCCGCGCAGCAGTTCGTTCATGTGGCGGGCTGTAGCTATCTGGCCGGCATGTGGGCGCACCATGTGGACGGCCAGCGTGAAGGGGTCCTGCCGGCCGTCGTAAGCCTCAAGCGACATGGCTCCGATGACGTCGGCCCACTCGCTGAGGTACTTGGCCTTGATGCAGGCCCATGAGGCAAAGGCCGCCATGTTCTGCGTGCCGTTGAGCAGCGCCAGACCCTCCTTCGAGCCGAGGCGTATGGGCTCCCAGCCCATGCGGCGGTTCAGTTCAGCGCCCGACATGAGCTCACCCTGATACTCCACCTCGCCCAGTCCGACCAGAGGCAGGCAGAGGTGGGCCAGGGGCACGAGGTCGCCACTGGCTCCGACAGAGCCCTGCTGATAGACAACGGGACAGACGCCACGGTTGAAGAAGTCGATGAGCCGCTCCACGGTGTCGAGCTTACAGCCCGAGTAGCCGTAGGAGAGGGACTGTATCTTCAGGAGAATCATGATGCGTACGATGTCGTTAGGCACGCGTTCGCCACAGCCGCAGGCGTGGGACATCATGAGGTTAATCTGTAGCTGAGCCAGCTGGTCGGGGTCTATGCTGATGTCGCAGAGCGAGCCGAA
Source organism: Prevotella sp. UBA4341 (assembly GCA_002393705.1). GTDB lineage: Bacteria > Bacteroidota > Bacteroidia > Bacteroidales > Bacteroidaceae > Prevotella. The sequence goes on along the minus strand of DGTH01000024.1, from coordinate 773 downwards.
GCCAGTGTTGACGCCATAGATGGGTTCACGGCTCTCGGCCACCTTGCGGTCAAGGTATTCGCGGCAGCTAATGATGCGCTGGCGCGTATCGTCGCTGAGGGCCAGCGTGTAGTTGTACTTAATGATTTGTTCAATCTTGTCGAGGGTCAGGTGACCCGCTGATATTTGGTGTATCATAACTTCTCTGTTAGTTATTATTACTTAGTAGCTATAGTGGCTATAGTAGCCCTTTAGCAGTTCGTCATCAACGAGGTTGGGCAGGGTGACTACGAGGCCGGGCGTGCGTTCCATTTCGCGCTTGATGGCCATGAGGGAGCCTGCGTTGCGGGCCCACGAGCGGCGGGCAATGCCGTTGTTGACATCCCAGAGCAACATCTCGCGGATGTGGCGGTCACTGTCGGCCGAGCCGTCAATGACCATGCCGAAGCCACCATTGATGACTTCGCCCCAGCCTACGCCGCCGCCATTGTGCAGGCTGACCCACGTGGCACCACGGAAGGCATCGCCAATGACGTTCTGCACAGCCATGTCGGCACAGAACTGCGAGCCGTCGTAAATGTTGGAGGTCTCGCGGAAGGGCGAGTCGGTGCCGCTCACGTCGTGGTGGTCGCGGCCTAAGACGACGGGGCCCTTCAGCTCGCCCCGGCGAATGGCCTCGTTGAAGGCCAGGGCAATACGCGTGCGGCCCTCTGCATCGGCATAGAGGATGCGGGCCTGCGAACCCACGACAAGGTGGTTACGGCCGGCCTCGCGTATCCAGTGCAGGTTGTCGG
>DGTH01000013.1:10920-11074 GCA_002393705.1 Prevotella sp. UBA4341 | reverse complement strand
GTCGAGTGCCTCGGCCTTCGCATCGAAGTAGTTCTGCATATCCTTCTCGAACTGCTGCTTCAAGGTATATCTCTTGTTCAGGAAGATGGCGTTGGCGATGTTCAGCGTTACCTTGTTATCCACCTGCGGCAGGTTGTCGATGAGGTTCTTGCAG
>DGTH01000013.1:10334-10827 GCA_002393705.1 Prevotella sp. UBA4341 | reverse complement strand
GCCTGGATACCTCCTTCGTGGAAGCCAAGCACCTGTTCCAATTCCTTTTCGGTCTGCCCCGTAGCCGCATCGTTCACCATGCCCAATACATAGGTGATGCTGAGCGGTGAGTAGATAAAGCTCTTACCGCTTTTATCGGTTTCATTCACCGTCTTCAGGAAGTTCAGTGTGAACTTGTTATTGTCGTTGGCAAACACCCTTTGTGCCTCTGTCAGCTGCACCGGTTTAGGGTCAGACACCATATTCACCACTTGCTTGGTCGTACCAAGATCCACCACATCCTCAGAGGAGGAACACGACAGCAACAAGCTGCTCATTGCCATCATGGTTATTCCGTAAAACAAAACCTTTTTCATATCCGTTATTTTTAGATTCATCTGCCTTATAAATACGGAAAGGGGAGAAATCTTGCACGGGGGAGGGTTAAAGGTTGTTAATTGGGCGGTATTTGTGGAATGCTTTTTGTGGAATGTGGAGTGTGGAGTGAGATATG
>DGTH01000013.1:9648-10280 GCA_002393705.1 Prevotella sp. UBA4341 | reverse complement strand
TGAGATATGCTTTCAAGAACAAGTGGTTTGATCTATGAACACTGTATCTCAGTACTATTCTCACTCCTCACTCCACACTCCACATTCCACAAAGACACTCCTCAAACTTATTTGAGGAGCTCAGCAGGCAGCGTAGGCATAGCCCCGTTCTGGGTGCATACGAATGCGGAGACTTCCACAGCCTTCTTGTGGGCTTCGGGAACAGGTTTGCCGTTCAGGATGGAAGCGCAGAAGGAACCCGTGAAGGAATCGCCTGCACCAACCGTATCGGCCACCTGTACCTTGGGCGTCTGCTGGAAAGACATCACACCAGGCGTGAAGACATAGGAGCCGTTGGTGCCACAAGTGAGCACCAGCATATCGAGGTTGTACTTACCCAGGATGAGCCAGCACTTGTTCTCCATGTCCAAGCCGGGATAGCCGAACATACGACCGATGAGCACGAGCTCCTCGTCGTTGATCTTCAAGACGTTGCAACGCTGCAGCGACTCACGTATCACCTCTTGGGTGTAGAACTGCTGCCGCAGGTTGATGTCGAAGATCTTCATACAGTCGGCTGGTGTGGCATCGAGGAACTTATGGATGGTTTCCCTGCTCACCACGTTGCGCTGCGCCAATGAACCGAAGCAAAC
>DGTH01000013.1:0-9586 GCA_002393705.1 Prevotella sp. UBA4341 | reverse complement strand
ACAGTTACGGGCGATGTTCTGGATATCCTCGTTGAAGGGGATATTGTCCCATGCCACGTTCTCCTTGATATCGTATGTGGGAATGCCCTGCTCGTCGAGCTGCACCTGCACGGTACCCGTGGGATAGGGCACCCGAGGCAGCATACAGTTCAAGTCGTGCTCCTTCAAAGCCTCGATGGTCTCATCGGCCAGCTTATCCTCGCCTAACGCACTAATGGCAATGGTGTTGTCGCTACCTAAGAACTGACCTGCATGATAGGCAAAATTGGCAGGAGCGCCACCCAGTTTCTTACCTTCGGGAAGTACGTCCCAGAGGGCCTCTCCGAGGCCTACTACATAGCGGAGACCCTCCCCCAGCCCCTCCCTGTTAGGGCGGGGAGTAGTTGCATTTTGCTGTTCCATAGTTTCAGTATTAATATTATAGTTATTCATTGTTCTTTTGACTTGAGGAATGGTGACCACTCCCCTCCCTCACAGGGAGGGGTTGGGGGAGAGTCTTTTGATATAAGTAAATAAATAAGCTACGCCCACGGCCATGACGATGACGGCGCCTACCTGGCCCATGCCGTCGCTCATGAAGCCCATGAGCAGCGGGAAGATGGTGCCGCCGAAGAGTCCCATGATCATGAGTCCGCTGACCTCGTTCTGCTTGTCGGGCAGCGACTCAAGGGCTGTGGCGAAGCAGATGGAGAAGATGTTAGAGTTGCCATAGCCTACGAGGGCAATGGCCGTGTAGAGCATCCAGCGCTCAGTGCCCACGGCGAGTCCCACCATGGAGAGGGCCATCATGCAGACGCTGACGATGAAGAAGGTGCGTGTAGGCATGATGCGCAGGAAGAAGGAGCCCGTCAGACAGCCGATGGTACGGAAGATGAAGTAGAGCGACGTGGCGAAGGCTGCGTCGTTGAGCGTCAGGTGGAGACGCTCCATGAGAATCTTCGGAGCCGTGGTGTTGGTACCCACGTCGATGCCTACGTGGCACATGATGCCGAGGAACGAAAGCAGAACGATGGGGGTGCCCAGAAGCTTGAAGCACTCCACGAACGTAGAGGCACGGCCCTCCATGCGCTCCTCCTCAATGGGCGTAAGCCCCAAGAGCAGCGTGGCAGCAATGCCCACCACGAGGAAGACGCAGAACAGTACGCGCCAGTCGAGTCCGAAGGAGGGCATGGCCTGGGTGGCTCCCCACATGGCTAAGTAAGGCGCAATAAACGAGGCAATGGCCTTGATGAACTGTCCGAAGGTAAGCGTTGAGGCCAGGTTGCCGCCGCCCATGACGGTAGATACCAGCGGGTTGAGCGATGTCTGCATCAGCGCGTTGCCAATGCCCAGGAGCGAGAAGCTGACGAGCATGATGGGGAACGTTTCGCCAAAGATGGGTAACAGCAGCGACACCACCGTCACCACGAGCGACAGGAGTACCGTCTTCTTACGGCCTATCTTGTTCATGAGCATGCCCGTAGGCACGCTGAAGATGAGGAACCAGAAAAACACCAGCGAGGGGAAGATGTTGGCCACCGAGTCAGAGAGCTGGAGGTCGGCCTTGACGTAGTTGGAGGCGATGCCCACCAAATCGACGAAGCCCATGCAGAAGAAGCAGAGCATGACGGGCAGCAAGGCGAGTTTGGAAGTCTTATTTACCATTGTTCTATTTACAATTTACTGATTTTCGATTTTCGATTTTATTATCTGTTGGGTGTTGGGTGATGGGTGTTGGGTGTTGGGTGTTGGGTGTTGACCTTAGACCTTAGACCTTTCTGCATTAGCCAATGGGGTAGATGGTAGCCTTACCGCCCTTCACCTTTATCTGGTTGTAGGGTTCAGAGGGGAACACCAGGTTGGTCATGGCCATGTGGCCGTCAGCGTCGAAGGCTTCTACCGAGCAGCGGTCAATGAACAGGCGCAGCTGCTTGATTTGCCCGTGGGTGGGTGCTGTGGTGACGCAGCTGAAGTTCTCGTTGAAGCTGACGTCGCCACTCTGCGTGCGGTCCATGCTGAAGGTCTGCTTTGCGGCGTCGTAGTGCATGACGAGCTTCTCGCCCTTGGTGTTCTCGAGCGTAATGTCGCAAGTTCCCTTCACGTTGACCACCACCTCGCAAGCCTCGCTGAGCTGCTTGGCGGGTTTGCCGCGCAGGGGCAGCAGCTCTTCCGACGGGGTAACGCCACAATAGGTCTCGCCCTCGCTGACGAAGAGGTCCAGGTCGCGGGGAATGCTGTTGGCCGAGCGGAACTGCTTGACCGGCCACTCGTTGGCATACTGCCAGTTAGACATCCAGGCCAGTGCCACGCGGCGCCCACTGGGGGCATTGTCGAAGGTGACGGTGGCATAGTGGTCCTTGCCATAGTCGAGCCACTTGGTGACTTCGGGACGGCTCTCGCAGGTGAACTTATGGCCGTCAAACTGTCCGATGAAGTACTGAGTGGCCGAACCGCCGTAGATGAAGCCCGGGTTGATATTGCACACCAGCATCCACTTCTTCTGACCGGTGCCGCGTACGGGCAGCTCAAACAGGTCGGGACACTCCCACACGCCGCCGTGGCAGCCGTACTCGCTGCCGAAATGGCTCTCCAAGGTCCACTGCTTCAGGTTGGGCGAGGAGAAAATCTGCATCTCCTGACCCACGGCCAGCATCATGACCCAGCGCTGCGACGCTTCGTGCCAGAACACCTTGGGGTCGCGGAAGTCGGGAACGTTCGACGTAATGATGGGGTTGCCCTCGTACTTGGTAAAGGTGCGTCCGCCGTCGGTGGAGTAAGCCATTGACTGCGTCTGCGACTCGCCGGCCGAGGTGTAGAAGGCCACTACGGCACCGGCTCCGAAGCCAGCCGTGTTGTTGTGGTCAACGACGCATGAACCCGAGAAGATGGTTCCCAGCGCGTCAGGCAGAATGGGTGCGGGCTGTGCCTCCCAGTGAATGAGGTCGCGGCTTGTGGAGTGACCCCACGTCATGTTCTCCCACTGCGAGCCGTAGGGGTTCCACTGGTAGCAGAGGTGCCAGACACCGTCCTTATAGAACATTCCGTTCGGATCATTCATCCAGCCATAGACGGGCGTGTGGTGGTAGAGCGGACGGAAGCGTTCGCGGTTCTGGGTGTCGAAGGTGTCGCTCAGCTTCATTTCGCGCCAGCAGGCCAGCTCCTTCAGGGCTCCCTTGGTGCGGCGGTCGCCGTTGAAGTGGAAGTCGAGGAGGGTTGAGGGTTGAGATTTGAGGGTTGAGATTTTGGGGTTGATTTCTAACGGTACGAAGTAATCAACCTTATCGACAGCCAGGCGGGCGTTGAGCTCCTGAACCACCTCGTTGTTCTTGATGACGCGGATGTGGGCCATTTCGGCCTTCTCCTGTATGGGCAGCAGCATGTACTGCTTTTGTTCATTGACGCGCACCATGGCGTGGCGGTCGCTTAGCGTGGCGGGTGTCACCTGTGCCTTTGTCAGGCAGCATGCAGCCAGCAGCAGCAGTGTCAAAAAGTTTCTCTTCATAGTTTCTTTTCTTTGATTTTAGTTATTGGAATTTGCTGCAAAATTACGCTTTTCCGTCTTCTTATGCTATAAATAATGATACAAAAAGTGAGAAAAAACGTTCAATGAAACATTATTCACAAAAAAAGAACGTCTCCACCTCTTTGGCACGTGACTTCTGGGGTGGAGACATTACTAACTTAACCAAACTGTAAGAATTAATATTGGCTGACGTTGATGTCGCTCACCGTGACGGAGCCTCCGTAGTTATTCACGCTCCAGCAGTTTTTCTGGATGCCATAGATGCGCTGCGTGTAGGCACATACATCATTAATGTACATTACCAGGACGGAGTTGTCGGTATAGATGTCAATCTTGTACGTGTTGTCAGCAGGGCGCTCGAACCAGTAGCCGTCGATGCCCTCAATGAATCCCTTGCCGTAGATTTGCTGCTCGTTGCCATTGTCATCAGACGTGACACGATAGCCTTCCTGCTCGAAGTTCACCTTACGGTGGTTTTCATCCTCGGGGTTCACCACCATGGTGTAGTAGAAGTCGTGGTCAGTACTGCGCACGAAGGAGATGCCGAACTTATCCCAGTTGTTGGAGGTCTTCACCGTAAACGACAGGTGGTTGGCTGTTCCCAGTCGGTTGTAGAGCACATAGGCATCGTCGCCCGTCAGTGTTCCGTTGTTGTAACCGTTAGAGGCCATCACTTTGACGTTCTGCTGCTGCGTGTATTTGGCTGCCATAGCGGGCACGGCACCCAAAGTCAGCGTACCGTCACTGTGCTGAATGAGCTTGTGGCACACCAGCGCACCGCTCCAGTTAGGCTCGTTGCCGTCGCCGGCTCCTACGCTGACGTTCTTCTCGTGCAGGTCAGCGCCCGAACGGAAGGGACACCAGCCCCAGATGTAGCGTTCGGTGCCGTTGGAGGCTGTTTTGCCGGCATAGAATGCACGGCTGTCGAGCACTCCCTCATGACCGTCGGCCGGCCACTTCGGACCATTGTTGAAGCAGTCCTTCAGCTCGTCGTAGGTGCGGGCCATCATGTACTTCACCTTACGGCTCCACGAGGCACGGAAGCTCTCGCTATACACCAGATACCACCAGTCGCCCATCTTGAAGACGTCGGGACACTCGAGCATGCGGTCCCAAATCATGCGGATGCGTCCTACGTGTTCCCACGACTTCAGGTCGGACGACTTGAACTCGGCAAACACGGGGTCGCCGCCACCAACGGGGTAGGTGGCAATGAGCATGTGATAGAGGTTATCGTCGGCCACGAAGATCTGCGGGTCGCGGAAATCGTTGCTGGAGTAGCCGAAGTCAGGGCCGTTGAGCGTCCAGAGCTCGTCCTTGGTCCACGTCTTGAAGTCGGTCGATGTGGCACGCATCACCACCTCGCGGTTTTTGCAGTTTCCGTTGTGGCCGGTGTAATAGACGTAGTACGTGCCGTCCTTCTCGTAGGCACATCCCGTACCGATGGCTGCGTCCTGCTGGTAGTCGTTGGCAGCGTAGGGGATGATTTCTCCCAGCGACGTGTAGTTGGCTCCGTCCTTGGTTGATACGCCCCAGATGGGGTGGAAGCGGAAGGTCATGTTGTTGGTATATTCCTGCAGGTAGAGCACCTTGAAGTCGCCGGTCCGCTGGTCGTAGAAGGGCATGGGGTCGCCCACTCGCCCCACGGAGGGAGTGTAGTAGGTGCTGAACCCCTGTTCGTCGGTAGGTTCAAAGTACGACGATGTGCCGTTCCAGTCGCGTGCCGGGTCACCGGCGAAGTTGTCGTCAGAACAGGAGGCGAGGGCTGCCGGTGCTGCGGCGATTCCGCAGTACACCAGACAACCAAGTAGGCTATGCATTATTTTATTTGTTTTCATAACTTCAACTTTTCAATTTTTCAGTTCTACAAATTTATTTGGTCAGGTAGTCGAACGCGTTAAGCATGATACGTCCCATGTTGTCGTGATAGTTTGACGTGTAGGGTGTAGCAGAGTTCCAGTCGAAGAGACCTGATCCGAAGCAAACGATGCCGCCCTTGCCGAAGTTGCCGTCGGCGGCGCGTGTCTCCCAAGCCACGATGGCACCATCGCCACCATGAGCCAGTGCACGTGCACCAGTGATGCTTTCGAAGGCTTCCTGTCCGGTATAGGGGCTCCAGAGTGCAAACTGCGACGTGGTGTTACAGATAGTGTACCCGTTGTCGAGCGTATAGACGGCGTCGGGAGCAGCTCCGGGATAGGTCTTCAGGTTCTGCCACAGCGGGTAGTTGACGTCGTAGGCAAAGAAGTGCCAGGGGTCGTCGCCCATCAGGTCTGAGCCTTCGCCACCGCCGCCGCCCCAGCAGTTGTTGGGATAGGCGTCAGCAGGCATGGCACCCAGGGCAATGGCATAGTTGACAGCCGAGCGGCTCAGTACGAATGCACCGCCGCGTTTCCAGAACTCCTTCATCTTGGGCAGTGCCGTCATGGCTCCCGTGGCAGCCTCGGCAAACCCGTTGTAGGTGCCGTAGGCAGGGCTGTGGCGGTGGAAGAAAATCAGTTTGCACTCATCGAGTGAGATACTTCCGCTGGCCACCATGTCCCACGATGCGTAGGCAGCACCCTCAATGTTGCCAGTGAGCCACTTGGCAGCTGCTTTCTCTTCGTCGTTGAGCAGTTCCACATTCTCTGCGTCGCCGACGAAGATGGCTACCGGGTTCTCAATGAGCGTCACGTGGACGGTATAGGTATTCGTGGCGGTATTGTCGGTCAGTGTCAGCTGGAAGGGCTCTTTGAAGTTCGCCTTCGTGCCGCTGGCAGGGCTGCAGGTGGCATCCTCGCTGCACTCCACCTCGAAGGTGGCATTCTCCAGGTCGATGCCGCTGTTGGCCATTACCGATACGGTGACGGTCTTGTCATCCTGGTTGATGGCACCCTTCACGCCTTCCAGCATGAAGAGCTTGAGCAGTGCCTCGTCGTTGCGTACGCTGATATGGTAGTCCATCTCCAGGTCACCATTGGTGATGTGCAGGGTACGGTCGGCATCGAAGTTGACACGGTCGCCTACCTTCAGGTTCGTCTTAGCACCAGCCGATACGGTCAGGCTGGTAATCTCCATCGAATTTTTCTGGTCGAAATCTACGGGAACCTTCACCTTTATCAGCTGTTTCTCGGTACTGATGGTGCCTTCATATTTCCCGTCGAGCACGAAGCCTTCAACCAGACACGAGCCGCTCAGGTCCATGCTGCCGGTATTGTCGTCACTACATGAAATGAAGAATGAAGACTGAAGAATGAGGAATGCTACGGCAAGCAGCTTCGTCATCATGTTCATGCTTCTTTTGTTTATATTATCAGTTCTTTGTTTCATATCTATATACTGTTTTTAGTTGTTGCTATTGATAGATTACCACTGTCCGCAGTTCTGCGTGTAGTGTCCGTTAGCAGCCTTCATCTGGTCGTCGGGAATGGGCAGATACTCGTTTTTGTTGGCTGTAAACAGCGAGCCGCTCAGGAAGTTCATTTTCTCACTCTCGGTAGTGTAGAAGCGGTTGATGACCGTAGCGGCATCACCCCAGCGCACGAGGTCGAAGAAACGCTCACTCTCCATAGCCAGCTCCAGGCGGCGTTCCATCTTGACAATCTTCATGGCCTCATCCTTGGAGTAGGTGCCGTTGTACTTGCCAATGGCATAGTGAACACCATATTTGTTAGGATAGTTTGCCACTACGCTGTTGGTGGTCATGGCCATGGCGCGGCTGCGCACCTGGTTCACCAGTGCAATGGCCTCGGTGGTCTGTCCCAGTTGTGCGAGAGCCTCGGCACGCATCAGCAGCACGTCGGCATAGCGGAAGACGATGCGGTTCATGGAGCTGGCCCACTGGTTGTCGCACACGAAGAGGTAGCTGTCGGTTAGTGCGGGGTCAACATTCTGCTTCAGCGACACGTAGTATCCGTACATGCCGCCGGAACGGCTCCATGTGTTGGTCTTGGCCATCATGAAGTTGGGGTTGAACATGTATGGCGTGCCAGGAACGCCGACAGTCTCGAAGAGTCGCGGGTCAACGGTCTGTGCCGAGCCCACCTCGTAGTCAGTCACCGTAGCGGGCACGTTGTCCAGATAGGGCAGTCCGTCGCTGTTCGTGCGGTAGGCATTCACCAGGTTGATGGACGGCTTGTAGAAGTCGCAGCCTGCATCGTGCACCTTGGGAATACAAGGCACAATCAGGCGGTAGGAGAAGTTCAGGTTACCATAGACGGTACCGTCGTTCTTCGAGTACTGAATGGCCCAGATGCTCTCCTTGCCGTTCTCGTACTGCTCTTCCGGACGAAAGTTGTTGTGCAGGTCGTTCTCCAGGCCGTAGTTGGCATAGAGTGCCGGAGCCGTATATTCCACCACCTTCTGCAGGTCGGCATCGTTGATAGACGTCACCTGGTTAGTGTTGGCATCGTCCTGCCGGTAAGCCTTATAGAGATACACCTTTGCCAGGAAGGCAGCGCAGGCAGCCTTGGTGGGTCGTCCCTTCTCGGCCTGCGTCACAGGCAGCACGGCGTAGGCATCCTCCAGGTCGTTGATGATCTGCTGCCATCCCTCATCGTTCGTGTATTCTGTATTGGTGAGGTTGTTGTAGTCGTCCTCCTGCATGTTGGGTTTGTTGACAAAGGGAATATGCTTGAAGAGCCGCTTCAGCTGGAAGTGTCCGTAGGCCCGCAGGAACTTCATCTCGGCCGTACGCTGCTGGATGACGGTGTTGTTCTGGTCGGCAACGGCCAGCATATCGAGCGACAGGCTGATGCGCGACAGGTATTTGTAGAAGCGGTTCCAGATGTCATTGTAGGGCCAGTCGGTGGTCATCACCGTGGCATGCTTCTCCAGGATGTGGAAGGGCTCACCGTCAGAGGGGTTCGAACCTCCGACGTAGGCATCGTCCGAACGGGTGTCGTAGTTCCAGAGAGAGAACGAGGAGTTCATGTCCTCTATACTGAGCAGTCCGGCATATGCCGAAATCAGCACATTGTCAATGTATTCAGGCTTTTTCACCTCATCCTGTGTCAGCGTGGCCTGCGGCACCTGCTCGTCCAGGAAGTTACTGCAGGAGGAAATGAAGAATGAAGAATGAAGAATGAAGAATGCTGCGCCGAGCAACTTCATCGTCATGTTCATGCTTCTCTTTCCGTTGTTATTATATTGATTCTTTTTCATTGCTATATATTTTATGATTATCTTATAGGAATTGTAGTGCGGTAGCAAATTCTTCATTCTTCATTCTTCACTCTTCATTAAAAAGAAACGTTGAGTCCGAAGGTCAGATTGAGAGGTATGGGATAGTTGAATCCGGGGTTCTCGGGGTCTGCTCCTGTAAACTTGCTGCTCTTGATAGTCAGCAGGTTCTGGGCCGAAGCGTAGATGCGTATGCGGTCCAGTCGCAGCTTGTCGGTCAGGCTTTTGGGCAGGTTATAGCCCAGCTGAATGGTACGCAGCTTGACGTACGAGCCGTTTTCAATGTAATAGGTCGATATGCGTCCCTCGCGGTTCGTGTCTGACGTAGTCAGCGCGGGAATGTTACTGCCCATGTTGTCAGGAGTCCATGCATCGAGCACGCGCACGCCCTTGTTCAGGTAAGGCACGTTGATGTTCGAGTTGGCCCAGAAGTCAGTCTGTGACTTAAAGCCTCGGCAATCTACATCCACGCCCTGCACGCCCTGCCAGAACATGGTCAGGTCGAAGTCCTTATACTGCAGGTAGATGTTCAGACCCCACGTGAAGTCGGGTGTCGGGTCGTATATCCAGTCCTGGTCGTCCTCGGTGATGACCCCGTCGCCGTTCAGGTCCTTATAGCGGATGCGGCCCAGGCCGGCCCCTTCCTGAATAGCGTGGTTGTCAATCTCCTCCTGACTCTTGAAGATGCCGTCAGCAATGAAACCCACCTGCGAGTACATGGGGTGCCCGATGACGGTCAGCTTACTGTTGCCGCCGTAGCGTCCGCTGGCAGCCACCGTTTCGGGCAGTTTGGTCACCTCGTTGTTGTAGCGGCTGATATTACCGTTGATGTCCCACGAGAAACCGTTGTTCAGGTGGTGACGGTAGCCCAGTGAGAACTCCCAACCGTTGTTCTTCACCTCACCGGCATTGATCCACTGTCCG
>DGTH01000083.1:3771-4360 GCA_002393705.1 Prevotella sp. UBA4341 | reverse complement strand
CCTACTTCGACATCTACATCCTCCAACGTCCCGGCGCACGCCAGGAATGGAGCCTCGCCCCCAGCCCCTCTCCCACAGGCGAGGGGAGGAACATCCTCGCCGAGGCCGACGCGCTGGCCAAAACCATGACGCCTGAGCAGGAGCACAAGCTCGTGGAGAACATCATCATCAAGACGCAGGGCTTCGTCAGCGGCAACTTCTCGGAGAACGACAAGGAACCCATCGAGAAGTTCCGCCGCTTCCTCGAGCTCTACAAGGGCATAGACAAGCAGCAGCTGCGCCAGAACATGAAGTATTTCCTCGAAGCCATCATGCCCACGTGCGACGAGTTCGACATGGACATGTGCGTACACCCCGACGACCCGCCCATCGAGATTCTGGGACTGCCGCGCATCGTGCGTACCCAGGAGGACATACAGTGGCTGCTCGACGCCGTGCCCAACCCGCACAACGGCCTCACCTTCTGCGCCGGAAGCCTCTCAGCCGGAGCCTATAACGATGTCGTCGCCATGGCCCGCCAGTTTGCCCCGCGCACCCACTTCGTGCACCTGCGCTCCTGCCACATCTTCCCCAACGGCGACTTCACCGA
>DGTH01000083.1:3216-3718 GCA_002393705.1 Prevotella sp. UBA4341 | reverse complement strand
CCCCAACGGCGACTTCACCGAAGCCAGCCACCTCGGCGGACGGGCCGACCTCATCGAGCTCTGCCGCATCTTCGAAAAGGAAGAATATGCCAAAAGCCAACACCCAACACCTAACGCCCAACGCCCAACCCGCCTCCCCATGCGAGTCGATCACGGCATGACGTTCACCGACCAGCCCGGCGGCGTCATGGACGAGACCGCCCACGGCCACAACGCCGGCTACACCCTCCTGGGCCGCATGTTCGCCATGGGCCAGGTGCAGGGCATACTGGCCACCGTTGATAGGGAGCTCGGCATTCCCTACAAGCAGCCAGGGTTCTTCGACTAACAGGAAGCAAAAGCTTCACATGTTTTCTTCTCCTGCCGGTGATCACAACCAGCACCAGCAGGAGGAGTTCTTTTAGAGGTGGCACTTCTCTATGAGAGAAACGGCACTTCTCTGGGAGAGAAATGGCACTTCTCTATGAGAGAAACGGAACTTCTCTATGAGAGAAACGGCACT
>DGTH01000083.1:337-3102 GCA_002393705.1 Prevotella sp. UBA4341 | reverse complement strand
AACGGCACTTCTCTGGGAGAGAAGCTTCTCTGCCGGGGAAACTCTGGGGCCGACCCGGGCCGGTCTTTGTGCAGAGGTTGGCGTTCAGGACGGGCTTTTTTCCCGATTTCGTTTGTCAGTTTGGAAAATAATGTTTACATTTGCAGCGTGATTAGCCATATAAACTTGATACGGCATGAGAATAAAGAGGATGGTCGTGATGAGTAGTATTGTTACTCTGTTGCTGTCGGTGCTGGGCTGCAAGGGCCAGGCGCTGACAAAAAACATGTTGCAGGAGGCAACGAGCGTTGAATTCTACACGGACAACGGCACGCTGCCGCCTGACTACCAGTGGGGCATGACGGTGACGGTAACCAGAGACAAGGTACGGCTGCGCATAACGAGAGGCTACGGCGAGCGCGTGGGCTACGACAAGACGATGGCGCTGACGGCTGACAACTACAGCAAGCTCACAGACGGGCTGGCAGCCATGAACATCAGGAAGAAAAGGGCAGGCAACAACCCCACGTCGGGCGGCTCGACCCGCATGATTACGGTGAAGAGGGGGGCCGAGGTCTTGTTTCAGGGGTCGGAAGACTACAACATGACCTGCGAGAGGGGCGACCTGTTCAGCGTGTTTCACGACATACTGGGAACCGAGATGTCGCAAATTATGCGCCACCCGGACCACATGTAGCACCAAGCAGAAAAGCAATTTTACGTTCAAAAAAATGGAAACAAAGCATATACTCCTAAGCAGTCTGAAGGCCACTGGTGCCTTCGTGTTAGCAACAGTCATGTCGCTCGGCTTTACAGCCTGCACTGACACTGACCGACGGACGACTCACCGCCACGGGCATCGACGGCCAGGCACTCAGCATGGAAAAGGACGAGGGCAGCTGGGAAACGCTGTTCAGCCAGTGGAACATGAAGCTGCGTGGCGGAGCTGACGCCATTACCTACACAAACCATACGTCTATTCGCGCAACTATCTGCCTGAACTGCAGGGCATGAACAACTGGGATGCCCGTGACGTTTACAAAAGCATCAAGAACCACCAGCTGAGTCCCAAGCAGAAAGACCGCCATGCCAGCTACGACTATCAGGTGCAGCGCATCAAGAAACTATTGAATAACATTAACTTTGCAGAAATTGACGAATAATAATATAAACTAAATCATGAGACTAAAGGACATACTGAGCGGCCAGCTGAATGCCGCAGAGTGGGAGCAGAAAGGCTACGAGCTCCCAAAGTTTGACGTGAAGGCCGTGCGCGAGAAGACGGCCAAAGAACCCACGTGGGTACACTTTGGCGGAGGCAACATCTTCAGAGCCTTCCCGGCAGCCATCCTGAACGACGCGCTGAACACGGGCCACTACGACCGTGGCGTCATCGTGGCCGAGACGTTCGACTACGAAGTCATTGACAAGGCTTACAAGCCTTACGACAACCTGTCGCTGCTCGTCTCGCTGCAGAGCGACGGCAAAGTGAAGAAGAAGGTCATTGCCTCAGTGACGGAAGCCCTGAAGGCTGACCCTGAGCTGGCCGACTGGCAGCGGCTGGTGGAGATATTCCGCAACCCGAGCCTGCAGATGATTTCGTTCACCATCACGGAGAAAGGCTACTCTTACAACGAGCAAGACCTGCAGCGCGGGCTTCAGCCCGTGTTCGCATTAGGCAAGGTGACGGCCCTGCTCTACGAGCGCTGGAAGGCCGGACGACTGCCCCTGACCGTGCAGTCGATGGACAACTGCTCTCACAACGGCGGACGCGTGAAGGCCGGCGTGCTGGCTTACGCCGAGCGCTGGGTCAACAACGGACTGGTGCCTGATGGCTTTGCCGAATACCTGCGCGACAAGACGAAGGTAACCTTCCCGTGGTCGATGATAGACAAGATTACGCCGCGTCCGCACGAGAAGGTGAAGGAACTGCTGGCAGAGGACGGATTCGAAGACAACGACTACATCGAGACCGAGAAGCACACCTTCACGGCACCCTTTGTGAATGCCGAAGAGACGCAGTATCTGGTCATTGAGGACAGCTACACCAACGGCCGTCCGCCACTGGACCTGGGCGGCGCGCTCTACACCACGCGCGAGACGGTTGACAAGGTGGAGACCATGAAGGTGACCACCTGTCTGAACCCGCTGCACACGGCCATGTCGATATACGGCTGCATGCTGGGCTACACGCTCATTTCGGCCGAAATGAAGGACGAAGACCTGAGGGCGTTCATCCAGAAGATAGGCTACATGGAGGCCATGCCCGTGGTGACCGACCCAGGCGTGCTGAACCCCTACGAGTTCATTGGTGCCGTGATTAACCGAAGACTGCCCAACCCCTTCATGCCTGACGCCCCGCAGCGCATAGCTTCAGACACGAGCCAGAAGCTGCCCATACGCTTCGGCGAGACCATCAAGAAGTACATGAAGCGAGGGCTCGACATGCAGAACCTGGTACTCATACCGCTGACGCTGGCCGGCTACGCCCGCTACCTGAAGGGGCTGAAGGACGACCTGACTCCCTTTGAGCCATCGCCCGACCCGCTGCTGGAAGAGCTGCAGCAAATCGTGGCTCCCTTAGAGATTGGCAAGGCCGAACAGGACTGGAGCGTGCTCCACAAGCTCTACTCGCGTCAGGACATCTTCGGCGTCAACCTCTACGAGGCAAGTCTTGGCGAGCAGATTGAAGGAATGGTGAAGGAGCTCTTTGCCGGAAAGGGCGCCGTACGCCAGACGCTGCACAAGTATGTGGTAGCGAGGTAGGTCGAAGGTCAAAGGTCAAA
>DGTH01000083.1:0-209 GCA_002393705.1 Prevotella sp. UBA4341 | reverse complement strand
TCCATACGAAAAAGGGGGAAGGACTTGTTTACTTGGCGTAGGCCACGGAGCGCGTCTCGCGGATAACGGTAATCTTAACCTGTCCGGGATAAGTCATCTCCGTCTGAATCTTGTTGGCTATCTCGCCAGAGAGTGCTTCGGTCTCAGCATCGTCCATCTTGTCAGCACCCACAATGACGCGCAGCTCACGACCGGCCTGAATGGCATAG
>DGTH01000006.1 GCA_002393705.1 Prevotella sp. UBA4341 | reverse complement strand
ACTTGGCCCGCCGTGGTGACGAACAGTGGGAGACTAACTTCAATGCCCTTGAGAACCGCCACCGCGACATGATTAACCGAGTCATCAGCCAGGCCGAGGCGCGTCATACTGTCAGCCAGAACGTCAATCAGCTGCTCGGACAGCTACGTTCCATCTACACAGGCGTTTTTCTCATTCACGACCTAAGCCGCAAAACGCAGGCTGCCATCGTCAGCTATGGCGAGCGCATCAGTTCACATATCGTGGCCGCACTTATTGACGGCGGCGTGCGTATGAATGCCCGCGACTTCATCAAGACCGAACGCAAGAACGGCCAGCAGTCGCTCGACGTGGATACTACTTACCGACTGGTGCGTCAAGCCTTCAGTGACACTGATACAGCTGCCTCCCGTCGTGTCTTCGTGGTTCCAGGCTTCATCAGTAAGGACCGCGACTCCGGCGAAACGACCAATTTGGGCCGTGGCGGTTCAGACTACACGGCCAGCATCATAGCTGCCGCCCTCGATGCTGAGGCTCTGGAGATATGGACTGACGTCGATGGTTTCATGACGGCCGACCCGCGCGTCATCCACTCGGCCTACACCATCAACGAACTTTCCTACATCGAGGCCATGGAGCTTTGTAACTTCGGTGCCAAAGTCATCTACCCGCCGACTATCTACCCCGTCTGCGTGAAGAACATCCCCATAAGAGTCAAGAATACCTTTAACCCGACACACCCAGGTACGCTCATTAAGGACCATATTGACAACGACCAGAAACCCATTAAGGGCATATCGAGCATCAGCGGCACTACGCTTATCACCGTTACCGGTCTTTCGATGGTAGGTGTCATTGGAGTCAACCGGCGCATTTTTACCGCGCTGGCCGACAATGGCATTTCGGTCTTCATGGTCAGTCAGGCCTCTTCGGAAAACTCTACTTCCATCGGTGTGCGCGACGAGGATGCTCCGGCTGCCGTCGAGGTTCTTAACGAGGAGTTCCAGAAGGAGATTCAGACGGGAGCCATGTTCCCCATGCATGCAGAAAGTGGTCTGGCCACCATTGCCATCGTGGGCGAGAACATGAAACATACGCCTGGCATTGCCGGAAAGCTCTTCGGCACGCTCGGCCGTTCCGGTATTTCAGTCATAGCCTGTGCGCAAGGTGCCTCTGAGACCAACATTTCGTTCGTTGTCGATAGCCGTTTCTTGCGCAAGTCGCTCAACGTGCTGCATGACTCGTTCTTCCTTTCCGAATATAAAGTGCTCAACCTCTTTATATGTGGCGTAGGCACTGTGGGCAGTAAGCTCATTGAGCAGATTCGCTCGCAGTACGAGGAACTCAAGGAACGTTCGCGCCTGAAACTCAACGTCGTGGGCATTGCTTCGTCGAAGAACGCCATCTTCAACCGCGAAGGACTCGACCTTGACAACTACCGTGAACTGCTGCGCCAGTCGGAGCCCAGTACTCCCGAGAAGTTGCGTCAAGGCGTGCTGGCCATGAACATCTTTAACTCAGTCTTCGTAGATTGTACTGCCTCCAAGGATATTGCTGCACTCTACCAGACCTTCCTCGAACACAACGTCAGCGTGGTGGCTGCCAACAAGATAGCCGCCTCCAGCGACTACGATAACTACATGCGGCTGAAGCGGACAGCACTCTCGCGTGGCGTCATCTTCCGCTTTGAAACTAACGTGGGTGCCGGACTGCCCATCATTGGCACCATCAACGACCTGCGCAACTCGGGCGACCGCATCTTGAAAATTGAGGCCGTGCTTTCGGGTACACTCAACTTCATCTTCAACGAACTGTCCGCTCAGGTGCCTTTCTCTGAGACCGTGCGCTTGGCTAAGGAGCAAGGCTACAGCGAGCCCGACCCGCGTGTTGACCTCAGCGGCACCGACGTCATACGCAAGCTCGTCATCCTGACCCGCGAGGCCGGCTACAAGGTAGAACAGCAAGACGTAGAGAAGCACCTCTTCGTGCCTGACGCTTATTTCAATGGTTCCATCGATGAGTTCTGGCAGAACCTGCCGAAGCTCGACGCCGACTTTGAAGCCAAGCGCCAGGTGCTCGAAAGTGAGGGGAAACGCTGGCGTTTCGTGGCCACCATGGAAGGCGGCAAGACGCGTGTGGCCCTGCAGGCCGTCGATAGTACGCACCCGTTCTACAACCTGGCGGGTTCCAACAATATCGTGCTGCTTACCACCGAGCGCTACAAGGAGTACCCCATGCAGATACAGGGCTACGGTGCCGGTGCCGGTGTTACCGCTGCCGGTGTCTTTGCCAACATCATGAGTATTGCTAATATATAGTAGCTATAGCAACTATAGCAACTATAGCAACTATAGAATCTATAAAAGAAAAAATAATGAAGCACATTATTATATTAGGCGACGGCATGGCAGACCACGCCATTGCCCGCCTTGAGGGACGCACTCCCCTGCAGGCTACTGACAAACCCATGATGGACCGTCTGGCACGCGAGGGACGCTGCGGCCGGCTCATCACCGTTCCCGAAGGGTTCCCCCCGGGGTCTGAGGTGGCCAACACCGCCATTCTGGGTTACGACCTCAGTCAGGTCTATGAAGGGCGGGGTCCCCTTGAGGCAGCCAGCATAGGCTATCAGATGGCCGATGACGACCTGGCCTTGCGCTGTAACATCATCAGCATAGCCGATGGGAAAATCATTACCCATAATGGCGGCAACCTGCAGACCGAGGATGCTGCCCAGCTCATAGATTATCTGAATCGTGAACTGGCAACCCCCATCAACCGCGAACAGGGCTGTGAGCGCGTCAAGTTCATCACCGGTATTCAGTATCGTCACTTGCTTATCATCAAGGGAGGCTCGAAGAATATTGTTTGTGCCCCACCCCACGACCATCCTGGCGAGGAGTGGCGCCCCCTGTTAGTGACAACCGAAAGTCCTGTCAGCTGCGACGCTGTAGAATCTTCCTCCCCCCGTCTCACCCCCCAACAGACCGCTGACCTGCTCAACGAGCTTATTCTCCGCTCGCAACCATTGCTTGAGGCGCATCCTTACAATCAGGGGCGTGAACGACAGGCCAACAGCATCTGGCCCTGGAGCGGAGGCTACCGCCCCAGCATGCAGACCCTCATGCAGCAGTTCCCGGAGGTGAAGAGCGGTGCCGTCATTTCTGCCGTTGACCTCATTCAAGGCATTGGCCGGTATGCCGGACTACGTATTATCAAGGTGCCAGGAGCAACAGGACTGGCCGACACCAACTACGAGGGAAAGGCCCAGGCTGCCATCGATGCCCTGCAACACGATGACTTCGTCTTTGTACATGTGGAAGCCACCGACGAAGCTGGTCACGACGGTGACCTGGAGCTGAAGATGCGTGCCATTAACTATTTGGACCAGCGTCTCATACGTCCCATCATTGAAGCTATAGAGCAGATGAACGAGCCCGTCTGCGTAGCCGTCTTGCCCGACCACCCTACCCCCGTCGAACTGCGCATCCACGTCAACGAGCCCGTGCCCTTCCTTATCTGGCACCGGGGCATTGAACCCGACGAAGTGCAACAGTATGACGAGCAGTCGTGCGTCAGCGGTGCCTATGGCCTGCTGCGCCTCAATCAGTTTATCAACGAATTTATGAAGATTAAGTAAATGAAGTATTATAGCACCAATGGTCAGGCCCCCTTGGCCGACCTCCGCAAGGCCGTTGTCAAAGGACTGGCCGAAGACCGTGGGCTTTACATGCCCGAAACCATCAAACCCCTGCCCCGTGAGTTCTTTGAGCGCATGGGCTCCATGACCTTTCAGGAAATAGCCTACACCGTGGCCGAAGCCTTCTTTGGCGAGGACGTCGCCAAGGACGACCTGCGACGCATTGTCTATGACACATTGCAGTTTGACTGCCCCATCGTTCAGGTAGAGGACAACATTTATGCCCTCGAGCTTTTCCATGGTCCCACCCTGGCTTTCAAGGATGTTGGTGCACGCTTCATGGCCCGACTGCTTCAGTATTTTATTCATAAGGACGAAGGAGAAAGTACGAAGGAGGTCAACGTCCTCGTTGCCACCAGTGGCGACACCGGTTCGGCCGTGGCCAACGGCTTCCTCGGAGTGGAGGGTATCCATGTCTATGTACTCTACCCCAAAGGCAAAGTAAGTCATATTCAGGAGAGTCAGTTTACCACCTTAGGTCGCAACATTACGGCCATTGAGGTGGATGGTGTCTTCGACGACTGCCAGCGACTGGTGAAGTCAGCCTTCATGGACGACGAGCTCAACCGTCACATGCGTCTTACGTCGGCTAACTCCATCAACGTTGCCCGCTTCCTGCCTCAGGCATTCTACTACTTCAATGCCGTTGCCAGGTTGTCAGCACCCAACACCCAACACCCGACACCCAACACCCAACACCCGACACCCAACACCCAACACCCGACACCCAACGTCGTTATCTGCGTGCCCAGTGGCAACTTTGGCAATATCTGCTCAGCACTCTTCGGTCACGAGATGGGACTGCCTGTCAGCCGTTTTATTGCCGCCAATAATGCCAACGATGTCTTCTACCAGTATTTGCAGACCGGTCAGTACGAGCCTAAGGCCTCAGTACAGACCTTGGCCAATGCCATGGACGTAGGCGACCCCTCGAACTTCGCACGCATACTGAACCTCTACTCCCGGAACGGACAACTCTCAGCCGCCGAGACTCACCAGCGTGTCTGCAGCCTGATAAGCGGAGCAACCTATACCGACGAACAGATAGCCCAGACCATGCGCCAGTGCTATCAGCAGACGGGCTACGTGCTCGACCCTCATGGTGCCTGCGGTTATCGCGCTCTAAAAGAGCAGTTGCGTCCGGGCGAGACAGGCATCTTCTGCGAGACGGCTCACCCCGCAAAGTTTAAAGAGAAGGTTGATGATATCTTGTCGGCTGACATTGCCATCCCCGAACGCCTCCAAGCCTTCATGCGTGGCCAGAAGCAGAGTGTTCCCCTTTCAAAAGATTTTGCCGATTTCAAGCAGTTCCTGCTCGCTCAGTAGTTGAAGTGAATGAAAAGACTTTGTCATTACATCTCTGAATACATGGCTCTGCTGGTGCTGGCAGCGGCACTGCTGGCACTTGCATTTCCCGCCGTATTACAACAAATACGGCCAACGGCCATCAACTATATGCTTGGAATGGTCATGTTTGGTATGGGACTGACGCTCAACCTGCAAGACTTCAAAATCGTGTTCAGCCGACCTAAGGATGTGATTGTAGGTTGTCTGGCCCAGTTTACCGTCATGCCCCTGCTGGCTTGGGGACTGGCGCAGCTGTTCCAGCTCGACGAGGCGTTGGCGCTTGGCGTAGTGCTGGTAGGCTGCTGTCCTGGCGGTACGGCCTCCAACGTCATCACCTATCTGGCTAAGGGCGACTTGGCCCTTTCTGTAGGCATGACCGGTGTCTCCACCTTGCTGGCTCCGCTGCTCACCCCCCTGCTGACCTGGGCTTTGGCCGGAAAAAGTATTCAGGTCGATGTGGCAAGCATGTTTCTGAGCATATTCTGTGTGGTGATTCTCCCTATTGTCGTCGGATTGCTCGTCAAGTGGCTCTGGCCTAATTTTACCCAAAGAGCCATCGACTATCTCCCCGCTTTCTCGTCGTTAGCCATTGCCTTCCTCGTCGCCGTCGTCATTGCTGCCAATGCCGAGAAGTTGCTCGCTGGCGGTCTCGTTATCGTGGTCGTAGTGATACTTCACAACGTCTTCGGCCTGAGCCTTGGCTATCTCATAGCCAGTTTGCTCCGCATGTCTGACTCGAAGCGCAGGGCTGTATCTATTGAGGTGGGTATGCAGAACTCTGGGCTGGCCAGCAGCTTGGCGACCATTCATTTTGCAGCCTATCCGTTAGCCACCATACCCGGTGCTATATTCAGCGTGTGGCACAACCTGTCAGGCGCTGCTGTGGCTTACCTTTATAATAAAAAGACCGCTGGTTCAGCAAAAACCAACGGTCATCCTTTTGGTAAATAAAGTCGAGGTGACAGGACTCGAACCTGCG